>JAVZMD010000056.1:0-6072 GCA_038883435.1 Thermoproteota archaeon
ATACAACTTTTTAAACAAGCTTCTTATTTTCATGAGTCGATGTCAGCGGTTACCGTCCCGCCTGAATTAGCTTGGATAGTCCCGGTCGTAGTCCCGTTCATCATCGGTCTGCTCATAGGCTTCATAGTAAAACGAACTATAAAGCTGATTTTCGCAATAATATTGCTAGTAATAATACTGGTTATTACTGGCTACATAAGCATTACATTTCAAGACCTCTATGATAAAGCTATGGAGTTTCTCCCTACTGTGATTAACTTAGGCAGTAGTCTTGGAAACATACTGCCCTACTCGTCTCTAATGTTTATCATAGGTCTCTTATTGGGATTATGGAAAGGCTAGTTGAAGCGTGAGGAGAAAGCTTAATAGATTTATCGAGTAATCAGAAAGCTCAAAATGAAGTTTACAGAAGGCTTATGGAGAACAAAGCCGGGTGTAGCACTTTACTGTCCTGTGCAGGTCTACGACGTTAAAGTTGAACCTAATGTTTTAACGGTTTACGGTGCGACTAGGCAAATAAGACACCGTGTAGATACTCTTTCCAATCCGCTTCTAACTATCCGCTTCTCATCGCCGATGCCAAATATTATACGTGTTCAAATCTACCATCATAGAGGATACAAACCTGTCAAACCATTTTTCCAAGTAAATAGCGACCCTAATACGAGAGTGGAGATTAAAAATGACGAGAAAGTTGCAATGCTAACCAGTGGAAGCTTAACAGTACGTGTTGAAAAGGAAGGTGAATGGTTGGTGACGTTTAGAGATGGTGAAAAGATTATTACGAGCAGTGGTTGGAGAGCCATGGGTTTCGTAGATACTCCTGAAGGGGGGTATACTAGAGAACAGCTTTCATTAAAAGTTGGCGAATGCGTTTACGGTTTAGGTGAGAGATTTACAAGCTTCGTGAAGAATGGTCAGGCAATAGACATGTGGAATGAGGATGCTGGGACAATAAGCCAGTATGCTTATAAGAACATACCCTTCTACTTGACAAATCGCGGATACGGCGTCTTTGTTAATCATCCCGAATGTGTCTCATTTGAAATAGCTACTGAAAACGTTGAAAGAGTACAGTTCAGCGTCCCCGGAGAATATCTTGAGTATTTCCTTATATATGGGCCTTCACCAAAAGAGGTTTTAACCAGGTATACTGCTTTAACAGGGCGTCTGGAGCTTCCTCCAGCATGGTCATTTGGACTATGGCTATCCACTTCTTTCCATACGGATTATGATGAGAGAATAATCATGGATCTTGTAGAGGGTATGGTTAAACGAGACATACCTTTACACGTTCTCCATTTCGATTGTTTCTGGATGAGGGCAATGCACTGGTGCAATTTCAAATGGAATGAGGAAATCTTCCCCAATCCTAAGGAGATGATAAGCAGGTTGAAGTCGCTGGGGCTTCATGTTTGCGTATGGATAAACCCGTACATTTCCCAAAAGTCAGAGCTTTTTGAAGAAGCTGCTGAAAAAGGCTTCCTCTTAAAGAAGGAGAATGGAGAAATTTGGCAGACAGACGAATGGCAGACAGGCATGGGTATTGTCGATTTTACAAACCCCGAGGCACGTCGCTGGTTTAAAGAAAAGCTACGTGAATTGCTCGACTTAGGAGTAGACTGTTTTAAAACAGATTTTGGAGAGAGAATTCCCACAGACGTTGTATACCATGATGGTTCTGATCCGGTTAAAATGCACAATTACTATACCTACTTATACAACGAGACTGTTTTCAAGGTTTTAGAAGAAAGGTTCGGCAAGGGCGGGGCAGTGGTTTTTGCACGTTCAGCTACAGTAGGCTGCCAGAAATTCCCTGTCCACTGGAGTGGAGACTCTGTTTCAACATACGAGTCGATGGCGGAGAATTTAAGGGGGGGCTTGTCCCTATGTCTCTCAGGCTTCGGGTTTTGGAGTCACGATATTGGAGGCTTCTTGGATAATTCTATTTCACCGGATATATACAAACGCTGGTGCGCATTCGGCTTATTATCTTTGCACAGTAGGCTTCACGGTAACAGTTGCTATCACGTACCTTGGGTTTTTGATGAGGAAGCAGTAGATGTTCTACGATTCTTCACCAAGTTGAAATGCCGTTTAATGCCTTATATTTTCAACGCGGCATGTGAGGCACATGAGAAGGGAATACCCGTAATGCGAGCAATGATGCTTGAATTTCCTGAAGACCCTACATGTGATTATTTAGACCGCCAGTACATGCTTGGAGACTCGTTGTTAATTGCGCCCGTCTTTTCACCGGAAGGCATTATAGACTATTACTTGCCTGAAGGAAAGTGGACGAACTTTATAACGAATAATGTTTTAGAAGGTCGGAGGTGGGTACGTGAGAAACACGGCTATCTAAGTCTGCCTATAATGGTTAGGCCAAATAGCGTAATACCCGTTGGCGCCAATGATAAAAGGCCGGACTACGATTACGCTGATGGCGTAACCTTCCACGTTTTCGAGCTTCAAGACGGTTCTAAGGTTTCAACGCGCGTACCAACGGTAAAAGGAGATACAGCAATGATTCTAGAAGCCTTTAAAGACGGTAATGTTATTCAATTTAAGGCTAAGGGAGAATCAAAGTCCTGGTCGGTACTTTTAAGAAATATCTACTCCGTCAAATATGTTGAAGGAGGATCTGCCAATAGAGATGAATACGGTATGCTCATAATTCCGGAAAAGGAAATATTGAAAATAATACCGTCAGGGTAAAAAAGTGTTTTTTAGATTCAGACCCATCCTCTAGCCTTCATCGCCTCTACTACTCTTCGTACAGCCACCACGTATGCTGCTGTCCTGGGGTCAATGTTTTTAGACTTGAATTCCTCCATAGCTTTGACAACTTCCCAGAATGCTCTAGTCATCTTAGCATCCAACTTCCTATAGACCTCTTCATAATCCCAGTAGTATCTTGAAAGATTCTGGACCCATTCGAAGTATGATACTGTAACGCCTCCAGCGTTAGCTAAGAAGTCGGGGACTACGAACACCTTCTTCTTATGAAGGATCTCATCAGCTTCAGGCGTAGTAGGACCATTCGCAAGCTCTAGCACTATCTTAGCTTTAATCCTATTAGCGTTCTTCCCAGTTAGCTGGTTTTCAAGGGCTGCAGGTATTAAAATGTCAACCGGGAGTTCGAGAAGCTCTTCATTGCTAACCTTCTTTGACGGTTCGTAGTTGACTACGCTTCCCGTTTTATCCTTGACTTCTTTAACCTTCTTGTAAGGCAATCCATCCTCGTTGAAGATTCCTCCTTTAGAATCGCTAACGGCAACTACTTTAGCATTCTTGAATAGCCTAGTCACCATTAAATGGGCTAGAGCCCCGGCGTTTCCATATCCCTGTATGGCAACCGTTATAGTATTCTTGTCCTTAGGTATTTCATCTGGAAGATTTGAAAGATCGTTTGGAGGCTTATACAAGTTAGCCTCGTTTACTTCAAGGCCTATCTTAAGATGCTTAGCAGCCTCTCTAAGGACATACATCCCGCCTCTCGCAGTCGCATCCTCTCTACCCTTTGAGCCGCCGGCAATATGCATCTTTCCTGTTATCATCCCGGGTTCATTGTATCCGACAATGGCAGAGTATTCGTCCATCATCCAAGTCATTATCTGCGGGTCAGTGTAGACATCGGGCGCTGGAATGTCTTTCATAGGCCCTATGAAGCTTGCAATAGCTCTCACATAGCCCCTTGCAAGACGCTCCTTCTCACTATTACTCATCTCCTTAGGGTTGCATATGATTCCTCCCTTTCCTCCGCCGTATGGCAAGTCGAGCAATGCGCATTTCCAAGTCATCCAGGCTGCGAGAGCCTTAACAGTATCGAGACTTTCTTCAGGATGCCACCTTATCCCGCCCTTAGTGGGACCTAGAGCATCGTTATACTGGACCCTGAATCCAGTAAAGACCTTAACGGAGCCGTTGTCCATCCTAACGGGTATGCTTATTATGAGCGTTCTCATGGGTTCTCTTAAAAGGGCGTGGGTTGCCTTGTCTAAGCCGAGTACTTCCGCGCATTTATCTATCTGCCTCTGCGCGTTTTTAAAGGGGTTTGTTTCTTCGGACATGGGTGCCTAAAAATAGGCAAGTATTTATAAACTTATCGGAAAATTGGTCCGATTAATCGGAGACGCCAAATCTTTAGGATGGGGTTTCAAACTCCACTATCAAACATGTTTTCTCAAAGACATTCATTGACAATTCACTGTTTTTCAATACTGCTTAAGAGCATGAGACTTATTCAGAAGGCGGGCCTCCTATTACTTTGGTCGATAAGGCTAAAAATTTACTTCAATCAGCCACCTCCACAATGGCTTGCAAACTATCTTCCTGTTCTCAATTTCAATCTCATCTTCGTAATCCCAAGTTATTATTAACAAATCCTTGCATTTCAACTCTTTGCCTGCCTTCATCAAACCTTTAATTTCGCGCTTTTCAACTTCGTCTTTTCCTGAAGCATAGGTAACTTGAATAAGTTGCTTTATTTTCAACCCCTCCTTAATAACGAAGTCAACCTCGTTTTGCTGACGATCTTTCCAGTAGAAAAATTCAAGAAGAGGATATTCATTTTGTCTCCTTTTTAATTCAAGGAAAACAGCGTTTTCCATCCTGTCTCCAATTTTCTCGGAAAATTGAAATACGGAGGGAATGCCCATATCACAAATGTAGATTTTCCTTGGCCAAGACCTTCTCAAGTACACGCTCTTTGAGAATCTTTCCAAGAAGAAAACTGTCAGGGTATCCTGCAATTTTTCCACATAATCGTATAAAGTTGTGTAGGATATCTTTTTCCCGAAAAACGACCTTATTTTCCTCAGACTGCTTTCCTTTGAAAAATTCTGAACCATAAACTCAAAGAGAAATCTTCCAAATTCCAAGCTTTTAATTTCATGCCTTTCCACAAAATCCTTGTAGAAAATCTCTTCACAATACTCCTTCAATATCCTCTCCTTCTCCCCCATGATGACCTCGGGAAAGCCGCCAAATTTTAAATACTCCTTCAAGCTTCTCAAGATGCTTCCGACACTCTCTACTCTTCTCGAGCTTAAGTCAATATTTTTTGCTGTAGCGAACTCTCTGAAGCTAAAGGGTAGTAGAAGGTAAGTGATACTTCTTCCCCTCAATTCGGTGGATACCTCTCTTGGAAGGAGTTTTGAAGAAGAACCGGTGAGGTAGATCCTAAATCCCCTGTCCTGAAGAGACCTCACTAGTATTTCCCATTGTTGAAGGTTTTGGACTTCGTCCAAGAGCAGAGTTTTAGGCTCGTAATTTTGCTGCGAAAATATCTTAATAACCTCAAAAAATTCTTGGGCCAAGATATTCCTGAACGCTATGTCCTCAAAGCTCACGTACATGGGTTTTTCCAAGATTTCAAATAGAGAATAGAAGAACCAAGTCTTTCCAGACCTCCTGGGGCCAACAATAGAAATGATTTTGTTTGCTATAGGCTTTATCTCTAATTCCCTCCTTATGCCAGTAAACCCAATCTTTCTAGAAAAGAAGTCCTCAACCAACTCTCTTTTTAGCATAATTATACTGTTACAGTATAACTATTTAAAATTTACTATACTCTTTCAGTATAATTTTTACATCAACAAAGGTCTATGGCTGTCAACCATTTCAGTGCTTTTCATAAAGTGGTAAGGAAAATGAGGAGAAAACTTATGTAAAATGGCTTAAAAACGAGCCTTGAGTGAGGCATTATTTATTTTACAGTGTTAAGCAAGGTCCGATTCGAAAATTTCTACGAATCCTCTAATAGAAGAACCGTCGAGTTTAGGACTCCTTCTATGAAATAACTGCTCTTAAACCTTATTGTTGGTATCGTGATGTGCTGTAGACGTCCGGGAGCGTCTGTGAATTGCAAGTCTATGAACCCAATTCCTTCTTCAACTATTTTCTGCATTACTTTTGAAGCGACTTCTTCCCCTTGCGTCACTTTCCGAGGTGCGGCTGTAAAGATCGGTAATATAAACTTTATTAACATTGTTTTTCTAAAAGATTTGATTACTGAAAAAAGTAACAAAATTTTAAGCTATTTTTGGACAAATGTTTAGAGTTTAACGG
>JAVZMD010000056.1:6082-9664 GCA_038883435.1 Thermoproteota archaeon
TTTCATATCCTCTATTTTAACAAGACAGTGCGGTGCAAAAACATCTACATCTAAACCCATTTCTCTTAAAGCAGCTGTGGGAGTGACTCCACTTATTATAGATATTCCGCACCTACCTACACCGACTGGTATTCCAAGCAGAGGCTCCTCCGGGTGGCCAATTACTGAAATAACTTTCCAACCCATGGAGGAAAGTTCGGAAATTATGGATTCAGCCCTATCAAGTGCTTCCTTGGGTATTTCCCTATAGTTAGCTGGGATTATTCCCGTTCCTGTGTTTAAATAGTTTATTATCGAAGTCATATTCCTATAGGTGAATACTTCTAAGGGTGGTACAGTTGTTCCTTCATAAGACATTAATTCAATAAACCTAACAGGTGTCTTGTTTACGAACTGTACGAGCCCACCGTATTTTAATATTAGGGGCATTCCAGAGCGTATAAAAATACCGTCAATAGTTAAGTTGCAAACAGTAAGAATGGCGGATTTCCCTTTTTCGACAAAAATGTTCTCGTAACTCTCTTCTTCATCTACGATCTTCAAATACGGTGCCAGGAGCAATCTTGCTTGATTTAGACGTTTTAGAACATCCAATGCTTTATCCATATTCTTCTTATCTAAGAGAGTTACATTTGCAACTACTCTCCCCCTACCAGACCTAGGTGTAAATGTTACTGAATATGCGAGGGAAAGATACCTTGTTAATACGAAGTCTAGACGTTGATAAGTCAGAGAATTCACAAGTTCTCTTAAACCCAACTCAGTTATTGAACGACCGTTTTTACCATGGCTCTGTACCAATCCCTCTTCCTCAAAAGATTTTAAATAGTTTCTTACAGTCCTTTCGTTTATAAACATCCCTCTCTTAACCAATTCCCTGGTTATTGTGGTAGAACCAATCGGACTATTTTTTTCACTCAGAATCTTAAGTATCTCAATCTTAATACGTTCTTGCAAGGAATTTTTAACCATTGAATTAGGCTGCTTCTTGTATACTTATATAATTTTCTACCCGTCTTCATATCGTTTCTCTAAAAGATTTATGAACTTACAGTTGATTGTTACAATATGAATTGGGAGAGTATTATTGACGAATACGGTTTGCTGATTGAGAATAAGCTGGAAGAAATACTAAGAGATGTTGTCAACAATGCTGATAAATATCATCCGTTTATAAGCAGAGTATATACCAACCTGAAGGAGTTTTCTTTTAGGAGGGGGAAACGTCTAGCCTCATGCAGTACTCTCTTAACCTATAAGGGGTATACTGGGACAATAGATGAAAGGATACTATCTGTGTGTAGTGGAATAGAGCTTTATCGTCAGAGTATTTTGATTCACGATGACCTTGTGGACGTAGAGGAGACTAGAAGGGGAGGGAAAACAATCCACAAGGCTTTTGCAAAAGAGTTTGACGAGAGGCTTGGAGAGGGGGTTGCTGTTTTCCTAGGGGACATCGCATACTCTCTGGCTGTCCAAGCCATAATTGATTCTGGTTTTCCAAAGAATAAGGTTAATGATGCTATACGGCTATTATCAGAAGGTTATAGGGAGGTTAATGAGAGCCAGATTCTCGACCTACTTTTCGAATACAAGGATGTTGATGTAGATGAATGGCGTATCATGGCTTCTAAGAGGGCTGCTTCACTCTTTAAAGTGACAATGTTGACGGGAGGGATACTTGGAGAAGCCCCCAAAGAAGACTTAAAATTGCTGAAGGAAGCTGCCGTAAGAATAGGTTATGCTTTCGATATTCAAGACGATATAATAGATACCTTCACCTCCGAAGAACAGTATGGGAGATCTCCTTGTAGGGATGTAGCTCTAGGAAAGAAGCCTCTTCATATTGTTTATACTCTTAAAACGGAAAATCCTGAAGTTAGAAACCTGTTCAAAAGCCTGAGGAATATGAATAAGCTTAGCCAGGAAGAAGTTGATAAAGTTAGGAGGGTAATTAGACTTACAGGCGGATTGGATAATGCTAAAAACGATTTGAAGAAGTATGCGGAGGAAGCTAAGGAATTGATTTCTAAAACTAGTATGAACAAGGAGACTAAGGACTTCTTTAACAATTTGATCAACTATATAGAGAATAGTCTAGATTGGTACAGGTGAAAACTAGAGAGTTTTATTTACTTGTTACTAAGTCTTTATCTTCTGACAAACTATAGATGATACTACTGAAACATATAGACCTCTACCCAATCTCCCTTCTCAATAGTATCGGCATTTTCAGGTATTATGATGTAACCGTCTGCTTCAGCCATGCTTGTTATGGCTGAAGATTCTTTGAAAACAGGCTCTGCCTCTCCACCTATCAGCTTGACTGTGAGGAATAGCCTTCTTCCAAGAGTAGCAACCACTCTCCTAGCAAGCCTAGCCTTAACTACTCTCGGATTCATTTCTGGGAGCCTAGCCAGCCTCCTTAAAACGGGCCTGAGGAACAAGTATGCATTGCTTAAGCATGATGTAGGATGCCCAGGCATGGCTAGGACAATTTTACCATTGAAGACTGTTCCTATTGTTGGCTTGCCAGGCTTTACTTGAACACCATGGAAAAGAACCTCGCCCCTCCTGTTTAAAACATCGTAAATAATGTCTTTAGCACCGACAGAGCTTCCCCCAGTTATTACGATCAAGTCGTTTTCAGAACCCTTTTCCAAGGCTTTCTCTACTTCTCTTTCATCATCTGGAACAATGTCGTGTATAATGGGTATTCCACCATTCTCCTTTACTATTGCAGCAAGAGTGTGAGAGTTTATGTCGTAAACCTGCGTGGGAGATTTTCTCTTACCAACTTTAGCAAGCTCGTTTCCAGTTGGAATTATTAGAACACTAGGCTTCTTGTAGACCTTAACTTTACCTATTCCCAGCGCTGCTAGAATCCCTATTTTAGAGGCATTGAGGTAATCCCCCTCTTTTACAACCTCTTTACCCTCAGGTATGTCTGAACCCTTTTTAGAAATATTCTCACCAGGGTATACAGGCTTATACACCAGTATTTCATCGTCAACACGTTCCGTATGCTCATACATTACCACAGCATTACCGCCCTCTGGGATTATGCTTCCAGTAGCCACTTGCACGCATTCACCTGGCTTAATGGATATCTTTGGTTCTTCATCTACTCCAACGCTTCCAACAATCCTTAGCCTAACCGGATTAAACTGGTTAGCACTGTAAACATCCTCGGCTCTTACGCAATAACCATCCATGGCAGACCTATCAAAAAGGGGGACATCGAAAGGCGCTTTCACGTTTTCTGCAGAAACCCTTCCAGAGGCCTCGTCTAAATCAACCTCTTCAACAGCCTCAACCTGCTTTATCCTGCTATAGACCAATCTGAGGGCTTCCTCAAGAGATACTAGCAAACGGAATGTTTTCATTAAAAAAGGTTAGAGGCCTCCTATAATAAGCTTTAAGATGTTTAGGAAATACTTTTTAAAACTGGAGATACGTTTCCAGGGTCCACCCATGTCTTCTAAACCAGAAGAAGACTGGAACATATCCATATTTCCTGTAAGTTCGCTTTACCGGCTTATCCTAGTCGACCATCCTGCCATTTAAAACAGCTACATATTT
>JAVZMD010000057.1:0-9369 GCA_038883435.1 Thermoproteota archaeon
ACTCTTGACTGTTTCCACATGAAACTTCTTAAAATCCTCTATGTCCCAAACCCTGTCCTTCCAAGAAGGGGGAATAAGGTACTCCTTGAACTCCCTGTAAACCTCCTGTTTTTCCTGCTCCATTTCCAATCGGCAAAAGTCCAGATTGTTCGTTTTTAAAGATTTCGACCCATGTAAAACACATCTTTCTAATTAAAAATTGTTGAAAAATTCTTTTAGAAAGAAAAATTTAATGACGGTGCTGAGCTTTATGACATCCTTCGGTCAATTCCTGGAGTTCATTACGCTTGTAGGCTGTAATGACTTCTCTGACGGTGTCTGCATTAGCCCTTAGAACAGCTACTCCCGCTTTTTTGAAAACCATTAAGCCCCCTTGGCCCCATTCCGTAAATTATTACCGCATCCGGCTTCAGGCTTAGAATATTTATTAAGTTACTAGTTAAAACTGTTTTTTCTCAATTCACAGCCTCAATGTTGTTTAATATTTAAAAGAGATAACTTAAAAAAGGTCTTTAAACATCTTCCAGCAGATGGAAAATGGCTTTAAAGTTCAGGACTCTAGACGATTTTGACTTTAACAATAAGACCGTTATCCTCAGGGTTGACATAAATTCTCCACTGGACCCTCAGACCTTTGAGATTATAGATGATTCAAGGATAAGGGAGCATTCTGAGACCGTTAACGAGCTTTTAAGAAAGAATGCTAAGGTGGTGATACTTGGACATCAAGGTAGGAAGGGCGATCCGGATTTCAGCGATTTCAGCAGGCATTACAAGGCTATGTTGAAGTATGTTAAGAACCTTAAGTATGTTAACGATGTTGTCGGAGTCGCTGCTGTAAATGCTGTGAGAGAGCTGAAACCCGGTGAAGCGCTTCTCCTTGAGAACGTTAGGATGCTCGACGAGGAGACGGAGACTAAGACGGCGGAGGAGCATGCGAGAGGCGTGTTGGTTTCAACACTAGCTCCATTGGCAGACTTTTTTGTGAACGATGCTTTCTCCGCATCTCACAGGGCTCATGCTTCCGTCATAGGTTTCACGGCAGTGCTGCCGTCGGCAGCGGGTAGGGTTATGGAGAGGGAATTGAAGGCCCTTCAGAAGGTTGTAGATAATCCTTCAAAGCCTTGCCTTTACGTATTGGGAGGGGCAAAGGCTAAGGAAACATTCAAGGTTATTGAGAACGTCTTAGATAAGGGGATTGCCGATAAGGTTCTGCTGGGAGGCATGATCGCCCAGGTTTTCCATGAGGCTGCAGGTTTTAGGCTTGGGAGTATTACTACTAGGCTTATGGAGGAGAAGGGTTTGAGCAAGTTCCGAGAAAACGCTTCTAAAATACTCAATAAGCATTCTCAAAGAGTAATGCTTCCTTACGATTACGCTGCGGATATTAACGGAGACAGAGTTGAATACATGGTTTCACAATTACCCGTTGAAAACCCGTTGAAAGACATTGGTTCTGAAACAATAAGAGTATACTGTAGGGAGATTAGTAATGCGAGCACAATAGTGTTCAACGGTCCCGTCGGCGTCTTCGAGGAAGAAGCCTTTGCAAAAGGAACAATAGAGCTCTATAAGGCTGCAGCGTCTTCAAAAGCATTCACTGTAGTAGGCGGTGGGCACTCTATTTCAGCACTGGAGAGAGCAGGCGTTTATGATAAAATTGGCTTCGTAAGCACTGCAGGAGGGGCTTTAATCAGCTATCTCTCTGGAGAAAAGCTCCCGGGTGTCGAGGCTTTGAAGACTTAGCTAGCGATAAGACTGGAATTATGCTTAGACAAAAAACCATAGATAGTTGTAGAGTAGGGCTATTTGAAAAATAGTCTTACACTACGGTACTGTCTAGGCGGCAGGTCTGCCCGAAGATCCTTCACGACCTCTTCCCAATCGATTTTCTTTTTGATTTTTTTTCCTTTTTTCCATATCACCTTTCTTCACCTCCAAGACTATTTGAATAAGTCGAATATTTAAGGTAGGCTCGCATTTCAAGCTTACAATCTGTAGTCTTGCATCGTAATCACATCATGTTATTCATAATACATGATTTGAAGACTCGGGAATCAGGGGAGTAATTCAACACTTGGCATCAGTATTAAATAGTTCAATAATTGAGGGTGGTTAAAAATGGTTTACGTATATGTTCTCGGCTGCCTCGTTGCAAAGGCTCAATTTTCACCGCGGAATAATGCTTAGGCTATACAAGCCCCCTAGCAACCCTTGCTGCACAATAACCGTTATAGGCCATCTTGTAAACAAGTATGGCAATGGTGTTGCTTCTTATCCTGTCAATACCGCCAAGGGTCATTTTTAGAAGCTTAAACCTTGAGAGGATTTCATCCAGCTCCTTCTCCCTTCTCGCCTTTATGTTTCCGAAGGCTTTTAGAAGTATTTCAGAAGCCTCCTTCACGTTCTTCCTCTGCGCCTCCACCGGCTCCTCACCGCCTTCGAAAAGGAAAGATATGGCGTCTAGTGCTTCGATAGCCCGTTTGAGATTCAGGATAAGCCCTGCAAGTACAATAAGCCTAGAAGCCTCCTGGATGCTTACTGAAGCAATATCTTTAACGATTCTCCTCATCAAATCGTTGTGTTTAGATATTAGCAACGATATATTCTTGGCTTGACTACTCCCCAACCCTTCGACAACCATCCCTATATTCATGAGTATTTCTCCAGCCTGTTTAAGATAATCATCATAATCGTCTCCTGTAGCATCTTGAAGTATCCGATGTAGGGACGGGAGCATTATCTCTGGGTTTTCATCAATACGTCTAGGCGGGCCCCTTTGGAGGAAAGGAGCCTTAGTCAGCTGCGGTCCAGAGGGCAGGCTGTAGTCTAGGCAGCAGCCTCCAACGTATTCTAAGAGTGTACAACCGTTCCTGGGGCATATTCAGCCTTGCGGAGCAAGTCTACTGCGCCCCAGAGAACCTTATACAGTATTTGTACGAGCTCCTTTTCTTCAACTCTTTGGTCGCCGATGTTAACACATATTCTCCCACCTGTTGTTATGAGAAACCTCATGTTCCCAAAGACAGTATCTATTACTTCTGTCTTAGCCCCCTTATCATCCTTGATCTCCCACATTAAGCCTAGAAGGTAGTATGCAGTATCATAATCCAGAAACCTTGTTGGAAGCTTTTCAACACGATCCTCGAAATAATTTGGATGCGCATACTTAGCCTTAAGACCTGGAATTGTCACTATAGAGGAAGAACTATGTACAACCCCGTCTTTGAGCATCTCTCCAATCCTATTCCTATTATCAGAATAGCCCTCGTTCTGAAGTATCGGACAATCCGAGATACTATTGGCCTCCAGTAATAGCCTGCGTGCAAAAGTGGAGCATGAAGCATTTCCACAGAGCCCGCAGTCGTATCCTGGAGTCAATCTTCTAAACTCTGCGAATTCTTGTCTCACCATTGAGCAATAATTGCTATGAGGGCGGTTAAATAGTCTTTCTCCTCTAGATCACCCTATTCCGGCCTGCTGTTCTTCACTAGTCTTTTCAACAACCCGCTCCTTCCATGATTCCCTTATTTCAGCAATCTTTTCCCCGACTTTTCTAGCCTCCTCAACCGTATTGAAAATTGTTGGGGAGAATCGAAGAGCATTTCTCCCACCGGTCTTTTGCAGGAGAAGCGGGCTGTCGAAGCTTCCTGATTCGGCAATTATATGGAATTGATCCTCTAAGATGGCCTGTAGGAAATTTGAGGGAAGATTATCCATTGTTATTGAAAGTATTCCAGTCTTAGAATCCTTGGAAGAGGACTGGTGAAAAGAGATCCCCTCTCCAGTACCAATACTCGCAATTTCATCTACTAGGCTTCTCTCATGGTTTAAAATATCCTCGAAGCCAAGGCCATCTAAGTATCTTATTGCTGCTGCGAGTGCAACAGTATCTATGTGCTTCTCTTCTTCACCACGTTTAATGAGTAAGTATCCTTGCGTCTTCTTAATACTATCAGCCCTCTCCTCCGAGAAATAGAGGATGCTAGTTCCTTCTATGCTAAAAATGTTGCCTGACTTAAAGTAGGCATAGTCAACCCCTATCTTCGGTAAGTTAAGATGCATCCTCTGCACAGAGTATGTAGCATCCAGGATCGTTACAACACCCTTGTCCTTTAGAACAGGTATAACCTTATCCAATGGAACCATCGTTCCAGTCGCCCCGCAAACATGATTTATTAAAGCGGCTTTAACACTCTTTTTAATAACAGTCTTAAGCTTCTCCTCAAAGCCCTCGGTTTCGAAGTCGAATATTTCGACTCTACCCTTACCCATGCTGACGTATTCCTTAATAAGATTTACAATCCTGCCTTGAGTATTTGAAGAGACCAGGAAGACATCATTATTCTTCAACTCTATACTCTGGAGAATAGCTGTGAGACTCTGGAAATTACTTGACGAAAACATAATGTTCTCTCCAGTAATACCAAAGTGTTTAAGGATCGTATCACGTGCCTCCAGATATAGTTCTAAAGCTTTGTGAGAGGGGGTGCTTTCAGAACCAGGTCTGCTCTTAACCTCGTTGTAATATGCTAACACCCTCTCTAAAACAGGGATGGGGATACCCGTAGAATCAGCATTGTTCATAAATATGTAGTCTCCAGCTATGCTTGGGAAGTCCTCTCTCACTTTTTGAGGGTCTAGCATTAGCGAAAGCACTTGGTAAGCATTTATTCAACAAGGCTTTTAAAGATTACATTGCTGTTTTAAAACGATGGATCGTTGAGTAGGGAACATACTGCTGAACACGTTTTAATGGGTAGTCTCCAGAGGATTAAGGGCAGTTTTAAAGTTAGGAAGGTTGAGGTATACGATGGGTCTGGCAGGGTCTTCATCGAAGTTGATTCTCTAAGCTTTGAAGAGCTTGCTAAGGCTCAGGCTATGGCGAATAGGATCATATCGGAGGGCAGGATCGTTAAGGAGCATTTCTTCGACTCGCTTGAAGAGGCTCAGAGAGCCTTTCCTAATCTAAGGGCCCATGAGGAACGCATACAGGGACGTGTACGTGTTGTAGAAGTAGACGGGTTTGACTATTCAGCCTGTACAGGGAAGCATGTTGAAAATACTAGAGAATGCGGCATGATACTGGTTACGCATGTTTCCAAAAGCGGCGGCGAGTATCAGATTGATTTTGAAATCGGCGAGAAGGCCTTGGAGACCGCTGTTAAGCTGAGCAGCCTATGCCTATCCATATCCTCAATACTCGGCACTCCCATCAAAAACCTTGAGAAAGCCGTGTTGAACATGAGGTTTGAGAATGAGGATTTTAGGAGAAGGCTTTCAGTCCTTACTGAGGAGATTGTTAAGAAGATTCCGTTGGAAGAATCCCTAGGTGAGACTAAGCTTTATGCAGCAATCCTTAGGGGAGTCGACACTAAAGCGGTTATGAAGACTGTTGGAGAATTAATAGATAAGAATCATAATATTTACATTCTAGGCTTAGAATGGTCTGGAACATGTAATGTGCTGATAGGAAGCGGAGATGAGAGGATTAATGCCACGCAGATGCTGAAGGGACTGTGTAATATTTTTAACGGCAAGGGTGGCGGAGATAATAGGATTGCAGTGGGCTTTTTCCCCTGCGAGAAATTCCATCAGGTTTTTGAAGAGGCTAAGAGAATAGCCCACGACTCTTTAATTAGGGGAAACAGTAAATAGGCCTATTCTACAATAACCCTAGAGGAAAGCTTAAGGCTCTTTTCTACTATCGAATCCATGTTCATCTTCTCCTCGAGTTCTATAACAAACTCGGGCTTTGCTCTCGTCTCAGGATGCCTTGCAATTATGCTGCAACAATCCTTATAGGGCTTTATTGAAAGCCCGTATGTCCCTATTCTATTCGCTAATGCAATGATCTCCTCCTTATCGTAGCCTATTAAAGGCCTGAAAATTGGTATCTTTAAACCGGTGCTTATTGCCACCATGTTATCAAGGGTTTGAGACGCTACTTGAGCAAGGCTCTCTCCTGTGACAAGGGCTTTAGCACCCTCTGTTTCAGCAACTTTTTCAGCAACTTTGAACATGAATCTCCTGAATAGGACGAGATCGTATTTAGCAGGTATGTTCACCGTAGCCATTTGAAACTCATAAGACGGTATGAAAGTAACAGTAGTCCTACCGGAATAGGGAAGGAGCTTTCTAACTATCTCCATAATCTTAGAATTCTCAGCTTCCGAATTATCGTAAAAAGGGTGAAAATGTAAATAGTGTACTTCACAACCCCTCTTCATCATTAGGTATGATGCAACCGGCGAATCTATACCGCCTGATAAAAGTGAAAGCACTTTACCGGAGGAGCTAACCGGAAGCCCTCCCGGTCCCTTGATCCTTTCCGTGAAAACGTAAGCTTCCCTCTTTAAGATCTCTACATATACTTTCTTAGAGGGCTTTTTCAACGATATTCTAACACCGAGGTTTTCAACAAGGATATCTCCAAGGATTTTACTAACTTCTATTGAAGTCAGAGGGAAGCTTTTATCAGCCCTTTTCACCTCAACCTTTAACGCATCTTTCCTTGTAACTATTTTAGAAGCTTCCTCTAGGACTGTTTTTTTAATAGAATCTACGGTCGGTTCAGACACCGATGCGAAAGCAAACCATGAAACCCCGAAGACATGTTTTATGCTCTCCATTATTATCTGCGAATCAGCATTATCAATCGGAAAAACAAGTCTGCCCTGGAGCCTCTCGATTTTAACATCTAAAATCCCTCTTAGAACCCTTTTTACATTTTCAACCAATTTTTTCTCGAAAAAAGGCCTATTACGACCCTTTAACCCTATCTCAGAATAATGTAGTACGCAGACTTTCCCCATTCGATTTCTAAGAACAATCATCTGGATTTAAGGGTTATAGTAGAACCGGGAACCTTTTTAAAACAATACCTTAAAAGACCTGTATAATTGAACCAACTCGTCAAAAGACTTTGTGAACGGGCAAGAATTGAGAACGGAAACGTATTGTGCTTATCCTCAGCTCCGGCTCGCGTAGACTTTCTCAACACGCATCAAGATTATAAAATGCTCCCCGTCGTACCCGTGGCTATTGAGAAAAGAACCTTTACTGTATGCTCAAGAATAAATGAGCCCGATACGGTGAAAGTTAAATCATTGAACCTGGAAAGAGAAGGTTTAGATAGTGAAGATGTTTTCCGATCTAGCAATGTTGAATTACGAGAAGGCAAATGGTTTGGAAATTATTTCCGCTCCATGCATCTGTTAATATCAAAAAAGTACGGGAGAATCGATTTTGGCTTGGCGATTTACGTTGACAGTGAAATACCTATAGCTTCCGGCTTAGCGAGTAGCGCAGCACTACATGTCTCTCTAGCGGCAATGTACGGAGAACTGTTAAGCTTGGGCTTAAGCAAGATGGAATTGGCTGAGCTTGCCTATGAAGCCGAGCATGACATCATGGGAATACCATGTGGAAGACTAGACCAGTATGCTTCCTCCTATGGTGGAGTAATAAAGATCGAGTTTAAACCGGTTGTAAGCATAGAGAAGTTTGACGGAAGGGGCATTAGCTTTGTAGTGGCGGATTCAGGTATTAGACATAGCACGGCTGAAATCCATCCAGTTAGGCAAGGCGAGTTGAATACTGCTATTAAAATTCTAAGAGAAGCTTCAATCCCAGAGACATTGCGGAAAATACTCAGCGGCGATTACGCCAATGTTGAATGGGGGCTTCTGAAAGAGGAAGACTTGGAGAATTATCTAAATGTGTTGCCCCAGAAGCTTGCAGACAGGATTCTCTTCACGCTCAGAATGCAGAAGACTACTGAAACAGCTCTTGAAATCCTTAAGTATAGGCGGGTTAGGAAGACTGATTTAGATGGGTTGGGTTTGAGGCCTACTGAAGACTGGCTGGAAGCATTGGGTGAAATAGTTAACATGCAACACGTTTTCTTACGTGACCTCTACGAAGTTAGCCATCCGAAGCTTGAGAAAATGCGTGACGCAGCTCTTGAAGCAGGTGCTTTAGGCGTTAAAATATCCGGTGCGGGCATGGGCGGCTCACTATTAGCATTGTTAAGGGAAGACAAGGACACTTCTAGGGTTGAAAAAGCGTTTATAGATGCTGGGGCTACAAACGTATTTGCCACTGGCATTGGGGAAGGAGCTTCGTCGATTTTGATGAGCTGAGGTGGATGGTTTTGCCTTCAGCGTTAGTAACTGGCGGCGCGGGATTCATTGGAAGCCACCTAGTAGACAGGCTTTTAAAAGAAGGATGGGAAGTAACCATTTTAGACAACTTCTCTACGGGAAGCTTTGATAACGTTAAACAGGCTTTTGAAACCGGTAAGCTCAAGATAATAATTGGAGATGCTAAGACGATCAACCTAACGGAGGAATTGGAAAGCGTTGATTACATTTTCCATATGGCCGCTAATCCAGATGTTAGGGAAATAACTCCTTCAATACATTTCCAAGAAAACATTGTTGCAACTTTCAATATTCTCGAATACGCTAGGAAGACTGGGACGAAATTCTTCGTTTTCGCATCCTCTTCAACGGTCTATGGAGATGCTTCGAAGCTTCCAACTCCAGAAGACTATGGGCCGTTAAAGCCGATATCCCTATATGGTGCGGCTAAACTTGCTGCTGAAAGCCTAGTCTCTTCCTACTGCTATACTTTTGGAATGGGAGGAGCCTCCTTTAGGCTTGCTAACATCGTTGGCCCCAGGCTTACCCATGGTGTGATATACGATTTCATAAATAAGCTTAGGGAGAATCCGAGGAGGCTTGAAATACTCGGAGACGGTACTCAGAGGAAGTCCTATGTTTGGATTGAAGACTGTGTTGAAGCCATGCTCCATGTTTTAAAAAGCTTCGAAGACCCCCGTTATGAGGTCTATAACATAGGTTCAGAAGACTGGATCACCGTGTCTGAAATAGCTGATATGACAATAGAGTCGATGGGCCTAAGTGGTGTCGAGAAAGTTTTCACCGGTGGTGTAGATGGCGGCAGAGGCTGGATTGGCGACGTGAAGCTGATGAACCTGGATATAAGTAAGATTAAGGCAACCGGATGGAGGCCTAGGTATACTAGCAGGGAGGCTGTTAAGCTTAGTATTGAGGCAAGGCTTAGGGAGCTTGGCTTGAAACCCTAATAACGTATACCTTATCCCCATCCCTAACCTTGTCGATGGTTTTCAAGCCTATGGAGCTCCCCGGCGGAGCCACTTCAACCTTCTTATGCTCTATCTCCATTGAATCAACCTTCTGTCTTAAATTAGTTGCCTTACCCTGGATAAGTATCTCATCACCAACTTTTAGTTCTCCAATAAGATCGATTACTGCCACGCTGATCCTTGAGAAGAAATGTCTAACATCCCCCACGTAAACTCTCTCTTCGCTCAACTCTATC
>JAVZMD010000058.1:0-9343 GCA_038883435.1 Thermoproteota archaeon
AAAGCTTCTTCATTTCCTGATGTTAAGAATCCTGCAGCTCGCAATCATTGTTTAGAATGTTTTTTAAAGAAATCCCAGATAAGATCGGTTGTAGGGATCCCTGCAGAATTCCAGATATCATGGCCACCATCTGTAATAGTGTACAAAACAACTTCAGTATCGTTTAACCCTCCAGCGTAAGTAGTTTTTACGATTCTCCCGTTGCTGCTTATTTCAATTATGGGATTCTGAGAGCAATTATTAGCTCTAGCCCAGAAAAATGCGGATTCATTAATAGATGCGAAAAAGTACCCCATGCTCCCTCCACCATCATACGGTACTAGCTCATCCTTCTTACCGTGAAACATAATTACTGAAACTGGCTTTGACGGATTAGCTATAATCAAACGCCCGCCTGAAGATTTACCTATTGAACCTGAGACTACTGCAATAGCAGCGAAAATCTCTGAGAGCTCGGCGCCGAGACGGTGAGTCATCATACCGCCGTTTGATACTCCAGCAGCGTATATCCTCTTTGGATCCACTTTCAAATCTTCCATAGTTTTTTCAACGATCCTCCGAATAAACTCGACGTCATTCACCCTGTTCTGAAATGCTTGACCACAACAAAAACCCGCGTTCCACGTTGGGTCAGGCCCCATTCCCTGCGGGTAAATCACGATGAACTTCTCCCTATCAGCCTTATAGGAAAAGCCCGTGTATTCTTCTACACTCTTAGAGTTACCGCCCCACCAGTGGAGAACGATAACAAGGGGTAATGATGTTTTATCATCATACCCGATAGGAACGTGAACCCAGTAGTTCCTGACTACTCCGTTAACGTTTATGGAGAGGTTGTAGTTGCCGGGACGGTTGTACTCAACACTCTCCGACAATTCCAAGCTTGTTGAGGGTTTAGGTCTATTTAATAAGAGTAATGTCACTACAGTAGTTACCAGAACTATTATCACTCCGAGCACAATCGCGAAAAACATCTTTTTCTTAATATTCCTATTGGAATACTCTTTTACCCTACCGATTGTTTCCTCAGCCATTGCTAGGGCAAACTGTAAGACGGGTAACATTATAAAAGTATTTTTCACATATTCTTTTCAACAACAGCCTTGTCTCAAAGAGTTTTTAGTACTAGAACCTTAAAACAGGTTTTTCCAGAGGAGCCTCTCCTTTTCTTATCCTTTCAACCAAGTCTCTGACTTTAGCCTCTATTTCTTCCACTATTTTACGTGCGTCTTCAAGCTTCATTTCAGCAGGATCCTCTATATCCCAATTCTCAACGTGCTTAACGTTGACCACGGGACATTCTGAGCCACTGCAAACTATCACAGCTATCTCTGCCTCATCCTCCATTTCCTTGGAAAGCATCTTAGGCTTTTTGTCTGAAAGATCTATTCCCCTCTCAGCCATTAACTGGATTGCTTTAGGATTTACCCTTTCAGCAGGCTTTGGACCTGCGCTTATTGCAACCCATCCTTCAGGAGGATTCTTGTTAAAGAAGGCTTCTGCAACCTGGCTTCTAAAGCTGTTTTGCACACATATAAAGAGAACCTTCTTAGTCATCTGTTGCCAAAGAAAAAGGTTCTGTTTCTCTTAAAGATTCTGGTTAATGTCTTATTGAAAACCTGTCGAATTCGCCCTTATATTCTTCCCACTCAACCTTAACGTCTGTAACCCTTGCCCCAGGAGGACCCTTCTTACAGAATTCGATCATCTTCATAACCGTCTCCTCCTCACCTTCGAAGACTGCTTCAACCCTACCGTCTGGAAGGTTTCTAACCCATCCCTTAACGCCAAGCCTATCGGCAAGGCTCTTGGTTTCATACCGGAAGAAAACACCCTGCACCCTGCCACTCACGTATACGTGCGCCCTGACCATCAAGCTTAGAAGAAGATTCTTCATAGAATTTTAAAAAATTTGCTTAAGGTGAGGCTAGGCTTGAAGAGAAAATATTCAGGAATAACTCGTATGTCCTTATTCCTTGGGTAAACTCCTCGACAGATATGCTTTCACTCAGGCTATGCGCAAGCGACGGGTCTCCCGGCCCCCATGCTATTTGCGGCCTACCCCACTTAATACCCGTGTAGTTAAAGTCTGACGTGCCCAGTTTTCTTATTAGCAGAAGATCTTTTCCCGTCACCTTCTTAACAGCTTCACGGACAGAATTTAGCATAAGCGGGTCCTTAACTGAGACGTAACCGTCCAGGTAGTCAAGAAACTCATGTCGAATATTGATGATGCTCCTACTAGTCTCCAAGTATTCTTTCAAAGTCTTGGTGAAAATATCTGATAGCTTATCAAAGCTTATTTCGGGAGGGTAACGGAGGTTCAAAAAGGCTTCGCTAGAATCCGGTATTCTAGAATCACCGTAACCACCTTTAACCATCGTTATTGAAACTCCTATGTTTGAGAAAATGTCTTTAGAAAATGTGAATTTAGATTTGACATACTCGATGAGCCTCATAAGCTGAATTATCGCGTTAGCATCGTCCATCGGCGACGAGGAATGTCCACCTGTTGTTGAAACCATTATCTTGACGTTTGCACTGCCCCTGTAAGCTATTGCGGCAGCCCTCGTGCCCGTGGGTTCACCTATGATAACATAGTCTGGAGGATTTAGTTTTTCAAGGAGATGCTTTACACCCTTACTATCAGACTCTTCACCCACGACAGAAGAGAAAATTAGCCTTAAGTTTCTAGACTTATAGCTTGAAGCCGCAAGCACCATCGCTAATAAAGGAGCCTTAGCGTCTACAGCACCCCTGCCGAACACTCTTCCAGATTCGATCTTAACATCAACTATTCCGGGGACAGTATCAATATGTGAGCAAAACAGTAAAGTCTTATTTCCATCACCTTTTTCCCCGATTACATTGCCAACTGAATCCATCCTTACGTTTTCAAATCCTTTTGATACCAATAGTGAGAAAACCTCTTCCTGCGCTTCGCCCTCCTCCCCGCTTGGAGAATACTTGGAGAGGAGCTTAACCAGTTGCTGTACTGCTTCCGAGCTTGGATTCATATTCCCTCATCGTTTCAATAATTACGTTACATGCTTCATCTATCAAACTCAAGGGTATGTTTAAGGCGGGTAAGAATCTGACTACGGTTGGACCGGCTGTTAGAGCCAACACCCCCTTATCAGCAAGCATGTCAACAACGGGTTTAGCTCTAATCCTGAGCTCTACACCTATCATGAGACCCCTTATTCTCACTTCTCTCACTATCCTTAATTCCTTCAATTCTTCAAGCCTATTGGAAAACTTTCTAGACCTCTCTTCAACGTCTTTTTCCGTGACGGCTTCTCGCAGAAGCCTTATAGTTGCAGCACCTGCTACACATGCAAGTGGATTGCCTCCGTAGGTTGAAGTATGAAAACCCGTTTCACCTACTGTTGAAACCTCTTCGGTAAACAGCGTTATTCCAATTGGTATACCTCCTGCTACTCCTTTCGCAAGCATCGTCACATCTGGCACTATGCCTTCTCTTTCAAAAGCGAAGAATGGCCCTGTTCTCCTCATCCCCGACTGTATCTCGTCGATTATGAGTAAAACACCCTTGTCTGAAGCGATTTCCCTTGCAGCCTTCAAATAGCCTTCTGGAGGAATCCTAACACCGCCTTCACCTTGGACAGGTTCGAGTATTATTGCAGCAGTATCTTTGTCAACCTTGTTCTTAAGGTCTTCTTCATTACCGTATTCGGAGAAGACAACCCTATTATTCAAAACATGTTCCAGACCCTTCTTATAGTCAGGGTTCCAGGTTGCTGATAAAGAGGCCAGGGTCTTACCGTGGAAGCTCCTGTTTGCTGCGACGATCTTGTTCCTCCCGGTTTTTTTAAATGCTGTTTTCAGAGCCAGGTCAACAGACTCGGCTCCACTGTTAACTAACAACATTCTTGAAAAGAAGCGAGAGGTGAAGTAGGAAATCTCTCTTAAGAACTCTGCTCTAGCATCATTGTAGAAGGAACCGTGGCAGGAGGATATTTTCTTCAACTGGTTTACGATGGCTTCGACGATGACCGGATTAGAATGCCCCAGTAATGCAACCCCGTATGCAGACGTTAAATCGACAAACCTACGTCCCTTCTCATCGTATACTTCAGAACCTTTTCCACTAACTATTGCTATACGCCTCTTAACGTAAGTCTTAAGGAGGAGGTTGTCCTCAATATTGTAAATATTCTCCATATTTGACATCCTCATTTAACTATTAGTGTACCAAGGCTTTTCTCCAACGCGTTTGAAACGGGTTTTTCAATAAGCCCGGACGCTATCCTTACAGAAATAGCTCCTTCTTGCAAGGCTTCTACGGAAGATTGTACTTTCCTCATCATACCGTGGCCTATGCTTGGAAGTAGTACGGAGGCCTCGGCCATTGTCAGAGACTCGACCAGCTTACCCTCTACTAATAGGCCTTCAACATTAGTGAGGTAGAGCAGTTTACTTCCAAGGGCTGACGCCACCTTGGCTGCGAACGCGTCGCTGTCAACGTTTAAAGGCTCGAAACTCTTCCCAACCGCTATGGGGGCGAGGACTGGCAGGACATTATTATCTAAGAGCAACTTTAGCAATTCTACATTTATCTTCTCTATCTTACCCGTGTAGCCTCCGTCCATTAGAACCCTTCTACCATCATCCCTCTTAACAAGGATCTTCTCCTTCCTCGTAGCGATTGCCAAAGCCCCATCTATGCCTGTTAAACCAATGGCGTTGATACCCTTCTCCAAGAATTTTGAGACAACCATCTTATTAAGCCGTCCCATAGTCATCAGGTAAACCTGCATCGTCTCCCAATCTGTAACCCTACTTCTCATCCCGCTTGCAGATATGACGAACCTAGGCTCAATACCCATTTTCTTACAGGTTTCAGTAACCTCTGCACCCCCACCGTGGACGAATACCACTTTTTCTTTCTTAGAATACTCAGCTATGTCTGACACTATCCTATTGAGTGTCTCGTCTTGGAGTAGTGCTCCTCCAACCTTTACAACTAACATTTCTCCAACACACCTAAACCGGGTGTAGGCCTGGGAACTTTAAGCCCTCTTTCTCATCATAGTTAAACATTATGTTGAAACATTGGACAGCATTACCGGCAGCGCCTTTAACCAGGTTGTCTATGGCTGCAAACAGTATTACCCTATTAAAATCAGAGTCTATTTCAAAGCCTATGTCTGCGAAGTTTGAACCTATGAGGTACTTAGGGTCTGGAAGACCATGGACCATAGTAGGATCCCTAACCAGCCTTACGAAGGGCTCCTTATCGTAGGCAGCTCTGTAGCATCTCCACAAGTCTTGGAGCGAGGGGAGTGTTCCAGCTGGGCGCGTATGTATTGTTACCAGTATGCCTCTAACCATGTTTACCGCATGAGGTGAGAAGCCTACTGAGAGCCCGTTTTTAGAAAACCGGGAAACCTCTTGGAATATTTCAGCAACATGCCTATGGCCGGCTGGCTTATACGGTCTTACTACACCATATCTTTCAGGATGGTATCCTTCTAGGGTTGGGGAGGAGCCTGCCCCTGAAGAACCTATCTTAGCATCGATGAATATTTGGCTTCCATCTATCATCCCGCTTTTAACCGGTGGCACTAGGGCTAGGATGCTTGCTGAAGCCATGCATCCGGGAACAGCCACTAGTCTAGCGCTTCTTATCTCATCCCTATGGAGCTCAGGCAACCCGTAGACTGCGATGTTCAAAAGATCCGGATAAGGATGTTTAAAGCCGTACCATTTCTCGTAGGAGGAAGGATCTTTAAGTCTGAAGTCAGCACCCATATCTATGACTTTCAACCCGCGGTCCAGCAGTGTTTTTACCACATGCACCGATTGACCATGTGGCAGCGCTGTGAATACTACATCAGCATTAACCACATTCTCAACCTTAGGCTCTACGAAACTAAGCTGGCAGACTTTTCTGAGATTGGGATGAACCTTATGAACAGGCATGCCGCTGAACCTTTTAGAAGTTGCTGCGATTATCTCAGCCCCGTTGTGAGATAGAAGTACTCTCAATAATTCTCCACCCACGTATCCGCTTGCACCGTATATTGCTACCTTAACCAATTCCCACCTTAATCGTAAAAACAGGTATTTAAGAACATTGTTTTAAAGCCAACCGTCTTTATGTAATTAGGTAAAAAGTAACCTGCTATCTTTTCATTAGCGACACTAGGTACTTAATAACTTTCTCCGCTATGTTTACGCCAGTGGCCTCCATACTTCCTCTAAACTCCGGTGTAGGGTTGACTTCGTTAACAAGATAACCTTCTTTCGGAGACTCTAAAACATCAACACCCACGAATTCTCCTCCAACAGCCTCAACAGCCTTAAGAACCACCTCGGAAAGCTCATTATTAACTTCAGCCTTCTCGCTCCTACCACCTAACGCTATGTTTGTCTTCCACTGGTCTGGAGGGGAGATTCTGTATATCGCAGATACGACTTCGCCACCTACGACGGTAACTCTTATGTCACGCCCTGGCTTCTCCACGTACTCTTGAATATAGTAAATCTGGTATAAAGGACTCATATACTGACGGTCTTCCAGTATCGCTTCAGCAGAATACTTATCTCCTATGAGAGAGATAAGCCTACCCCAGCTTCCGACGACTGGTTTTAAAACAGCAGGGTAACCAACTTTGTTCAGAGAATTCAGGGCAGACTGGTATGAGAACGAGAGCACTGTCTTAGGTGTTTTAACCCCCTTCTTAATTAACTCCATGGATGTGAAGAGCTTGTTGCCAGCTGTCTGGAGAGTTTTAAAAGAGCTGATGGACCTTATTCCAACACCCTCCAGGTATTTTGAGAAGTGGAGTGACTTAAAGTATGACACGCATCTAAGTAGGACTACGTCAAGATCCCGAATATCCGCATCTTTTTCATTCAGCGTAAACGAGAGCTCGTCTATATTCAGTCTTTTGAAAGGTACCGAAAGGTTCTCGGCTGTTTTGAATAGATCCTTTTCCTCAAACCTTATCTGGTCATAAAAAATGCCTATTGGCAATTCCCGATTCTACTCGCCCCAGTCTTCTCCTGAGAGCTGTACTTTCCTAGTTTTTACTATTTCACCACCTACTTCAACTATCTCAAGGTCTGAGCCACATTCTGGACATGTTACCACTTCGCCAACTATGGCGTCGTCAGAAACCTCGAATATTGCCAAGCATTCTTCACACTCTGCCTTCATAAGGGTGTGAAATCATATTTCTCCTACTTATAAATTTAGCTTTTACCGGAACGCACCTCGTTAGCTCTTACTGTCGACATACCCCAGAGCTGTATGAAGCCATCTGCAAGAGACTGGTCGAATCTTGAAAGAGAGGAATAAGTAGCCTTCTTCTCATCATACAATGACTTTGAAGACCTTCTCCCAACAACCATCGCCTCACCTTTAAACAGTTTAACCCTGACCTCGCCTTCGACATTTAACTGGATATGGTCTATGAAGGCATCAATAGCATTTCTCAAAGGTTCAAACCATAGGCCAGAGTATACTAGCCATGACCATGTTGATTCAATCCTCCTCTTCTCCTCCAGCTCCAGCCTTGTTAAAACAAGCTTCTCAAGGTCTTGATGAGCCCTTATTATGGTTAGGGCAGCAGGTGCCTCATAAACCTCCCTAGACTTTATTCCGACAACCCTATCTTCCACATGGTCTATCCTACCAAATCCATGTGAACCAGCGATTTCATTTACCATTATTATGAGATTCACTGGGTTTAGACGTTCACCGTTCAGCTCTACGGGAACTCCTTTCTCGAAACCGATTGTAATATATTCAGGATCATCCGGAGCTTTCGAAACGGGCTTACTCCAGACGAATGCTTCCTCAGGAGGCTCAAACCAAGGGTCTTCCAGCTCACCTCCTTCAATCGACCTGCTCCAGAGATTATCATCTATGCTGAACCTACTTTTTCCTCGTTCGATTTTAATACCCTTTTTTTCTAAGTATTTTACCTCCTCGTCTCTGCTCAAGCCCCACTCTCTGACAGGGGCGAGTATTTTCAGACTTGGGTTTAACGATCTTATTGACACTTCGAATCTAACTTGGTCATTGCCTTTTCCAGTGCAACCATGTGCAACAGTAGAGGCATTCTTCTTCTTAGCAACCTCCACTACTTTTGAGGCTATGAGAGGCCTAGATAAAGAAGTACCCATTGGATACACTCCCTCATAGAGCCCGTTAGCCTTAATTGCTTTAAAGATATAATCTTTAACAAACTCTTCTCTAGCGTCTATTTTAACAACCTCCACTGCCCCAAGCTTCTCAGCCTTCTCTATGGCCGATTCAAAATCCTCTTTCTGACCCACGTCAACAATGACTGCAATAACATCCATACCGTATTTTTCCTTTATCCAAGGTATCATTACTGAGGTGTCTAATCCTCCGGAATAGGCAAGTACGCAAAGCTCATTCCCCAATATTTCTCCACTGTTTTCTATTCAGAAAACACAACCTTTTTAAGAATTTCTTCGAGGCATAGAAGTATGAATGCGAGGTCGGGTATCCTAGTCCTGTCTCTCATAATCTTATTCATTCTTAGTGCTAACACGCTTATACAAAAAGCTTCGGGAGAAGAGCAAGTAAGCGTGCCATTATACAAGTCTCCTAAAGTAGACGGTACGATCTCAAGCGGCGAGTATCCTATTGTCCAATTGGATGCAGCATGGGGGAAATTGTATGTTGTTCACGACAGTAGTAAGATAATATTTGGAATGAGCTTAATAGATGATTGTAAGAGTATTGACCTTTTGTTTAACACTGGACCATTGGAAGCTACAACATTGTCCACAAGCACGCTTAGATACAGCTTTAACAGGTCTGGCATAATGGAGTATTACTATGGCTATTTTGGCAATTGGATTGCAAGTAACGCAAGCGACCTCTCTTTTAAAGTAGTTAACAAGACTACAGGCTGGGTTTTAGAGTTAGAAATATTGTTGGCAAGCCTTACTATTTCCCCAAACATTGAGAGGAAAATAGGGTTTGCAATAGTGATTTACGGGAGAACCCTCAATTATTCTTGGCCACAGAGCGCTTCCCCTTACAACCCCTCTACTTGGAGTATTATCTATTCGCCGGATAATTGGGCTACTAAAAACGATATCTGCGTGGAGGTCTTCCTGGATAGGGAGAAAGTAATCGCAGGCTCTGACATCACCCTTATAGCAATCATCACGAATAAGGGTGATGCTCCAATACCAGATTATCAGATAAAGGCATGGTTTGACAACCAGATGATAGAAGATTCTACGGGAAGCAGTCTTGGACTCAAGACCCCGTTAGAGAAAACAGATAGGATACGGTATGAGAAGAGAATCCCCAATGTTCCTGTTGGTAACC
>JAVZMD010000059.1:0-9142 GCA_038883435.1 Thermoproteota archaeon
CAGCCTACTATAGTTTAGCCGAAGTACTATTCGAAAAGATTAACCCAGAATCTTAATATTAAACTACTTGAATCCAGATGAAATAAAGTCTCCTAACTTAGAGAAATCTCTGTCGATGTTTCTGAAAGCGAAGAACCTTGGAACACATGTAGAATATTGGGAACAGGAGAAATTTTAAAGATTAAGTTAGTAGTAGTATAAATCTATAGAGTTAAGGATAGGTTTAACTAATTTGGTGAGCCCGCCTTATTTTTTACGCTTCCCTTCTGATATGTATTTCCTCTCGAAGCTTTCATATTCCTCGCGTGCAAACTTGTCTACGAACAAACCCAACTTAAACGCTTCATCTATCGCATCGATCATTTTTGTTATAAACAGGAATTTAATAGGGTCGCTTACGTCCTTCAAATCCTTAACGGCGTAGAATATCCCCTCAATCTTAGAATCGTAATATTCCGGGAGGCCTATTTGATGGACTACCTTAATCCCTGTTTTCTCAGTTATGCGCCTCGCAACCTCATCATTCCACGCCAAATAAGCTATCACTTTTCCAAATTTCCTACGGTACTTCCTCCAGTTCCACCTGTCCCTGAGCTCGACCATTATATCGTAAGCTTTCTCCTTAACGTAATCATAGAGAATATCGCGAATATAGTCTACGCAACCAGAGAGAACCCATACCTTCCCATCCTCATCCTCTTTAACCGACATACAAAAAATATCGAAGGGAGAAGTACTGACGCTCCATTTGAGCTTCTTGCCGTCAAGTGACTTCTTCACCACCAACATCTCTTCACTTAGAATGTGATAATGTATGGGGTATACTATGGGCAAATGAAATGGATAAGGATCTTCTCTATACTTAGCTTCCAAGTACTCTTTCACCATCTCCGGGAGGCTCTTCTCCATCCCAGTAAATACTGAATATCGTTAAGCTTTTAAGCGTTCGCTCTCTCGGCACAAACTGGATTTCCATATTTTTAATCTCGTGCGTTGCGATATACTCGTCCGGGCTGAACTGGAGGGCAATAATCTTAAGCACTGTCTAAATCTTAACCGTCTACCCAGTTAGGTTTTCTTATCCCAAGTTTCTGCTTCAATCGTCCTTTTTTTTCCTGTAAAGCTTCTGTGCCATCTTCCGTAAACTTTTCTATGTTTTCAACAGTGATGACTTGAAATCAGTTCCTAAGTCTAAGAAGATATTAGTTTTTAGGAAATTTAACTTAATTTTTATTTTATCTACTACTTCGTTATGAGACGACATCTTCCTCCTCAACCGCCCCTTCCATAATCTGTTTCAATACTTTAATCTCTTCAGATAGGGTAGCATACATCTTGGGCAATATGGCCTCAACTTCTTTCTCGTCGAAACCGAAGACGGTTAGGAATGCTTTATCGATCTCGTAACGCGGTCCTAACCCCTTTTCGAGCTGTTCCAAGACCGAGGGAAACTTTATATCTTTCACACTATCGAACACGGCTAATAGGCTATCTAGTTTCCTTTTCCCAATCCTCTCGAAGTCTGGCACAAGTGCCTCTTCTAACACGTATTCATCGAGTTGTAAGAAAGCTCCTCTTGTCTCTTTTCTGATCAAAAGAGCTTGAAGTAGATTAACGGTGCTGTTAATCCAAAGTGATAATAGTTTGGCTTCTTTCTCCTCTACATTTATTGACCATACACCAGGAGGAGCGAACGGGGTTCTTGAAAAGAATGCAAGGAGACATGTTCCGGGGGCAGAGACATCTGCTCGCCTAACTAACGCCAGCCTACTCATCCTATCCTCTACATAGGTTCTCCACCTGTCCCAAAAACCAGAGTACACTTTCATTTTTTCACTCCTGCTGAGAGAAATCTCTTCACTTCAGGGAAATCAGCCACAACCACATAGTCTAATTTATCGGAGATGTCAAGAGTATTAACAAGAGCTACTCGTCTTAAGGCGGGTTGAAGAGCTCGAAGAGGTATGCTAAGTGTGTCTTGGGTGAACCTGAAGATCTGAGAGAGGCTGTTGACAGTTTACCTTTTGAATCAAACGTAGTAGAATCTCCTCCTTTTTCATTCTCCAGCATAATGTTTTCTTTTCCTCTATACAAAACGGGGTTAAACCCGTTGGAAATGTTTAAATAGGATGAAATCCTTTCCTTCCTCCTCAGATAATTCAGTGGCGAAAGCAACACGGGGCAGTGGAAAAATAGGCGTGAGGAGGTTTTCAGCAATCTGCATTCATCTTCTTTATGCACCTGCGAAAGTTTTCGAGGCTTGTTCAAACAAGAGGTGGTGCAAATGCCTAGGTTGAGCAACATAAGGAAAGCACTCGTCATAGGAAGCGGGGGAATCATCATTGCTCAAGCTATGGAATTTGATTACGCAGGAAGTCAAGCATTGAAGGCTTTGAAGGAAGAGGGTATTGAGACTGTCATCGTTAATCCGAATATTGCTACTATTCAGACTAGTAGGAGGATGGCTGACAAGGTTTACCTCGAACCTTTAACCGTAGACTCTGTTTCCAAGATCATTGAGAAGGAAGGTGTTGATGGTATTCTGCTCGGCTTTGGTGGTCAGACTGCTCTCAACCTTGGTTTAGCCCTTCACGATGCTGGTATCTTAGCAAAATATGGCGTTAAGGTACTCGGGTGTTCTATTGAAACGATTAGGACTGCTGAAGATAGGGATCTTTTCAGGAGGGCTATGTGGGACATAGGTTTAAAGGTTCCCCCAAGCGGTGTTGCAAGGTCTCCTGAGGATGCTGTTAGGATTTCAGATGAATTAGGCTTTCCTCTCCTAGTCAGAACATCGTTTACGCTTGGTGGCCAGAGCTCCGGTATAGTTAAAAATAGGGATGAGCTTTATGAAGCAGTATCTAAGGCTTTAAGGTGGAGCCTTAATGGCGAGGTTTTGATCGAGAGGTCTTACTTCGGCTGGAAGGAGCTTGAATACGAGTATATGCGTGATTACTATAGTAATGCTGTTGCTGTAGCTACCATGGAGGGCTTCGACCCCCTAGGTGTGCATACTGGTGAAAAAATTGTTGTCGTTCCTATTCAAACCCTTACTAACAAAGAGTACCACAGGCTTAGGACGGCTGGGCTAAGAATCGTGGAGAAGCTTGGAATCGTCGGAGAATGCAATATACAGTTTGGCCTCGACCCTGAGAGCGGGGAGCTTATAGTAGTTGAAGTCAACCCTAGGCTCTCAAGGTCTAGTGCCTTAGCATCCAAGGCTACTGGTTATCCTCTGGCATACCTTGCAGCTAAACTAGCAATCGGGTATAGGATTGATGAAATAACAAATAAGGTTACTGGAATTACTAAAGCTAGCTTCGAGCCTGCGTTAGACTATGTTGTGGTGAAGTATCCACGGTGGGACTTTAGAAAGTTCCCGGGTGAAGTAGATAGGACAATAGGGACGATGATGAAGTCTGTCGGTGAAGTAATGGCTATAGGCAGGACTTTCGAAGAAGCTTTGCAGAAGGCTGTTAGGATGCTTCAAATAGGCAGGGTTGGAGTCGTAGGCAATGAGGGGGAGGAGAACGGCGTGCCCTCTGATCTTTCCGAGTTTCTTAAACCTACTGACGAGAGGCTTTTCAACATCGTAAGAGCGTTAAAGGCGGGCGTTAGCATATATGAGATAAGCAGGATAACTGGCATAGACAAGTGGTTCTTATATAGGATACTTAACATAATCCGTGTTGATTCTGAACTTAAATCTCTTCGTGGAGTAGATGATGAGAAAGAGATTGTTGAAAAGGTTAAAGAAGCTAAGAGGCTTGGCTTCTCGGATATTCAAATAGCTAAGAGGCTCGGGTGGAGCGAGGACGAAGTTAGAAGGTTTAGGATTAAGCATGGTGTAAAGCCTGTTTTCAAACTGATAGACACGATGGCTGCTGAATGGGAGTCTGTTACAAACTATCTCTACGCTACGTATGGCGACGAGGCTAGCGATGTTCCTGAAAAACCTGGTAAAAAGAAGGTGGTAATCCTGGGTGCTGGCACTAATAGGATTGGAAGCAGCGTGGAATTCGACTACTGCACTATGCATACTGTCTGGTCGATGAAGGAAGAGGGTTTCGACGAAGTTATTGTTGTAAACAATAACCCTGAAACCGTTTCAACAGACTACGATATGTCCGACAAGCTGTATTTCGAAGAGCTTTCCTTCGAAAGAGTTATGGATATCGTTGAGGCCGAGAAGCCTGAGGGCGTTGTAGTAAGCGTCGGCGGTCAAGACCCGATTAACATTACTCCTAAGCTTCACAAGTATGGTGTTAAGATACTGGGAACCTCACCAGTTAACATAGACCGTGCAGAAGACAGGGCTAAGTTCAGCCTACTCTTGGATAGACTGGGTATAAAACAGCCTCCTTGGACCAGGGTTTCAAGCATTGAAGAAGCTGTTTCAAAGGCTAGGGAGATAGGATACCCTGTGCTAGTAAGACCGTCATACGTTTTATCTGGTGCGGCGATGAATGTTGCGGCGAATGAGGAGGAGCTTGTGGAATATATCCGTAACGCCACTAGGATCTCGCCCGAGCACTCGGTGGTTATAAGCAAGTTTTTCGAACAGGCTTATGAGGTTGAAGTCGATGCAGTTAGTGATGGCGAGGATGTTCTAATAGGCGGCGTTATGGAGCACATAGAGTATGCGGGTACTCATAGCGGCGATGCTACTATAGTGATTCCGCCTCAGAGGCTTCCAGAGCCTGTTGTGAATAAGGTTAAAGAATATACTGTAAGTATCGCGAAGGAGCTCAACATAATCGGCCCGTTCAACATACAGTATCTCGTTAAGAATTCGGAAGTTTATGTTATAGAGGCCAATGTGAGGGCGAGTAGGACGATGCCTTTCGTCAGCAAGGTTACTGGAACGCCTTTAATATGGCTCGCGGGGAAGGTTATGGCTGGGCGTAAGATTAGAGAGTTCTCCGGTTTAATCAAAAGCAATGATAAGACTATCGGAGTTAAAGTTCCAGTTTTCTCATTCGTCAGGCTTAAGGGTGCGGATCCTGTTCTAGGCGTTGAAATGAGGTCTACCGGAGAGGTTGCATGCATAGGCGGCGATTTCATAAATACTTTCATAAGGGCTTGGATTTCATCAGGCCTTAGCCTACCCTCAAGAAATAGCATAATATTCATAACTGTTAGGGATGAGGATAAGGCTAGAGCAGTAGGGATTGCTAAGAGTCTAGCGAAAATGGGCTTTACAATAGCTGCTACACGGGGCACTAGGAGTTTCTTATTGTCCCACGAGCTTATGGATATTATGCTTGTTAACAGGCTCAGCGAGAAGTCGGAGGAGGGTGTGGATTCAATAAGCTTTCTAACAAGCGGTAGGGTTGGGCTCGTCATAAATACCCCCGACCTGGGGGATAAAGAGACTCTTAGAGACATGTATGTTATAAGGAGGACTGCCATCGAGTTTGCAATACCTGTGGTTACAAGCCTTGAAGTAGCTGAGAAGATAGTTGAGGCGATGCATTTTAAGAATAATAATCACGAGTCTACTTATATACCCCTCTCACTAGATGAGCTTCACAGAGATATCCCACTTTCTAAATACGTCTAGTATTTCAAGTATGTTAATACTTTTCTTAGAAACCTCATTTTCTCAAGCGAATCGCTGAAGTTAAGCAGTAAGCTGATTAACGGCGGCAAAACGCCGGGCGATGCTGAAATGCCTTTCTCTGGATGAGCCTTACCCCCTGCCAAGATATTCCATAAAAAGGCGAATCTCCTCTCTACGTCACTTTTGTCGGAGGAAATAATTGTTGTAGACAAATCCGCCATAAGCTCTTGACTCTCAATTATTTTCTCAAGTATTGGTGGCAATGCTTTCCTAGCTTTGCTTACTACATAGCCCCATTCCGCAAAGCTGTTATAAAGAGCTTCTACTTGAGGATTTGAAAATCTTCTCCTCTTTATTTCTTGAATCATAACATTTATCCTCATGGACTCTTCTATCGATTCTAATACAACGCTTTCTTTCGTCATAATCTTTTTGACCACTTGTTTAAGCATGGTTAATTGAGCTGCTTCTTGGATAAGTTGACTGGCATACAGCCACGGTATCACATTTTCGATTTGATCTCCTAGCTTGCTAAGGGTATCTCTAATCAGCCTCAGAACCCTGCAGGATTCTGATGATTCTGCAAACCCCTCTGGTTTTAATTCTCCAACATGCTGTACATGTCCACTCTCATCGCTACCGTATGTTTTCAAAAAAAGGGCGTTTCCGAGGAGGCCCTGTGTAACGGGGGTCTTACTATTCTCAACATGTGAGGTGAATAGTACTATCTTACCGGAGCCGTGTTCAGCTAAGATAATGCTACTTGCTCCCTGGGCTCTTCTAACGGCTTCTTCACACGGTATCCCATACTCAACATTCTCCGTTACAGACTCTATTCTTCCAAATACTTTCTTCAAGTCAATTGCTCTAACCAATGGTCCTGTATGAAGCATTGTAATTTCTCCAGCGTATCCTAATGTCAAAAGCCCCCTCTTAATCACTTTAGACTTAACCAACCCTTTAATGGGGTACGTCCTTAATATCTCTCCAAGCCTCTTGCTTGAGAAAACTGGCCATTGGGGTTCTGGAATGCTGTCGCTCAAGATCTCGCATTCTACGATCTGTAGCTCTTCCCATGCCTCAAGGCCACCGTATGCTGCGCTGAGAATGTTAACTGGCTTAATTGGGAGCATTGCTCCTGCACAAATCCCTATGTAGATTCCTCCAGACTCTATGAATTGTCTAATTAGCCTGGCTTCGTCCAATCTCATGGAGCTTAGAATCCTAAAACTGTCGCCCCCGCCGAAGATGAGTACGTCGAGGCCGCTCAAATCTCCAGGAGTTAGAGGCCCAGTTAGTAGGGATATTCTCCTAAACCCCATCCCCTCTAAAGCCTCTACTAAATCATGAACGTAAGACAATCCCGCTCCCTCACCACTGTAAATCCCTATTAACGGGCTCCTCAAGGTAGCAATGCTTTCTGGGTAGAAAGACTTCAATTGCTTAAGGCTAACTTCATATTCAGCAGCGAAGTCGCTAATTAGGCGTTCGGAGTAATGATCATCAACACCTATAACAAAGTCTCCGGGTTGTAGCCCAGCCCCCTTTACACTCCTTAGACCAATGAACCTCCCGACATTAAACCCTGCTTCAACAAAATTGTTCGCAAGCCTATAGGTATTGGAACACGGCTCTCCGTCTACTGCTCTAAACGGTATTCTCCACCACTTCAACAGCCTAGTTGAATAATGAGAAGTATATTAATCTCTCTTAAGGCTTATGATTCTAGACTTATTTTAACAGGCAGATTCCCCGATGGAGGTGTTTTATTCTTCAAAGCTTTGAGGGCTGCTTTAACCGCGGTAATGCTTGGCGTAAAGGCTGCTACGCATATCTTCGCATTGCTGAACAGCTTCAAGTCCTCAGGGGAGCCCAATGATATTACGACGCTTTCCTTGAAGAATTCGACGAACCTTTTTAAAACAGAAGCCTCCCTGCCGTCTTCATGAAGATTATAGGTTAAAACCATTAGCAGAGTATTGCTAGGGGTATTCCTATAGAGCTCGTTTAGCCTCCTGCTGGATAATTCGTCGACATGCTCGAGGAGCTCGAAACTACGCAAATCCTCTCCCAATGTCTCTACGAGCATCTTCCTCTCAGGCTCTTCCAACAGGCTTAACAACCTGTTAGCGATAATAACAAGCGGCTTCCCTAAGAATCTTAAAGGTAATTCGCTAACTCCCTTCACTATGGATATGCTCTTTTGGAAAAGCTTCCAGGCTCTAGTCCTATTTATAAGGCTCCCGCGGGTTTTGTCAGGGGTCTTCTTAAACTTGTCTAGTTTTCTAAGCTTGAAGCTAAGAACCTCCAATGCACTCTCCTTAACAAGGTTAAGGAAGTCCTTATCCCTACCGGTTTCCTCTATTATTTTCTCCAGCGTATTCCTAACATCGTCTACGTCTGAAGATGGTACAACAATATGGTTTCCGGCTTTTAAAGCAGTTACGGCGGCTTTCTTCGGATCAATGCTTATTGCAGGGTCTTCGCCGTTTAAGCAATCAGTTAACACTATGTTCTTAAAGCCTAAGCCTCTCTTCACAACTTTTTCAACGACTTTTGGTGAGAGGGAAGAAGGTGTGTTAACACTGTCAACTGCAGGAAGCGGAGTATTACCTATAATAACTCCCTCTACGCCCATTTTGATAGCGGTTTGGAAAGGCTTGAACTCTTTCTTATAGAGCTCACTGAGGCTCTCTAGGTTTTTATCGTGCTGGTCGAAAAACCTCCTTGGGAAATATTTAACGAAGGAAAGCACACCTCCATTCCTCAATCCTCTAACGTAATTCGCAACGTATTCAGATACTTCCTCAGGGTCGTCGCCAAAACTATTCTCCTTGAAACCACGGGTTGTCTCATAAGGGTAGATGTTAGCTACTGGTGCGAGGTTCACGTTAATGCTCAACGTTCTAAGCTCTAGGGCTGTTATATAGCCTGCTATGTAAGCTGACTTCACATCTCCCGTAGCACTTATACCCATAGGGCTTGGAAGTTCTATAGATGGTTGCGGTAGCTTCTCCATCCTACCGCCTTCGCGTTCAGTCGCTAAGATGATTGAGAAACCATATGTCTTCTTGTAAAGGTCTGCCAACTCCTTAAGTTCTTTACCAATACTGCGGGTGCTAGAGAGAATTTCCCTCCCTATTATTAATCCACCTAGAGCGTTTTCCAACGCTGCCTTCTTAAAATCTCCAAGGCTTTTAGCATCCTTAACATAACCCATTATTGTTTGCCCAGTGATTTTTTCAAACGGAAGCCTATGAATAATCTTCTCTAGGGTCGTCATTTCTCCTCAATCAGAGTTTTTTAAAATTTTTGCGAAGCTTCGCTTCAACGCTTCGATGTTATTGTTCTCATCCAAGTTTTCCATTGCCCTCTTTTTTCTTCACTCTCAAGACTCTATAAGTATTTCGCAGCCTTTTTCTAATACTATATTATTGGTCTTTCTGAATGTTTTTCAGAAACTCCTTTAAAGGAGTTCCTCCTTCTCTCTTTACCTTATCGCCTGGCTTAAAGACTCTGATATTACCATATCCGAAATCAACTACGACGTAAAGCGGAAAACCTTGCATATCCGTTGGA
>JAVZMD010000060.1:0-9031 GCA_038883435.1 Thermoproteota archaeon
TGTGCCTTGCTTATCTTCAGCTCTAGTTATAGATTCTAATTTAAATGTCGCAAATTGTAAAGGATGCTGGATAAATGGCCAAGTATTTCCAATGAGTAGAAGTTCATTAAAGGAAATATTCTCAAGATGGCGTGAGGACGAGAATAATGCTTGTTTCCAATGTGCATTAAGGTTAGGTTGCTTCAGCTGTAAGATTTTCATGGATTATCTACGTATAAAATCAAGTTTCTGTTTTATACGTGACGCCCTATTTAAAGGCTAATACTGAAGTTTGAATATAATCTATGAATTATAAATTTTGAATGAGAGAGGTTTTATTCTTCGTAACTAAAACTATCAAACCATACTTTAATTTCTTTCCCATCCATCTTAAATTCTCTACGTAATATCTTAGCCTTAAATTCTGTAAAAGTTATGATATTTTTTAGTTGTTTTCTATAATTAATCAAAATATATGATGTTACAGGAAAGTAAAGGAATAGTATTACTCTACTTGTAAATCTCAAGAATTATTCCTGATTAAAAAAGAATGTCATGAGCGATAAAGATTATTAGGGGGATGACCAATAAAAACAAATTGAAACTCTCTTTATCTATATGAGTCACAAGTTCTAACGCTAGAACATAGCTTTATGTTTTTCTATGAAATTTACTGAATTCTCTTCCTATAGGCTGCAAGCCCTCCTGCCCTCATAACGTTCATTATGAATTCTGGGTAGGGTGAGAACTTTAGTTCAACGCCTGTAGTTTCGTTCTTAACAATTCCCTTCTCAAGGTCTATTACAGCCATGTCCCTCTCCTTAAAATATTTGTTAACTTCTTTAACCTCTATAACCGGTAGTCCAACGTTTATAGAGTTTCTGAAAAATATCCTAGCGAAGGAACAGGCTACTATTGCAGCTATCCCTGCTTCCTTGATTACCCTCGGAGCATGTTCTCTACTAGAACCCATTCCGAAGTTTCTCCCAGCTATAACGATGTCTCCCTTTGATATTTTGGAGGCTAGAGTCGGATCAAGGTCTTCAAAGACGTGTTTAGCAAGCTCTTTGAAATCCCCGGTTCTAAATTTGTATTTAGCGGGTATTATCACATCAGTATTAATATGGTCCCCGAGAATCCAAACTCTTCCTCTCAGAATCATTGTTTTATCACCATCCTCCTACGAATTTCCTAGGGTCTGTTATAACTCCTTCTGCTGCTGAAGCAGCTGCAGTCGCTGGACTCGCTAAGTATATGCTAGATTCCGGATTGCCCATCCTACCCTTAAAATTCCTGTTGGAAGTCGAGACCGCCACTTCTCCCGATCCCAATATTCCAAAGTGTACTCCTAAGCAAGGTCCACATGTGCTATGGGTCACGGTACATCCTGCTGAAACAAGCTTGTCTATGACTCCATTCTTCAGCAGGTTTAGGAATACTCTTCTAGAAGCAGGTATGGCTATGCACCTGACGCCTTTCTTAACACCCTTCTTCGAGAGTATTTTAGCAGCTATCTCGAAATCCTCCTCCCTACCGTTTGTGCAAGAGCCTATGAAAACCTGGTTGACCTCTAGTCCTTCAAGCTCCTTAACGGGCTTAACGTTGTCAACGTTATGGGGGGCTGCTACAACTGGTTCAAGCTCATCGAGCTTATAGTTGAGGCTCACAGCGTAATCAGCGTTTTCATCGGGCTTGAATATGCTCTTATCCTTCAAACCGCTCGCGTCAACATGTTTTAGGGTAATCTCATCCAACGGGAAAATACCGTTCTTAGCACCCATTTCCACAACCATGTTGCATATGGTCATCCTACTCGCCATGGAAAGCGTTTTAACGCCGTCACCCTGGAATTCGACACTCATGTAGGTTGCTCCATCAGCTCCTACGTCGCCTATTATCCTAAGGATAAGGTCTTTGGACATCACCCCTGGCTTCAATTTCCCTGTTAAAGAGACTTTCATAGCCTCGGGGACCTTAAACCATAATTTACCGGAAGTCATGACTTCTGCAAAATCAGTAGAGCCTATGCCTGTTGCAAACAGGCTGAATGCACCCAAGGTTACGGTGTGGGAATCGGCGCCGACTACCATCATACCCGGCTTAAGATTCTCGTTTTCAGGTATGACCTGATGGCATATTCCCTCTCCAACTTCGTATACTCTTATGTTATTCTCCCTTGCGAATCTTCTTAGCTTAAGCTGAAGGTTGGAGGCGCCTTCATTTGGACTGGGTGCGGCATGGTCTATTACAAACCTTATCCTAGGTGGGTCGTATACTTTGCTTGAACCGAGCTCATGAAAAGCATCTATGGCTAAGGGGCCTGTCCCATCATGAGCATAAGCCAAGTCTATGTCTACAACAACTATTTCACCAGGCTTAACTGGTCTACCAAGCCTGTTCCTAAATAGCTTCTGGATTATCGTCTCGCCCAATTCGGCAGCCTTTTATCAAGGTTTTATATAAAATTTTTCCTAAAAACTAGAGTTCGAATATCTCAACATCATGCTTTGAAGAATCGTATACTCCTACCGTAGGTCTTCCAGTCAAGTATCCACATGCCTCACCGGGGTTAACCCATAGTGTTCCTCCTATTCTTTTTACGCTTTTCTCATGAGTGTGTCCCGAAACTATTAAGTCGAACATTTTCTTACTTGCTATTTCTTCAATAAGCCTAGAATCCTCGCCGTGTAATACTAATGTCTTCTTACCGTCTAATTCCAGTATCGCAGCGGGCCAGTAGAACTGGGCGCCTATTTCAGAAAACATTCTCTGAAGATTACTCCTATCACCATCGTTATTACCGTATACGAGTATTAGCTTAGCCTTGCATTCCTTGAATTTCCTTACCGTGAACGGGCTTATGACATCGCCTGCGTGAAGCACAACCTCCACCTTCTTTTCATTGAAGAACGATACCGCCTTCTCAATCATACTTAAATGGTCATGAGTATCGCTTATGAGTCCAATTAGCATGATGGTAAATCGATTAACGTCCGATTTAACCTTTTTGATTTGGTCGTCTTTAAAGACATTAATTTACATGTTTATCCGATTTTCCCATGCTTACTAAAGATGCAGGTGCTTTAGTGAAACAGATGAACCGGATTACTTTATCTTCTTTCCAGTTATCAGGGTCTCCGTCCTTAAGACTCCCTTAGCTCTCCTAAAATTGTTAACGATGTTATCCAAATCCTTGAGACTTGGGACTTCCTCAACCCTAACCATGTAGTCGAAGGAAGAGCCCCATATTTCAATTATTTCAGTAACCCCCTTGTTCTTGGCTAATAGTTCTCTGCAGAAGTCTTCAAAATCCTTATCACCCATGCTCTCAACGTCTACGAGTATCTGAGCCGAGAGGCTTTCTGGAATAGTTATTTTGACCATACCCGTCTTGTTTAAAACCTCCGCTATGATTATGTTCTCCATTGCCGATGCTCCTCTCCCATGGAGAAGGTATGCTGACTTAATCCTGTCTCTTATCTCCTCGAAAACCTCCTCGTTAATGGTGCTGATATCAACGCCTCTCTTTTTCAATGCTGCTTTAACACCCTCGCTTCCAACCATCGGCCCTAGGGCGAATCCGCTTTCCCTCCCGATTATGCTCGCGTCGAAAGGCTGGTATGTCAATGGGTCTCGGAAAGCAGCCTTCTGATGGGTGCCTGCGGTATGTGTGAAAACGTTGCTTCCGGAAATCGGTTGATTAGGGGGTATTTCTATTCCAGAAACCTTGCTCACATATTCTGCGAGCTTAACCAGTCTTGGAAGAGCATAATCGTAGCCGAATTTTACTTTCATCCATGTTGCTAAAACCAGTGTGTCTGGTATTCCTGCTCTTTCACCTAATGCATTAACAGTACCATGCAGTATTCTGGCTCCACTCATCCACGCTTCCAAAGTGTTTGCAAGAGCAACGCCCATGTCATTGTGGAAATGAGCCTCTATTACACATCTTGCTCCAATATCTCTGAGTAGGCTACTCATCTCGCCGTAGACCCTTCTAACATCCATTGGCGAAGCGCCGCCGGAAGTATCGGGGAGGCTTACGGAATCAACACCTGCTTCAACGGCCTTAACCACGACCTGCCTTAGGAAAGCCGGGTCTGCTCTAAAAGCATCCTCCGCAGTATACCTGACCCTATAGCCCTTGCTCTTAGCATAACTAATCGCTCTAGGGACTTGTTTTAATACGAACCCTCGCTTATCCTCTATTTTGTCGAATTTTGCCTCTAAGTGCCTGTCAGCTGGTGAAAGGTAAAGCGCCACCCACTCTACGTTTTCAGGTGCAGTATCAATATCGGACTCCAACGCTCTGCAATGGACGACTTTAACGGCCTTCGTCTTTATCCTACTAAGCTCCTCTACGAGTTTCCTCTCTCCCTCGCTCGCATAAGGCGATCCTATTTCAATGAAATCTATGCCTGCTTTGTCAAGCTCCTGTAGTATTGTAATCCTCTCATCTAGGGTGAAGTATACTCTTGGTGTTTGAAGCCCTTCTCTAAGGGTTGTATCGAGTATTAACGGCTTTTCTAAACCATGCATAACTTCTCAAATCGATAGAGAGTCCCTTTAAAAACTTTAGTAAACAACTAATGTTGAAACATTATCTAGAGATTTTATCAATCCTACGATCCTTTCCACTTGCCTATGCGAATCCTTAATCCACTTGAACACTTTAATCATAACGGTTCTATCCATCGGTTGTAGAAGTATCAAGCATAAAAATCTGCCTCCATGGGACACGAGGTATTCATAGCCGTGCATCCTAACGTAGAATCCTTCTCTTCTGATTAACCAGGCTAATTTAAGCCTGTTCTCCGGAAACATGAATGGAGATTTCTCCTCAACAATTTCCAAGGTCAACCCTCCTTTTTCAAAAATGGCTCTATTTTCATCTTTATCATACATGCTCTACAAGTGTTCCTAGCAGAGGGGTTCCCGCAGATTTTGCATCTTTCGATTTTCGAAGCCGAAAACTCTTTTTTCAAAAGCGGCAGTATCCTCAGAAAATTATTTACCAAACCATGTTTTACGCCTGGGATAATGGACTCGAGCCTGTTTAAAAAATCCCTTATTTCAAGCCTATAGTTCTCAACATGGTAGGGACATTGGACGAAATCCACTTGGATACCGTTTAGTAAAGCATAGATCGTGTCCTCCTTCTCGGTGCAGAAATAGAAAGGTTTAATCCTTTGGACAAAACCCTCGTCGTTGACAATCCCCGTCTTAGGGCCGAGGCGTGCGAGTAGAGAAGGATTCCCACGGAGATAGTTCATCATTATCGTCTGAGCTTCATCGTCAAGATTATGGCCGGTAGCAACTTTGGAGAAGCCAAGTTCTCTAGCGACGTTGTTTATCAGATTCCTCCTGAGTACGCCGCATATGTAGCAAGGCTTTAAGTCGAGCCTATTTTCCCTTGAAACTCTAAGAGCCTCATCGAGAGTAAAGCCGTAATACTCTTTAAAAGAATACACGTGGAGAGTAATCCCCTTCTCTTCGCAGAATTTAACAAGCCCATTTAGCTTAATGTCTCTATAACCCGCTATGCCCTCATCAACTGCTATTGCGGCAATGTTTTCATGCTTCTTTTTAACGAGGTTCCATAGGAAGTTAAGAAGTACAGTACTGTCTTTACCGCCGGAGCAGGCGACGAGCACCTTCTCCCCGTACCTCAGCAAATCGTACTTTTTAATCGTTCTCACGACTTTAATCTCAAAATATTTTTTAAAATGCTTTGAACAAAGGCTCCTGCCGCTTAAAGACACGTAGACCCCTCTGTTCTCACAGTCTTCGCAAACCATTCTTTCATCCGCCTGAAACAACACTCAAAAGCTTAACCTCATCACCATCCCGTAGGGCCTCCCTCTCTGTTACGATAACTCCATTCTTCACCGGGACTATTTCAGAAGGGCTTATCCCTAAGGATTTAAGTAGATCTCCAATTCTACTGTTTTCCTCTAGGTCAATGAGCTTTGTTTCACCAATCCTTTGTATGAACACTTTAATCTTCATAGGGTAACGCCTTCTCGTTTTTAACGTAGGGCTACATTTAAACCTAAACCTTGTTTTACAAACGATATTTGCCAAACCCCCTTGAGAAATTGTTAGCTAAATATTATTAAACAGGTTTGGCAGTTACAATATTGCTAATTGCTGACGAGGATTCTGAAGACGGATAAGCATAATCCTTCTAGACGAGTCTTAGAAGAAGCTGCATCGGTATTAAAATCAGGAGGCTTAGTCGCTTTCCCCACGGAGACGGTATATGGCTTGGGGGCCGACGCCTTCAATGAGGAGGCTGTACTTAAAATATTCAAGGCTAAGAAAAGACCTCCAGATAATCCTATCATAGTCCATATTTCCAGTATGGATATGTTAGGAGAGGTTTCAACAAGCATACCGAAGAGGGTTAAAAGGCTAATAGAAGACCTCTGGCCCGGTCCATTGACAATCGTTGTCCCCAGGTCTCAAAGGGTCCCGGCGGCGGTTTCCGCTGGATTAGATACTGTTGCTGTGAGAATGCCTGCTCACAACGTGGCCCTCGGCTTGATTAAGCATTTGGGCTCTCCGATAGCCGCTCCGAGTGCAAACCTTTCGGGAAAACCTAGTCCAACAAATGCGAGAGATGTGTATGAAGATTTAAACGGTGCTATTGATATGATAATCGACGCCGGTGAAACTTTCATAGGAGTCGAATCCACAGTAATCCATGTTACGGAGAGCAGGTCAGTCATACTCAGGCCCGGTCCGATTCCAATCGAGACTCTCAGAAACTACCTGAGCGATATTGAAGTACATCCCTCAATCCTCACTGGCAGTTTCCAGGGGATGCCGGCCTCCCCGGGTATGAAGTATAGGCATTACGCTCCTAAGGCTGAGATGATGGTGGTAGAGGGAGCGTATGATAGGGTTTTAGAGAAGCTTATTGAAAAAGCCCAAGAATATTTGAAATCCGGTTTAAAAGTGGGCTGCATCGTTTCAGAGGAAACCGCGGGGAAGCTTCCCAGCGAGACTCTGGTGGAGGTTCTTGCTCCTCGTAGTAGGCTCGACTTGGTTGCTAAGAGGCTTTTCTCAGCACTTAGGAATTTGGATAGGAAGAATCCAGACATCATCATTGCTGAAGGTTTTCCTGAAGAGGGAATAGGAATGGCTATACAGAATAGGCTTAGGAAGGCTGCTGGATACCGGATATTGAAGGTTTAGCCTAGGCTATTGGGGTGCCGTCCGAAATCTTACTGTCTGGACATATTAGTGAAACCTTGTTTTTATTTTCCACTGCTGCAAGTATCATGACTTCTGAAACCTGTCCCATGAGGACAGCTGGCTTAAGGTTGGTAACGAAAACATACTGTTTTCCGACCAATTGCTCAGGACTATAATACGGTCCCAAGCCTGCTACAGACTGTTTTACAACATTATTGCCTAGGCTTACTTGGAGCTTTAACAGTTTCTCAGAGCCTTTGACCCTTTCCACTGATATTATCGTTCCCACAACCATCTTTATCTTCTTGAAGTCTTCTATGCTTATTTCAGAGCTCATTTCTGAACCGTGTTTCTAAGCATACTTATAAAGGTAGCTATTTGGGAGTGTAGAATTAATCGAGACTTATGAAAGAGTATTCTCCATTTCTCAAGACTAAGGCCACAGGCCTTACGCCGTAAAACCTACAGGAGAAAACAGTTATCAGAATTCCCTTGAAAAGGATTCTGTACCCCCCAGCCGCAGGCTCATGGCTTCTAACCATCATTTTCAATTTGTTTTCTCTTAGAAAATTTTGAAGGGCGCTCTTGCCAAAGAAGTATATTCCCGGCCCCCTTGGATTTGGAGCAAATTCTTCAATGTCATCCGATGGATCGTTCCAAATCGTCTCAAAGACTCTAGAGTCCTCAGGTTCGACTCCTCCCTTACCTGCCTCTTCAAGCTCCTTTATACTCCTAACTCCTCTAGCCAAACCTCCGTGAACAAGTATCGCATTATCGTCGACCAATGCTGCAAAAGGCATTTCAGAGAATACTCTAAGGTAAGCGTTGTAAACCTCCTCATATTCTCTTCCAAATCTTCTTATGAGAAGTTCTATAAAGCCGTAGGAAAAGTTCATCGAGGGCGTCTCATGGTTTCCTCTTAAGAGAAATATCTTCTCCGGATTGCTTTTCTTCATATTCAATAAAAGGTTTATTACCCCGTTTTGATACGGCCCCCTGTCAACATAATCTCCTAAGAAAACTATCACTGTGTTTTCAAGTTTTTTAAAGTGTGCTAAGGCGTTGACGCATGATTCTAAATCTCCATGAAGGTCTCCAACCATCATAGTCCTTTCGAAATTCAACTTTAAAAGCGGAGGTTCTCTCCTGAACAAGTCATAGGCTTCTTCGCAGAGGCTTATTGTTTCATCTTTACTAAGTTTATCGAATTTTTCCAAAGTCTCTTCGAAGTCCATTGTTTATACTTCGAGATAAATAGCAAGATTAATATCCTTGCCTCTTATCGGGCTTAATATCTTGCAATATTTGGAGAAACTGAGCAGGGTCTTGCCGATGCTGATTAGAGCCATTATTATAACACTAGTAACAGGGTTGATTGGGATTTACGACCCCTCCCAACCATATCATTACGTTAAGAACGGTATTCCATTACCCTTCGTAATACAAATCATAGATATTAAAGTTGCAAAATATATTGAGATTAAGATAGAACCGTTATTCCTTTTACTCGATGTTCTTTTTTGGGCTGTTTTTCTCTTCTTTCTCAGGGTTTCTGGAAGAATTCTTAAGAGAATTTTTCCTTCTAGAGTTAAACAAGACGTATCCGAACATCATCGTCGTTAAGCAAACAGTTAGGGAAATGATATAGAAAATCTCTTTGAAAAAGAATATTCCTGCGAGTATGGACCCTACGATAATTACCATGCTTATCAACTCTGACTTTTTATGCGACAACAATAGTAGGTCTTAATAAAGGAGGATTTAAATCTATCCATTTTGTCTCAAATCGTCAAAAGCAGTATTGTAATCAGCAAGCTGCTAAACTCTTATCTTTTTTCAAAAGCTTGAAAAC
>JAVZMD010000061.1:0-8997 GCA_038883435.1 Thermoproteota archaeon
TACTTCTTCAAAAACGCAAGGTCTTCTTTCGGATCTCTAAGTTCATCTGGAAGTAGCTGTGGGATCTCATCCACTATGGGATACCACCTGCCGCATTTGTTGCAGATCAAGATTCCGTTTAAGATTTCTTTCTTCATACATTTATTACATTCATCAATGCTCAGGCCTGCTTCTTTAACATAGGCTGTCTTTAAACCGCAATAAAGCTCGCATACTATTCTGTCATGTTTAAACTCGATGTTTCTCTCCTCTTCTTGGAAAACCAATAGTCTTAATGGAAACTCCTTGTCAATGGGGCAGGCGAGCAGGTCCATTAACCTATACTTCATCCTGCCTAATAGAGGTCATTAATGCAGCATAAAAACATTAAGCTGCAATACCTAACGTGTAAAATAGCATCATTAGATACTGTTTAGCTATGGCGTCGAAACAACCGTCTTATTACCGTGATTACAGTCCTCACTAATTCCAAAAACCTGGATAATTTGCTATTTCTTGAAACTGGAGGCTTTTTGGTTTAATTCTCTATTTTTCAAACGGATTTTTATTACGAGAAAGACTATTGCTACCAGAGATATTGCAATATAAGCTAATAACATGTATTTTAAAGCCTCATATTTTGACTCCAAGTTCAGATATTTTGTTTCAAGTGCCTCATATTCTTCTAATTTGCACTGCTTTGGAATTAAGGCATTGAGAAGTGATTCTCTCCACTGGTTGTTAACTGGATCATAGGCTCCGAAGCTAGAGCAGAACTCCCAGTAGCACCATGCGATCCCCCTTTTCTCCGCCTCCCTGGCTACGAAGGAGGTCCATCTTACCCTTGAATCCATATCCGCTTTAGAATATGCTCCAAACTCCCCCATTAATAACGAGAGATTATGCTGGGCTGCCCATTCGAAGGCTATGTTCAGCTCATTAATAATCTGGTTCTTCTCAGCATCAGTGCCAATCCACTCTCTACCTATGGGTGGAGGTTGATCCACCCACTCCGCACCTTGATGAGTGAATTCAAAGGGCGTGTAGAAATGGAATGTTACTATAATATTCGGGTCATCAGGTATTTCCAAATATTTTAAATGGTATATACTGTTCCAGTTCGTTGGCCCTATTATGACTTTCCTAGTCGGATTTGTAGCTCTTATAATGTTCAAAGCATCTCTGATAAGCTTGTTCCATACGTCGCTTGTCAGTTGTAAACAGGGTTCATTTAAAAGCTCAAAGTAAAGTCTATCTGGGTAGTTCCTGTATCTTTCCGATATTTGCCTCCAGAGCGCTAGGAATCGACTGCTATGTATATCGGGATTCTGCATAATCTCTTCATAATGATGAACGTTTATTATCGTAGTTAAACCCTGTTCAAGAGCCTTGCTAATGACATGATCAACTCTCTTGAAGAAGTTTTCATCAATAGTGTAAGGTGGGTTTTGCAAAGCATGAGCAGACCATCTTATCGGTATTCTCACGGTGTCAAACCCTGCTTCTTTTATAATCCTGAAGTATTCGTCTCTGATTACAATACCCCACTCGCCTTCATAGGGTGCTTCCAAAGCATTACCAATATTGATGCCTCTGAACATTCCTGGAGGAAGAGCAAGAGGAGTGTTTGGAAGAAGTGGGATGGGCTGCCAGTCAAAAGCATCTACATAGATATAGCCATTCCACTTTGGCTTGCCCCATCTTCCGAACATTATGCCAACCCTCTTGATTCTAGCCGGGTTGAAACCGTCAACCGTTGACTTCGGAAGGTCCCATGTTACTTGAACCCACATATTTGGCGGCGGAGTATCTACTCCCCCAGCGTCAAGCCATGTCCAATCTTCATCCTGTGCGAAGATTTTAATCATGAAGTCTCTAGTAGGAACCTTAACCCATGCTGAAAGCCTCATGCCACTGAGATTCTTAGCAGAGCTGAATGTCACTGATACTTTCCCATCATCCTTAATAGATTGATTAAAGTAGCATTCCAAGCTACCAACGCCAGTCTTAGCATCTATAGTCGTCTGTGCGACAGAGGTTATAGCATCCCAACCATTCCAATCTTCCTTTCCTGTTTCAAAATCATATGCTGATGATGGTGAAACCGTGGTCGTGTTGATTCTGAAGCCTGATATAGTCCATTGAAACTGCGCAATACCTTGAGAATTCATCGTTCCCCACTCTGTCCCTATTTCCCAGTCAAGCAAGTAGTGATTAGATATGTCAAAGGTGGTATACCTAGCTGTTGCTCTGACGAATTCAGCTATATCATATTCTATAGATCCTTTTGCAAGATTCCATCCTTTAGGGACAAAAGCTATGTACTGCCATCCTCCCCACGAGACGCTTTCCATCCTCCAGACTTCCCAAGTCCTGCCGCCTATATTCTCCTCGCCAACCTTGCTTCCAGCAGGACCAAGGTTCTGTCCGAAGACCCAGACCATGACTTCAACATCCCCCTGCGAAGGCGCTGTGCTTGGGCTGTTTGCTATGCTTTGTCTCACTATCCAAGCGTCTGCAGCTATGTTGAAGCCCATGGATGGATAAAGACTTTGAATATCCACGGAGAACGATACTGGTAGAGACTTGGAGAAGAGGTCTGATACTCTTAATGGAAAATCAATCCCGAGACCATTAGCGTATTGTGCGTCCCACGGTTTTCTTCCAAAATAAATCTCCGGATAGCCGTTAACCCATGTGATTGGCTTAGCGTTCTGAATGTCGGCGGTTACTGAAAGTGTGATGGTTCTTGGGTCAAATACCATAGTGATTCCGCCGCTCGCGCTCTCAACATTCCAGTTGTTAATATCTATATGGTAGTCGTTTTCACCGTCGCCGTTAATATCGACCCATCTATTGGTTTCGCCTCTACGCACGTTAAAGTCATAAGACAAAACTATCTGACTAGATTGCGCCATGCCTGTGAAACTGAAATACTGAGCTAATAGAATTGTTAAAACCACAATGCTGATTATGCTTTTAAGCCTCATTGCTTGTTGCAACGGAATATTGAAAAAGATTTTCACGGATCCGTATTGCTTTAAAGCTTCAGAAAGGCTGTGAAACTTGGAATCCACATTGGCCCACTCTCTTAAAAATAATTTTTGAACCATATCCACAAATTTAAAAGTGCCGAGTTATTAAAGGTTTTTGATGCAAAGAAAATCTTTTCCTAGGCTTTCACATATCGCGGTATGATATAGGTTTACTAGGCTATAACTCTAATAGCCAGCGCTAAAGGCTTAAATAAAATCCGACTGACCTGCTTCTGCGTAATGGAATCTCCGGAGGGCAGGGATTTCAAAGTAACCCCATGGACTGTCGAAGGGTCGGTGGATTACGAGAAGCTGATAAGGGAGTTTGGAACAGAGCCTCTTACTCCCGAGCTTAAGAATAGGCTGGTTAGGCTTGCCGGCGAGGACCATCTTCTTTTAAGAAGGGGAATATTCTTCTCACATAGGGATTTAGACAAGGTTCTTGACGACTACGAGGCTGGTAGAGGCTTCTTCTTGTATACCGGAAGGGGGCCGAGCGGCCCTATGACACTAGGCCATATAATACCTTTCTACTTTACTAAATGGCTTCAAGACAAATTCAAGTGCAACGTCTACATAGAATTGACGGACGACGAGAAGTTTCTCGAAGAAAGCAGGAACCTTACCTTGGAAGACGTTAGAAAATGGTCTTATGAGAATGCTCTTGACATTGCTGCAGTGGGTTTTGATCCCGATAGGACTTTCATATTCCAAGACATGGAGTATGTAAGGAATATGTACCCCATAGTGTTGAAAGTTGCTAAGAAGGTTAATTTCAGCTGGGTTAGGGCAGTATTCGGCTTCGATGCTCAAACTAACATAGGTATGATCTTCTACCCTGCTTTCCAAATAGCAGTTACGTTCTTCGAAAAGAGAAGATGCTTAATACCTGCCGCAATAGACCAGGACCCCTATTGGAGAGTTCAAAGGGATATTGCTGAGAGCTTCGGATACTACAAGACTGCCGCCATACACAGCAAGTTCCTACCGCCGTTGACTGGGCCTACTGGCAAAATGAGCGCTTCTCAACCGGAAAGTGCTATTTACTTGAATGAGGATGAGAAAAGTGTGAGGAAGAAAATATTTCAAGCGTTTTCTGGAGGACAGCCGACAGTAGAGGAACATAGAAGATTAGGCGGTAATCCTGATATAGACGTACCGTATCAGTGGCTCTACTTCTTTTTCGAAAAAGATGATAAAAAACTTATGGAAATTAGGGAGGAGTATTCTTCAGGCAGAATGTTAAGTGGAGAGATTAAAGAAATACTCATAGAGAAGGTAACCACCTTCTTGGAGAAGCATAATTCCAAACGCGAAGAGGCGAGGGAAAAGCTTAAACTAATGAAGTATGATGGCGAGCTTGCTAAAAGCATGTGGAGTCGAATAATAGAATAAATTAAGTAAATCTACGGTGATGGTCTTTTACCCAGTGTTACCGGAATAATCATTACTCGATTATTCCTTACAATCGTTAGATTAACAGTTTTACCGGGATAAGTATATTCTTCCAATATCATTGCAATATCGTCATTACTTCTAACGGGGTACCCGTCTATTGAGATCAACAAGTCTCCACCTATCTTTATCTCCATACCGAGTATTGTTATGGTTTTATTTCCTCCTCTTAAACCCGCCTTTTCAGAAGGGCCTCCTGGACTAACATCTTGTATAAGCCAACCATAGGTTATGTTTAGCCCTGCGGCCCTAGCAATATAATAATTCAAATTCACCCCTCTTAATCCTAGCCATGGATGCATGTCGTAACTACCTGTTTTTATCAAGTAGGGTAATTCCCTCAGAATGGTGTTAGATGGGACTGCAAAGCCAACGCCCTGACTGTCTGCGATTATAGCGGTATTCATCCCCACTACCTCCCCCTTGGCGTTAAGCAATGGCCCCCCAGAATTTCCAGGGTTTATCGGAGCACTCGTCTGAATTATGTTTGCTATGGAGTATCCCCTAGTGAATTCGCTCGATATACTTCTTCCAAGCTGGCTTACAATGCCTGTTGTCATCGTTCCAGTTAGGCCAAACGGGTTTCCTATAGCTACGACTAAGTCTCCAACTCTTAAGCTACTGCTGAAGGTTATGTTTAAAGGATGATAAAGCTCAAGAGGCGCCGTACAATTTATAACGGCAAGGTCGCTATAAGGATCAGTACCTACAACATTAGCCGGGTAACTCTCACCGTTATAAAAGGTTACTACCATGTCTCTAGCATCCTTTACAACATGATAGTTGGTTACAATGTAGTATGAAGAGTCGTATCTAACTACAAATCCTGACCCTAAGCCAGTTCCTTCTGTTAAAAGGTCCTCCACTATACCTGTTATCATCACAACTCCTTTAATAGTCCTGTTGTATATTTCCGTAAAACTCACGTTGAAATAAGCTAAGCTGGGTCCAGAGTAAATATTCTTGATTCTGTTAATTTCATCACTTAAACGGTTTACAGTAAAGCCTACTTCATCAACCTTCTTACTTAGTTCCTTTAACTCTAAATAAAGGGTGGAATAGGAAACTATTAACCCGCCTGCAATAAATCCGACTAGAATAAACACTATAACCCAGTGTTTAGAATATACTATCACCCTGTCTTCGCTCATACATCTTTCTCATACGTTACCTCTTTTTTAAACTATCCCTAAATCTTTTTTTAAAAAAGTTAGAGACTGTTACCCAGACTGTTCCCTCTTGCTATAAAGCTGATAGGGCAATGCGTAAAGCCTAACAGCACCAGTAGCATCTCTTTGGTCAAATCCGGATTTTTTAAGTGACCTTAGCTCTGGAGAGTATAGGCTGTATTTAGATTCTCTTCCAACGATTTCCAAATTACCCTTGTACAGTTTTACATCCAGTCTTCCTGAAACATAACGCTGAGTGGAGTCTATGAAGGCATCCAAATCCTTCTTAAGCGGGTGGAACCACATCGCATGGTAAACCATTTCAGCCCACGTTTTATCCACTTCCTTCTTAAACCTCAACTGCTCTTTAGTAAGAGTCAACTGTTCAAGGTCTGCATGCGTCTTCAAAAGTATTGTTGCCGCCGGAGCCTCATACAGCTCCCTAGACTTCAATCCTAATATGCCGTCTTCAAGAATATCTATTCTCCCAACTCCATGCTGTCCTCCAATCTTATTGAGATATAGTATGATTTCAACAGGGTCTTTTATACCGTCGACTTCGACAGGAATCCCCTTCTCATATGTTATGCTAATGGTCTGAGGAGTGTCTGGGGCCTTTTCCGATGGAACCGTCCAAATGTAATCCTCAGGGTATTGCGAGTAAAGATCTTCAACCTGTCCACTTCCTATAGAATGCGACCACATGTTAACATCTCCCCCAAGTTTTCCCTTAGGCTTCTTCGGTTCAATACCGTATTTCCTAAGGAGATCTTCCTCTTCTGCTCTTGTTAAGTTAAGTTCTCTCACTGGTGCTATTACCTTAAGCTCCGGCGCGATGTATTTAACGGCAACCTCCATTCTGAATTGGTCGTTCCCCTTTCCAGTGCAGCCGTGCGCAACCCCTTCCGCCCCTTCTTTCTTAGCTATTTCCGCAGCCTTAGAAGCTATTAGTACTCTTGACATTGATGTTCCGACGGGATACCCCTCGTAGCTTCCGTTAGCCTTTATACATCTGAATATGTATTCTTTTACGAACTCTTCTTTAGCGTCTATGAAACGTATTTTAAGACCTAGCTTTTCAGCCCTCTCGTATGCAATCCTAATTTCTTCTTCTCCTTGACCGACGTCAACGAGTACAGGGATTATTTCATCATAGCCATATTTTTCTCTAAGCAATATTGTTATCAGCGTAGAGTCTAAGCCGCCTGAGTACGTAGAAACAATTTTCCCTGGCATTTGGAAATAAGCGTTTTAACAAGGAGTATTTAAACCATTGCTTTTACCTATGTCTTCTAAGCATAAAGCCAATATACTTCCTAGCTCCTTTTATACTCCGTATGGTTGAGGAGTGGGTTGTTATAGGTCCTCATGAATACTTGCTTGAAAAGGCCGATTTAGAAGAGCTTGAGAAAAAGGTTTATGAATTGCTTGAAAAAGAAGGTTCCTTGTCTCTTTCAAGAATATGGAAGTCTGTTTCCTGTCACCTTTGGGAGGTCGATACTGTCTTAAAAAGACTTAGGAATAAGGGTCTCGTAATAGAGGAACAACAATGAGATAAGATTTATATAGCATATCAGGCCGCTTTTTCATACCTATGACCAAGGATCAGGCATTAGGGTTACTTCTTTTCCTAGGCTCAGTAGTTGGTGCAGTCTTATACCTCTGGCTTCTATTCCTGTCTCCATGGCAAATGCTCGTGCTTCAGATAACTGCCTTTGTTGCAGTAGGGTTCATCCTGTTCATACTTGGCTGGATAGGTTACACACTTGCTACAACCCCGCCACCGAAGCCCATTGAAGAAATAGAGAAGGAGATTGAAAGCGCTAAGGAGGAGCCTCCTCCACCACCTCCAGCACAAGAAACTACTGCTACATCCGGATCTGAAAAGAAACCTTAGGATTAAATTGTTCAATGAATTTTGAATGCGATGCCCTCATTATTGGAGGCGGCCCTTCAGGGTTACATACTGCAGCCTTGATTTCGAAAAAAGGCTTTAAAACAATTGTTCTTGAAGAACATAATGAGATAGGTAGACCAGAGCAGTGCACTGGACTAGTCAGCTGGAGGATAGGAGAAATACCTGGAAAAATCGTTTTAAACACTATTAAAACCGCCAGGTTTTGCTTAGGGAGAGAGTATTTCGAAGTATCTTCCCCCAAAAGAATGATTGTGATAGATAGGATGGGATATGATAAGTATCTTGCTGAAAATGCTGTTGAAAACATGGTTGAAATAAGAACTGGGGAGAGAGCAATAGGCCTTAAGAAAAATAGGATAATTACAAGTAAGGGTGATACTTATTATGGCCGGATACTAATTGGGGCCGATGGTCCTAACTCTATTATTGCCAGATTATCTGGATTAAAACAGCCGGGGAACCTACTATTTGCACTCCAATGTGTTGCAAAAGGTTTTTTCGAAGAGGATGTTGTAGAGCTAAGGTTTGAACCGGATTTTTCAAAAGATGGCTTCGCATGGATCGTTCCTTTAGACAACAATATTGCTAGAGTAGGATTAGTAACTGGAGGGGATCCGTTGCATAAGTTGATGATACTTATGAAGAAACTTGGCCTTGAAGCTGTTAATAGGCCTATGGGGGATTCCATAAGGTTTGGATTAATGAATAAGACTGTCGCTCCTAATACAATCCTTGTGGGAGACGCTGCTTGCCAAGTAAAGCCATTTTCATTCGGAGGACTTGTCTACGGAAGGATTTGTAGCGAGATTGCTGGAGACGCTTGCGTGAAGGCTCTTGAAGAGGATTCTATTGAAGAAGGTTTTCTCACTGAATTTTACGAATCCAAGTGGAAGAGAAAGATTGGAAAAGCGTTGAAGAAAGGGATTTGGATGAGGAGGTTTTTTAACTTGGCTAGAAGAACACCGTTTTCCTTTAAAATCATTAGAACGGTGGGTCTTAACAAACTGGCCGAAAAAACACTGGATCCAGATTTCTTAAAGTAGATTAGTAGAAAACTTATAAGAGTCTAAGCGATTTTGGGAGCAGTGATAATTAGAGAAGTAGAATGTAAATCCATTCTAAACAAGAGTGCAATAGCCGATTATTGCATTAACCCCTACATCGGCTGCCAACACGGATGTAGATACTGTTATGCTGCCGGAATCACCTTTAAACTTAGGGGGAGAATGGAAGAGTGGGGAGAATTTTTAGATATAAAGACTAATGCTGTAATTCTCCTCTCTAAAGAGGCAAAGAAAAAGAAGGTTGGAAGAGTCTATTTGAGCTCTCTCACGGACCCTTATCAGCCGATTGAGGAGAAATATGAATTAACTAGGAGAATAGTTGAAATACTTGTGCAAAATGATTTTCCAGTGACAATTCAGACTAAATCAAGACTTGT
>JAVZMD010000062.1:0-3532 GCA_038883435.1 Thermoproteota archaeon
TAATAATCGGCCCTGCCAGTATAGGCTTAGGAGAAAAAATTTGTTCACTTTTGGGCTTGGAGAAGATTAACGTCTATACTAAAGAGTTTCCAGACGGTGAAGTTTATGTAAGACTGCTAGGTAGCGTTAAGGATGTAGATGCATTAATAATCCAGTCATTGTCTCCTCCACAAGAAAAGAACCTAATAATACTGCTGCAATTAATAGCTGCATTCAAAGCCAACGGTGGCAAGGATGCTTTTGTCATACTACCCTACATGGCTTACGCTCGTCAAGATAAAGTATTCCTACCTGGAGAAAACGCTTCTGCGTACTTGATCGCTAAGATGATAGAAATTGCCGGTGCAGACCGTGTAGCCTTGGTAGAGCCGCATAGTGAGCATGCTACTCAAGCTTTTAAAAACAAGATTGTAATAGATGTAACCCGTTCCTTCGCAAAGTATTATCTTGAAAACGGGTTTAAGGGAGCCTATGTGGTTGCACCGGATAAGAATGCTGCTGCAAGAGCCCGTAGACTTGCTGAAATGATTGACGGAGGCTTCGGATGGGTTGAGAAAATAAGGGATAAGGAAACGGGAGGGATCTCCTCTAACGAAGGCGAGCTTAATCCGAGCAGTAGGAAAACTATTCTCATAGATGATATAATAAGCACTGGCGGCACTATTATTGAGGCAATGAGGCTGCTGAAAGCAAAGGGCGCGTCACACATATCCGTCGCTTGCGTCCACGGTCTTTTTGTAGGCAATGCCTACGATAAGATCAAGAGTGCGGGTGCTTCAATCATTTTATCGTCAGATACTGTTGAAAACCAGTATTCAAACATTTCAGTGGCTGAAGACGTTGTTAAGGCGCTCAGGGAGAAGAACTGGCTCTGAGCGATAAACAGAAATGGGTTAGGCTTTTCGCACTTCTCTCAGGAGAACACGAGAGACTCCCCTTTGCCGAACTGGAGGGAGCTCTTGAAGCAGAAAATGTTCCAAAGAAAGTTCTTGAACCATTTATCCAAGTTTACAGATTTGAAGCACCATTTGAACCTGCTTTAAGAGCATTCCGAAGGCTAGCCCTATCCCATTTCTTATACGAGGAGTTTTGCATACTAGAAAAGGGTGTTTCCGACAGTGAGGTAATCAACTCCGTTTCAGGGAGATATCTCACTGGAAGCGTTGCTTTTAGAGTTAGGAGGGTCAGGGGTAGTCTCGCTCCGGAAGAATCCGCCAACCTGGAGTGGAGGCTCAATGCTAAAGCTAAGAACACCGGTTTGCTCGTAGATTTGGAGAATCCTGAAAACCTCATAGAGGTAATCGTCTCAGAAAGCTTTCTCTTAGTCGGTAAGAGGATTTGCTCTAGTGATAGACGTAGGGTGTTTTCAAGAAGTGGAGGCACTAAACCTTTCTTCCATCCCTCTAGCTTAAGGGCAGAGCTTGCCAGGGCAATGCTTAATCTCGCAAGAGTTAGGAAAGGCAGCATAGTATTAGATCCATTCTCCGGTACGGGGACAATCCTTGTTGAGGCTTACGAGCTTCAAGCAATACCAGTGGGATTGGAGATCGATCCTGCGATGGCCTATCCTTCTATCAGAAACTATAAATGGTTTGGAGCGGTTGAGGTTTGCCAAATACTAGGAGATGCGAGGTACATGCCTTTTAGGAGCGTAGACGCTATTGTTACGGATCCCCCCTATGGGAGGAGAGCTTCAACACACGGCTTAGAATCATTGAAGGTTTACGAAGAGTTTATAAAAAGCACAGCTGGTGTACTTCATGAAAGCGGTTGGATGGTCTTCCTCGCTCCAAGTGAAATGCCGGTTGAAGACCTTGTAGAATCTAACGGCCTTAGGATTATGGAAACATATTTTATAGAGGTCCATTCAAGTCTTACTAGAAAGCTATTGGTGGCGAAGAATTGAAGACCCAGCCTTACGGAAGGCTTTTCCTATTGGGGACGTCTGCGGCAGTTCCAACTCCTAGTAGGAGTCATCCTTGCATAGCCCTATGGTGGAGGAGTGAGACAATACTATTCGATTGCGGAGAAGGGGCTCAGAGACAATTAATGATAGCTGGCCTAAGCATTGAGAAGATTTCAAACATATTCATAACACACATGCATGGAGACCACGTCCTCGGCCTCCCGGGTCTATTGATGACGATGAGCCTTCAAAACAGGAGAAGCCCCCTTAGAATATTCGGTCCAAATGGGCTTAGGAAGTTCATAGAATCATGTTTACCAATGATATTTCATCAACCGACTTTTCCTCTTGACATTCAGGAATTCATAGGGAACGTTCAAGTCGCCTCTGGTAAGAACTATAAGGTTTACTCGTATTGTGTAAAACATTCGATAGAATCCTATGCGTATTGTTTCAAAGAGGACGATAGGCCTGGAAAATTCAATGTTGAGAAGGCTGAGGAACTAGGAATCAAACCCGGACCCTTGAGAAGTATGCTTATCAGAGGAGAATCGGTTAGGCTTGAAGACGGTAGGGTGATCAAGCCGGAGGAAGTCGTAGGTCCCCCCAGACCCGGAGTTAAGATAGTTTACACAGGCGATATGGGGAATACTCCTGGCTTCGAAGAGTTTTGTCGGAATGCGGATATTCTAATACACGAGGCTACTTTCGACGAATCGATGGGTGCTGAAGCAAACGAGTTGCAACACTCAACATGCGTAGAGGCTGCTAAACTTGCCGCTAAAGCGGGTGTTAAAAGACTAATATTGACTCACATAAGCTCCAGGTATGGTGATACCTCTGCAATACTGGAGCAGGCTAAGAGATTTTTCAATAACGTTCAAGTTGCTGAAGACTTCATGTCTATTGATATTTTCTAGAGAGAATCTCCTGAAGTTTCTTCAAAGTTTTTTCCTTGAGGTCTTCTAGGCTGCTTTCGTTCAACACGTAAACATCGCTTAAGGCAATTACTCCTCCTACTCCAACTGAAATTTCAACCCTATCTCTCTCCTCGAGCTCTCTAATTATTTTAGAGTCATCTGGCCTATTCCTATTCGAAAGCCTACTATATCTTAGTCTTGTTGGCGATAATACTCCCACCGTAGTTACAGAATAGCCCTTTGACTTGAAGTATTCAACTTCTTTCAGAGATCTGACACCGTCTACGATTATTACGTCGCCCTTTATTTTCTCTATCTTCTTGTCGACGAGTATCGCAACAGCGCTCTCGCCGAGTTCTCTCCTCAGTTCAATCATAAACCTACTCATTTCGATTATACTCTTGCTCAAACCACGTGTCTCTGCTTCCTCTCTAACAGTGTCTCCCATCGACACTATTGGAAATCCCCTCTCACCCATTATTTTGGCGACAGTGGTCTTTCCAGAGCCGGGCATTCCAGTTATGAGTACTAGATGTTTCAACAGACTCTTAACAGCAATAAGGTATATAAACCATATCCTTAAAATAATTGAGAAATGGTTAGAGTCTTCGTTTCACTAGATGTTGAAGATGATAGTATAGGTAAGAGGATAGCTGAAATACAGAGGAGAATGGCGGAGACTCGTGCGGATTTGAAGCTTGTAGAC
>JAVZMD010000062.1:3542-8932 GCA_038883435.1 Thermoproteota archaeon
CACTAAGATTCTCCACATGACCCTGTTCTTCATAGGTGAAGTTCACGAAGGTATGATTAATGAGATTTGTAGAGCCCTTTCTAGGGTTGAGGGATATCCAGTGGAGATAGAAATCCGTGGACTCGGAGCTTTCCCCACGGTCTCGCAACCTAGAGTAGTATTTGCAAAAATCAATAAAGGTGCTGACAAAATCGTCGAAAAGGCTGGGAGGGTTTCTGAAGCATTGTCAAGCCTCGGTTTAAGGATGAGCGAAGAGTTTTCTCCTCACATAACGTTGGCAAGGGTTAGGAGCCGTGTTGGCGTCGACAAGCTCATAATGTTCATTAAAGATAATTCGGATATTCTCATCGGCGAAACCGTTACAAGTAGGCTTCGGCTTAAGAAGAGCACACTTACTCCTAAGGGACCCATATATGAGACCCTCTGGGAAAAAATTGATTAATAAGTCTCGACGACTATAATCTATGTCAGATGGTCTTCAAGAGGTTATTCAAGAGGTTTTAAGGAGGATCAAGCCGAGCGTAGAAGAGAAAAACCATATGGATAATGTTCTCTCCAAGGTTGTTTCAAAACTTCAAGAAGAGTTTAAGAATATTGAGCCCGAGGCGGATGTGCTTATCGAGGGCTCAGTAGCCAAGGATACTTGGCTGAGCGGAGAGACTGACGCTGATGTTTTCATAAGATTCCCAATAAAGTGGAAGAAGGATGAAATGGGCAGGACGTTGATAGACTGTGTTAAGAAGGTTTTTGGTCAAGAGAGGTGTAGGCTAAGATTTGCAGAACATCCTTATGTAACAGTCAGGATAGAGGGGGTTAACGTAGACATAGTTCCGTGCTATAGGGTAAATAAGGGAGAATACAGGAGTGCTACTGATAGGACTGTTTTCCACACGGAATTCGTTAGAGAGAAGCTTAGTCAGGAAATGAGGGACGAAGCACGTCTACTGAAAAAATTCTTCAAGGGTATAGGGGTATATGGTGCTGAGATAAAGACAAGAGGATTCAGTGGCTTCTTGGTCGAGCTTCTAGTATACTCGTTAGGTGGATTCGAAGAGACGCTTGAAAAACTAACTTCTTTTAAACCTCCTCTAATACTTGATCCGGGCGAGTTATACAAGGGTAGGGAAGAGGAATTGTACAGGAAGGCACGGGATAGTCTGATTTGCGTGATAGACCCTGTGGATGAGCTAAGGAATGTTGCTGCAGCTGTGAGTGGAGAGAGTCTAAGCATAGCGCAATACGCATCTTATTTGATGCTTAAGAAACCTTCTGTTAAATTCTTCTACCCTACTCACAAGACTTCTAAAGATGAAATTAGGGAAATAGTGAGAAGCAGAGGGTTGAACATGTTTTCAATAACGATACCTGCCTGGACGGATATTCCGGATATTCTATGGGGGCAAGCATACAGGCTTCTTTCTAGAATCAGCATGTTTCTCGAAGAAAACGAGTTTAGAGTATTAATGGATAGGGTTTGGAGCGATGAGGCGAAGAACGTAGTATTGCTCTTTATACTAGAGGAAGTTGAAAAGAGGGCAGCAGTCTTACATATGGGTCCCCCCTATTTCAGCAATAATGTCCCCGTCTTCGTCGAGACATATTTGAATAATGATAGAACATTGGTGCAACCGTTTCCTAGAAATGGGAGATGGTGGGCTATATTAAAGCCTAAAGCGAAGGACGTCGAGGAAGTTGTTTCTAAAGCATTTTCTTCAAAAGAATTTCTCAAAGGTTTTTCAGAGAACATTTTGAAAGCGCTTTCTGGAAGCAAAGCGTATTTCGGCGAGGATGTTGTTGAAGCAGTAGACGATGCTGGTTATCTATCTTTCTTAGAGAAATGTATCCACCCCTTCTCCTGGATGCTTAGAGAAGACTAGCAAAAAGCTTCGCAGAATCAAGCATCTTCTTATTGTTGAATAGGACGTAGACTTCTTCAGCATCTTTTAAACTATCTACAATACTTACCAGCTTCTTCAAATCTTCAAGGCTATATTCATAGCTATAATTGTATCTTTTTCCAAGACCATGAAGTCTGAAATAGTATATCCCAGTAGTTAGAGGCCTATCCCAAAATGGATCTACTACATGAATCAATTCGAGCTTCTCAAGCAGGCTTTTCGTAATGTTTTTCTTTTCCAACCATTCTCCACGAGGCTCCCAAGCGAGGAGTAATCCCCCTCTATCTATCTCTCTGAAGAACTTCTTCATATTATCAATATTCCTAGGAGAGGGATCAAAACTCGGAGGAGTTTGGAACACCACTATATTCGCATTAAGTTTCTTAGCGATTCCCAGGGTTTTATCCCAGGCTTCAAAGACCTTTCTTGAAGGGTTGAAGCCACCATAATCCTTGAGTTCTCTCTTGTTCAACCCGCTTCTCTTCCACGTGGGGCTCTCAGGCGGATGTGTAACCCCTTGCCAGGCTTTTAGGGTAAATTCAAAATCCTCAGGGGCTCGGCTTCTCCACTTTTCTACAGTCTTAAGCATAGGGAGTTTGTAAAAAATAGACTGTAGTTCGACAAGATTAAACTTGGAGAAATATCTACTCATAGACAACGGGAACCCGCAGCAACCGTATTTAATAACTGCCAATCCTAAGACTATAATGGATAAGCTGGGTTTAAAAACAATATGGAAAAGGCTTTATACCTCCTGTTTTAAAGCTCGTGTGTGAACTAGAAATGCTTACGGTAATAGTGTCAGGATTCTTCGGCGACGAGGGAAAACCTTCAAAGGGTCCCTAGAAGGAAAAGTCGCCGCATTCCTGGCACTTAAGGAGCGTCCGAAGATAGCTGTTCGAGTCGGTTCCGTAAACGCTGGGCATACCGTAGTGTATAAGGGAAACATGTATAAGCTTAGAATGGTGCCGAGTGCCTTCCTAATTCCGGAAACAAAGCTTCTCATAGGAGCAGGTGCAAATGTCGATCCAAAAGTCTTCCTTAACGAGGTTAATATGCTGGATGTGGAAGGTAGGATATTTGTCGACGGAAATGCATCCGTAATTGAACCACGACACATAGACGCAGACAAGGGAACTGATTTCTTCAGGGAATTCATAGGCACTACCGGAACCGGGGTTTCTCCTGCTATTGTAGATAGAGTGGCTAGAAAAGCGAAGCTTGTAAGAGATATTCCTGAGTTAAGCAAGTATGTTACAGATGTGTCTGAAGAAGTTAATTCTGCCCTCGACAGGGGTGAGATTGTCCACATTGAAGGAACACAAGGTCTCTACTTAAGCCTCTACTATGGAACATACCCATATGTCACGGGTAGGGACACTACTGCTGCAGCTGTCTGTAGCGAGGTCGGAGTCGGTCCAAAGAGGGTAGACGAGGTAATACTCGTTCTCAAAAGCTTTGTAACAAGAGTAGGTAAGGGACCATTGGAAAACGAGCTGTCTCCAGAAGAAGCTGAGAGAAGAGGATTCGTGGAAAGAGGTACAGTAACGGGTAGACTTAGGAGAGCTGCACCATTCAACTTCCAGATGGCTAAACGCGCCTGCAGAGTTAACGGGGCCACTCAAATAGCTGTAACTAAATTAGACGTGCTTTTCCCAGAATGTTCCAAAGCTAAGACGAAAGAATCCCTATCTGAAAGGTGCTTAAAGTTCCTTAAGAAGGTTCAAGACGAGACTGGCGTACCCGTAACTATAGTTGGCACCGGTCCAGACGCCGAGGACACTGTATACCTTGGTCCCGAGGGAGTGGAGTAAACCAATATTTTTACTGCTGCTGGCTTTGCATAACGCTTTGGAGCCTGACGACGAGCGGGCTGTCAGTATTCTGCTGCCTATTACTGTTTATTGCTCTTAACAGCTCTATGAAATTGCTTCTTTGCGATATCGCTGATTCATGGGAAGTCTTCTGCTTCAGGTTTTTCAACCTAGCAAGTATCGATTCCGTCTCCTTTATTTCCAGAAGAGTAATGTCTAGATTAGATTCTATCATTGTTTCCGCAGCCTTATAGCTTATTTCATCGACTTCGCCTGTTGAAAGCTGGACCCTGTTTATGGATCTTATTCGAGTCAACATGTCAAGCCTATTTTTAAGCTCCTCTTGAACCTTAGTAAGCTCTGAAACCAATTCCGTAATCTTACTGTTAAGTTCGTTCATATCCTTAGAATACGTGTTTTTAAGCTCATCATATATGTTAGTAGGTATTTGATGCTCTTGTCTGAGCTTTTCAAGAGCCTCCAGCCTTCTCTTAGTAATCTCAATCGCCCTTATCAGGCTCTCAGCCCTTATTTTCCAGAAATTCTTCAAAACAACATACTCCTTACTAGCCTCTACAGCTTCTCCGTCGACTTTTAGAAAGCTCCCATTCGGCATCATTATGAAGAAGTTCGACGGTGTGCCTCGGGAGTCGATTTCGAAACCTACTAAAGTACCAATTTCTCTTTCATAAATGTCTTTAACTGGTAAACCCAGTATTTTACTGTAATCCATTATCCTTGGTTTCTACTGGAACATGCTATTTAATCTAATCGTAAAAAGTATTGATAATTCGCCATAATATTTTTGACTTAAATAATTATAAATTTTTTAATCGTTAAATTCAGCCAAACTTGTTTGAAAACTCTCTCCCTTGTTCCTCCTCTTCCACTCTTCTTTATGTATTATTCCTCCTGCTTCTTTTTTTATACTCAATGCGAGCTTCTGTCCGATTCCAGGTATACTTGAAAGTTCACTTACGCTTGCAGAAGCAATGTCTGAAAGCCTCTTAAAACCATAGTTGAATAATCGCCTAGCCCTTACTCTACCAATGCCCTCGAGCGAGGATACTAGTTCCAATAGCTCCGGCTTAACGCCGTATTCTATTCTGGCTTCAAGCTCCTCCAGCCTTTTAAAAGCCTCTGGGTCTTTTACGAGTCTTGCTATTTCTTTTGCAGAGTAGGCCAGCCACTGGGCTGTTTCCTTACACGCATAAAGGTCACCGGGTTCCACACCAAGCTTAAGGTATGTATCGTCTTCACTATACTCGTTTATCCACATCCATATCACAGCCATAGTCTTATAGGTCTCCATAGGATTAATGTCTTCAATATCGAGATACAACTCACGTTCATGTTTACCGATAAATTCAATTACAGGGCTTTCACTAGAGCCGGTTACACTAAACTTTGGCCTCATATCTGGAGATAAGCATATCAAATGAAGCCCACTCACTTCGGTAAATACTTGCGGCTTATCCTTAAGCCCCCTTACGAACAATACGCCAGTCGACGGCGAGATATATAGCTCGGATATCCTCCTGCCTAAGGCAGTTGCCTCTAAGAAGCCATTCTTCCTGATTATTAATCCGTCTTCTATAAGTATCTTCAAAACCCTCTTAACCCTGTTTGAAACACCCTTTCCCTTCTGAACGTGGTAAAGCGTGTTTTCGAAAATCTC
>JAVZMD010000063.1:0-8796 GCA_038883435.1 Thermoproteota archaeon
TCAAAAGCGGAAAGATAGTTGAGGCGAGAATTTCTCCTAAGGTTATGCTCCAATATCATAATGCTAACAGCGATGCTGCTAAGGTGGTTTTCTTCGATAATGTTGACATACCTAATATAAAAAAGCTGTCTCTCTATGGGCCTTCGCTTGCTAACACTAGCTTATTCACAGAGTATTTAAAACACGGTGACATATGGTATGTTGTTATTTCCCATCGAAAAACCGGTTATGTGGCAGGGATTACTAGAGATAGTGTTGTAACGATCTTTAGTAGGATTGACCCGGCTTCCTTCATAAGGTTCACCGTTGAAGAGATCATACCGTTGATTGAAGAATCCGAGTCTAAATCTTAGAGAGAAGAGCCTCATACTCTTCTTCTGTCAAAGCATCGATTCTTCTCAGGCTTTCAACAAGCTTTTTAAAATCAAATAGGAAATGTAGCTCTACTCCTCTTTTCTTAAGCTTTTCAGCAGCTTTTCCGCTTTGACATACTATTACTACAGCATCCTCTACCAATCCACCTTCAGAAACTACCTTATCAAAAGCCTTTAATATCTGCCTACCCGTTAAAATGAAATCGTCAACTATAAGTATTTTATCACCCATCTTGAAAATACCCTCCAACGCCCTTCCCTTCTCTTCTTTCAAAAGGAGCATTGGTTTATCCGTCTTAACAGAGATATAGGAGGCGTATGGTATTCCGGCTAATGGTATTCCAAGGACTGCGTTGAACTTTTTAACCCCAACCTCCTTCTTAACAACATCCACCATTTCCCTGGCAACCCTCTCGAAAACCCTCGGGTTGCTTAGTATAGTTGTTAAGTCGAGCACGTATGGTTGCAGAACGCCTTCATCTGTCTTCTCAGGCCATAGGAGGAAGCCTCCGGTTTGAACTAGGCTCTTCGCAATTATATCAACTAAGCTTGTAGACAAATGGTTTCCCTACTTCAAGTATTGCAAGCTCCGTCTTTAAGCCTTTCTTCTTAACAGCTCGTTGAATGTCTTTAACACCCTCCCCGTAATAGGGGATTATTAGCTTAGACTCCGTATTGCTTACCGATTCTAAGAATGATGGAATGCTAATTTTAGGATTTAAACCCACCGGTAGAAACGTAATATCTGGTTTCTCCTCCCTAGTTACTTTGCTGAGCGTCTTAGATATTGGTGATTGGCCTGTTTGAAACAGTTTGCAACCGTTTTCAAGAGTTATCATATAAGTTACTGGCGTTGATGCTTCACGATTCTCACTAGGGTATGATTTTATTACTAGACCTTCGCTTACCAAAAGCTTGTTTGGCGTAGCTGGGATTAACATTTCCTTTGGTATTTGCGACCGTAGTATTCTATAACTGGTCTCGTCTGCTATTATCTTCCCTATCTTCTTTGAGCAGTGGAGCTCCATTATGAGGTTCTCGTCGAAACTCTCAGGCTGCTCATCCGTTATGAGAATGTAGTCCAGTGGTTCAACGCTATTCACATCTATTTCACATGGGTTTGTAAGAAGCCTCTGAGTTTGTGTGACTATATAGACGCAGGAGTATTTATTCAACCTTATTAACACGACTTCAGATTTGCTTGGCTTTATAATGCTCAAATCCTCGCCGGTCAATCGAGTTCTTTTTTTAGAGTGCTAAATAAGCGTTTCTCATTTTTATCATCATGAAAAAGCATGCCTAGTTTAGCCAATTTCCCTATGAATTCTATTGTGAAAAGCCTTAACCTTCTCCCTCCATTCTTTAAATTCTTCGAAAGAAGGATATTCAACGTACAGTTGTCTAAAATCTTCCATCAATTGGACAGTTTTATTGAGCTTAAATAGAAACCACGGCTTACCGATTCCAGCGAAAAACCTAGATGCTTTCTCGGTAATGTTAAGCCTCAGCTTATCGCCCATGCTTGTCTTCAAAAGGTCTTCGCTCTTTATGAGGCCTTGAGCCATACCGTAGTTAATTAGCTCGTTGTTTAAGCCTTGGAGGAATATTCGAAACACGTCTAATGCTGCTTGCTTAGCCCCGTAACTATTCATGTAATTAATGTTGAAATCCCACAACGAAGCCTCGTCCACATGATCATTTTCCAATGCTTCTACAACTACTTTAGCGGCTAAGAATCCTCCGGTCATTGAAGAGCCTATTCCACCACCGTGAACAGGGTTAACCATGAAAGCTGCATCTCCAATAGCTATGAAGCCGTTCCAAACCGCTGAGTCTATTGGCCTCCTCGCCGGAACTATTCCGCCGCCTCTATGAATAACCCTCCTAATTTTACCCTTTAAGCATGCGAGTTTTTCAACCCACTTCTCGAATAGAACCTTTGGATTAGCAGCGTTCTTAACAACACCCAGGCCTGCGTTGACCCTATTTTCACCTTCCGGAAAAACCCAGAAGTAACCGCCTGGGGCAGCCTCCATGTCTAAGTATATTGTTGGCATTGGTGGGGTTTCTTCTGTTTCAAGTATCTCCCTGTAGCAAACCAGTGTTTCATCATCATCGAGCTCCTGGTCGAAGCCAAAATCCCTCAGGTTTTTCGAAAGCGTTCTCGAGATCCCAGTAGCGTCTACAGTCACTTTCGCATAGACCTCTTCTTTAGAATTATCCTTAACATTGAAGAGCTTTGCACCTCTTACGAAGCCGTCTTGTATAATAAGCTCAGTAACATGTGTCTCCGGCCTGAATTCGCATCCATTGTCCATAGCAAGTTTAAGGAGGAATTGACCGAATTCAAACCTGTTCAAAGCATAGGCACTCAGCCCTTCAGCCACTACACTAAGATGACTCTTCATATCGGGAGAGTATATTTCTATACCGGGGTAGATCGCGAAATACGATTCTTCTGGCAGACTTAAGCCAAGCCTTTCCAAATGATGAGAACCCAAGGCATCTCCGCAAACCTTGTCACCAACTCTATCCTCCGATAACCTGTCTACAAGTAGTACTTTAAGCCCTTCCTTTGCAGCCTCTCTAGCTATTGTTGCACCGGCTACGCCAGAGCCGGCTACGAGCAGGTCGTACAACTTAGTTTTTTAACTGTTAGACTGGGTTAAAAGGTTTCCCTTAATAGTTTTAAAGCGGTGTAGGCACTTAGGCAGTAACAAGCAGTTTGAAAGGATTGGATTTTGAAACAGTCACAGTCGTAGAGGGGAAGGCTGAGTTAATAGTTCCTAAGCCAGATTATTACATGGTTTCTCCAAACGAATACGTGCCTTCCAGGGCACCAGTGTTCTACAACCCGTTGATGAAGGAGAATAGGGATTTAACTGTTGCAATTGCAAGCGTCGTGAGGATGGAGAATAATCGCAGACTTGTTTTCGGCGACTCTATGGCGGGAGTGGGTGTTAGGTCGATAAGAATACTGGTCGAATCGGAATGGGATGAGGCTTATGTTAACGATAGCAATGAGAAAGCCTATGCAAACATAGTCGTAAACATTGAGAAAAACAATCTGGTGGGGAAAGCACATCCTTCCAAGGTTGATGCTAATCTTTTCCACGTAGAACACTCTTCTACAGAAACTAGGTTTGACATGCTTGATATAGACCCGTTTGGAACACCGGTGAGGTTCTTAGATACCGGTATTAGTGCAGTAAAACATGGAGGCTTGATCAGCATTACCGCAACTGATACTGCTAATCTTTTCGGAGTACAAAGGAGGGCTGCTAAGATGCTCTATGGCGTTAATATTTTTAAAACAGGGTTTATGAGGGAAGTTGGAATTAGGGTTTTGTTGAAAGTTCTTGCAGAAGCCGCCGCAAGAAACGAGAGAGGAATCGAGCCAATAGTTTCGATTGCAAGTAGGCATTATGTAAAGATTATTGCAAGGGTTTTAAAAGGTAGGAAACATGCTTTTCAAACAATTTCGAAAATCAAATTCCTCAAAGTGAGGAAGCTTGAAAAATTTTACGAGCCAAGGGGCTTAGTTGATGCTTCAGAATTTAAGGCGGGAGATTCATGCATTTTAATTGGCCCCTTATACACCGGCGAGGTATTTTCTAAGAGTTGGATTGAAAAAACGGTTTACACCGTTGAGAAAAATACCTTGCAAGGGAAAATACTCAAATTTTTCAAAGATCTTCTTTCAGATGATCAAGGAATTGTAGGCAGTTTCGACTTGATTGGATTAGCATCCAGACTACGTATATCACCCCCCAGTAGAAGAACCATTATAGAAAAGCTTTTGGAAAAAGGGTTTCGAGCTTGCAAAAGTGGTTTAGACGCAAACTGTATTAGGACTGATGCGAGCCTAGAGGATTTGGTTAAGATTGTTAAAAACCTCTAAAATATTTTGCAACCAAATAATACTCAGAACTGCCTTTTCTAGAAGCCATTGGTTTAAATCTTTTCACGAATTCAAACATTTTAGATACCTTCTTATCCACTTTACGAGCATATTCACCTTCGAAAACCTTAACAATTAGACAACCATCTTTTTTCAGGATCTTTTTTAAAAGGCTAATTACTCTTTCAACCATTTCAATTTGCCTTCCGTGGTCTATCTCGTAAATACCAGACATGTTTGGAGAAAGGTCTGAAAGGACAACGTCAAACTTATCGCCCGATAGTTTCAATACAGCATCCGTAAAGCCTTCATCGAAAACATCCATAACTATTGTTTTAACATTTTCCAAGCCAAGATCTTCCATAGGCTTAATATCTACGCCAATAACAAGTCCAGAATCCCCAACATGTTGAGAAGCCACTTGAAGCCATCCGCCTGGGGCACAACCTATGTCCAATACCTTGTCTCCCAGTCCTATGATTCCATATTCGTCTACCATCTGCTTGAGTTTAAAAGATGCTCTACTACGATAACCCTCCTTCTTAGAGAGTAGAAAGTAGGGGTCATTTCTCCTCTCGTGCAACCAACGCTTCTTTGACTTCAATTTCAGCTCCTCCAGGTTCTATAGTAAGTATCCACTTGTCTAGAAGCTCGCAACGCTCTGGGCTTATAACAGAGTCTGATGCACAACCCCTATTGAAATACTGGCATGAGAAGCATGGAGAACCTTTCAACGAGTCTATCTTAGGTATTTTTCGGGTTGAATAAAGCTTGTAAGTCCATCTTTCATTGTAGAGAACCCTTTCCCTTCTTATTAAACCCCATGACTCTAACTTCAAACATATCCTTGAACCCTCTCTACTGGAGATGTTAAGCATCTTATACAGGTCTGTCTGAATAATGCCGTCTTTAGACCGCATTATTATGTTAAGTACTTTACCCTCCAGCCTATATCTTCGCGAAGCCTTCCTTACCACAGGAATTTCACCATTTAATAAATGCGTCAAAAAGCTATAAAGGTTTCTAATGTCTCCTTTTCCTCATCTTTTGCCAGGCTTGAAAAAAACTATGTCACCTTTCTCAATACCCTTAATCCCCCTTTTCAATACTATTACTGCATAAGGCTCTTTAACGGGACCTACTATGTCGGCAACATTTCCAACAGGTCTTTTATCATTATCTAATACGGTAGAACCTAAGCCAACTAGGCTCTCAAGCCTTACTACAGCAATTCTTTCATTTATAATGTTTTCAACAATACCCCTACGTTTCAACTGTCTAAGCCTCCAAGCATCCTGCTTACTTCTTGAATGAGTTTCCTCTTCTTCAAGCCGTTGCAAAATACAACTACCCTGCCGGACTTAACGTTGCTCATCCTAGGATGCGTTTTTTCATATTCCGTCATAGTTTTTAAACCAAGCTTATCACAAGCCTCTTTAATCCTTATTAAACTGGGAGAACTCACTGCAATGTTCTTTGGAACACGCCTACCCATTTTACGGGAAAGTTTAGAGTCAAAGTATTGGGGGTAAAGTATTATGTATCGGTCTTTAGAGAGCCTCTTCATCCCCTAGATACCAGCCTAGCATTAATTACTCCATCTGAACCAGGCTTTGAAGTAACTATTGCATTACCTACCTCGGTCTTTATTATGGCACCTTTAGTTATTACTTTCATCCTAGCGAATTCCCTATTAGCGGGATTGTCGACAACGTCTATAATCTTAGCTTTCACAACCTTGTCTTTCTCCACAGCAACATTAGCATAGGCTGCTTGAACAACTCTTACTTTCAAACCTCCACCTCTTGTTCTGACCTTCTTGGTTTCATTCTCATCGCCGATTTTCGTGAGTATAGGTGGCCTACCCATTTCATACTTGCGTTTACTCCTGTATGGGTTTTTCTTTCCTCCAGTGTTTTTCCTTTTGAACAGATCCCCGTGATATATTGACAATCTGGCTTAGAGTCTTAAAAATAACCCTTAAAAACTTATTCCCATAGGGTTGCATATAACTTATGGAGCCAGGGAAGAGCCTCGGGGCACCTGGGCACATTGGTACCCTATGGTTGTGGAGCATAGTAGGGAGACCAAGGTCTCGAGGGTTTGTGAAAATAACGGGGATGGTTTAAGGTGCATCTCACTAGGATTGAGATTAGAAACTTCAAATCTGTATTGGACCGGCAAGTGATAAATCTAAGCAAGGGTCTGACTGTCCTCACTGGTAGGAATGGCTCCGGTAAATGCGTAGCCCCTTGGACAACTATAGCCCAGCCCTGGGGAGAAGAGCCTATAGAGTCTATTTTCTCAGACGCGTGTTACGAGGGAATAAGGATTTGTGAAGAAGATTGCGAGTATATAATTCCCTCCAAGGAGATTAAGATTCTAAGCTGTCAAGGACATTTGGAAACTAGTGTTAGTGCTATTTTCCGGAGGACCTATGATGGATTGATTTTGAAATTGACGACCTCCTCTGGAAGACTATTAGAAGTTACTCCTGAACATAAGCTGGCAGTTGCTTCTGGTAATGGCTTGAAATGGGTTGAAGCGATTTTCCTTAAGCCTGACAATAAGATATTCATTTTTGAAAACAGAAGAATGGGAATAGATACGATAGAGAGAATTGAAAAGAAAAGATGGAGAGGCGTGGTCTATGACCTTTATGTAAAGGATATTGGATCATATGTAATTGGAAATGGAATAATAGTTCACAATAGTAACTTGGTTGATGCAATACGTTTCGCATTGGGAGAAAATAATCCTAGGCTCCTTAGGACCGATAGGCTCTCGTCGTTAGTTAATGATAATGCTGGAAAGGATGCTGAAGCTTATGTAAAGATAACTATAGACAATAGTGATTCGGTTATTCCTGGACAGGATACGATTATAACGATAGCTAGGAAAATGGGGCGTGATGGAGAGAGCACTTATTACCTAAATGGTAGGAAGGCTCCTAGAAATGTTATTGAGGACATAATTTCAACTGCAGGTCTTTCGGCTAGGGGGTATAACATTATTCTTCAGGGGGAGATATCGAGACTTGCTGATAAGAATCCTGTGGAGAGAAGAAAAGAAATTGAACAGGCACTTGGTTTAGCCCAGTATGATGAAAAGAAGATGGAAGCCCTTAATAACCTACAACAGGCAGATAATAATTTGAGAATCGCACAAGCCAGGCTTCAGGAAATAGATAGAAGAATGTTTCAACTGGAAAAAGAGAGAAACTTACTTTTAAGGAGAAAGATGCTTGAGAAAGAGATTGAAAAAGCACAACTCATCATAGACTCGCTTGAATACTGGAGGCTTATAGACAAGCTTAATGATATCTCTAGAAAAATAGAAGAACACATTACTTTCAAAAATAAACTTGAAAGCGAACTTGTTACAATACAATCCGAAAGAAAAAAACTCATGGAGAAGACGGAAGAATTACTAAAAACCATGCCGACAATCGGTGATTCTAATAAGATTCGAATTGAATACGAGATGAAGGATTATGAAAGGCGAATAAACGAGAATTTGAGAAAAATAGAAGAAGAGAAAAATGAACTCGATATAATTAAAAAGGAATTAAAGAAAGCAAAGAAGAAGAAAAGCAGACTACAGAGAAAAATAAAACGATTATCAAGGATTCTAGTAACTATAATGAGAAAGCACTCTTCTATTAATGTTCTGCTTTCAAAAATTTCAAATGAAAAAAAGAAGTTGCAAGAGCTTGAGAAAAAGAAAGTAGAAGAGATTTTCCACATTCGGAGTGAGTTAAATTTGATTGAGAAAGAATTGGAGAGGATACGCGTAGAAGAGAAAAATGTTGAAAAAATGTTGAATGACGTTCTCGTTTATTACAATAGTATTAAAAAGAGAATGCATCTCCTGAACAAGGCGAGGGAAAGGGATAATGCAAGGAGAAATAAAGTAATAGAAAGACTTACTGATCTTGAGGAAGTGTTAGCAGAAAGAAAGAAAGCGCTTAACAATACTATAACTACGCTTAAAATCCTAACTGAAAGTATGGACGCATTCAGAATATTCTTTGCGAAGTTTTCTGGAGCCTTAAGCTACAGGAATAGAAATGAAAGGGGTAAAAACATAGAGTCTATTAAGAAAGCCTTAGAAGAAAGGGGTTTAAGAATCCACGGGATTTTTAGGGAAAGCATCTGGTTTCCAGAAGACATTAGAAAACCTATTGAAAGCCTAGTTGGTGAATGGATGGATTCCATCTTAGTTGAAAATTCATTAGACATGCTCGTATTGATAAACTTACTTGGTGGGAGAATAAACGGTGTGAGAGTATTAACTTCTGAAGGAGAAGCATTAAGAAAAGAAATACCTGTGAAACTCAGTGGACGAGGCACGCATATAATGGATTTAATTAAGTATCCTGCGAGTATTGAGAAACACGTCTTGAAAATATTCTGGAATAGTGTTTTGGTAAATAGTATTGAAGACGCCCTAGTTTTTGCGAAGCATGGCTTTAAAGCAGTAACACTGGATGGGCGGATTTTCACGCGCGAGGGTGTTTCA
>JAVZMD010000064.1:0-8752 GCA_038883435.1 Thermoproteota archaeon
TACCAGATTCGGAGGAGGATTGGACGGACGATTTCATGAGGGATTGTGCAGGCCATTACTAGCGTGGTGAAAGGGAACGTTTCTGGGCGCGCGCTGCGCTGCTAAGGGGATAAGGCCGCCCAGCTTAAGGAAGGCCGGATGAAACGTAATGATGTGCTCGAGCCGAAAAAGGCTTAGCGCGCTAGCTGCCCTTGTCAACAGCGTTCTAAAAGCTTAAAAGTTTACTGGGTGAAGCATATGTGATGGCTGAAATAAAGGTTTCAAGCGGTAGAGATTACCGCGGTCTTTTGAAGAAGGCTGCTGGAGTAGTGCTGGCGGTTTTTCTAGTCTGGCTCGGCTTCTCCGCATGGCTTTTCACAATAAGCATTTACGATGATATGTATGTTACAAAATCCGGAGTAAGCTATCTTAAAATAATAACTTTAAACGGTTCCCTCTACGATGCTTTCGGAGTCTTAATAGGGCTCTCGGTTTTAAACCCTGTCCTATGGTTCTCACTGGTTAAACGAAGGTTTAGCCTAGCTGCCGTAATCCTGCTGCTGAGCATATTTACAGTTTTCATATTCTTCTCCGCCTTGGGCTCGCAAATAGCTGTTCAAATCCTCCTGCTGAAAAACGCTGGCAATGTTCTACAGGGCTTCCTAGACTGGCTTGGGAAAGTATACTTTGCTCCACTTTCCTTCTCCGGGGAGGAGCTTTACAGTATGATGTCTGTCTTCGACTTCATAGAGCTTCTGAAAATGCTCTACGTATTTTTCGCAGTAATCGTTTTCATAAGCCTAGCCATCGCAACTTTCTGGCCCATGGCTGTCTCAGTGAAAAAAGTTAAGACTGAATCGGAAGGCGATTTATTGATAGTGAGGTTCGCAAAGGGTATTCTCTTCCTGCTCAGACTCCTAATCACCATCATATTCATAGGCTACTTTCTGCTCTGGTACCCTACGTCAACCTACGACGTAACCAGCACCATATTCAGATCTGCATTAATCCTTTCATTCATCTTCATAGGTATCCACGTGCTTTTAGAGGCAATACCTCTTAAGAAAACCGTCTGGACTAAGAACGCGTTAATCGTATTGGCGATAGTAATAGCTATAATAGGGTATGCTGTGCCACAAGCATACTATAGGACCCTAGGAGGATGGGATGCTAACAAGGTTTCCTACGAGTTCAACCCCAGGATTAAGCCACACATAGAGCTTGTTAACCTGCTTAACAGTTTAAACGAGATTTCTGAAACAGCTGAGTCACAGGGAAGCCTTGAGGATCTTGAGAAAGTCAGGTTGACTAATCACGATTTCATATCTGCGAGAACATCATACGAGCTCTCTAGGATAGGAATACCATGGATAACATGGAGCAGCCCCTCCATGATATACTTCAGAAACGGCCATCTATACTGGATAGTATTCACCGCACCCGTGATGGTTGAGGCCGCTGATGTTGAAACAGCAGAATCTTTCATATATACTCATAGCGAGGTCATACTTGCTTTCGATGCTACAACAGGTAGAAAAGTCTCGTTGAACGATGCTCTAGGAATACCTGAGACGCCCGCAGTATACTATGGTCTTGGAGGGCTTTTCGAAAAAAGAGAGATGGTCTTTGTCAACACCGGTAAGTGGAAGGAGGCAGGGAAGGTAAACTATAGTGGTCCACCTGATTACGTTTTCTCAGGATGGGTTCGTGCAGCATATTTTCTGCTCCAAGGCAGACTTGACATAGCCTCCGGAGGTTACGGAGAAGTCTTAAATACACTTATGGTTAGAGACGCTTACCAGAGAGTTTCAAAAATAGCGGCGCCGCTTCTGAAAATAGAAACCGATCCTAGGACAGACACTCCCGCGCCTTATCCTGTAGTGGATCCTGAGGGAAACCTGTACTTGGCCTTCTCAACATTCGTCGAGAAACCGGTTTATAGTGGATACGCTTCCACCGAGGACTATGGCGTTGAGAATGGCGGTTGCTTTAGAAGGCCCTTCTTAATAATTCTTGTCAATGTTAAGGATGGAAGCATGCAGGGATATATGTTTGAAGAAGCTCTTAACAGTGATAACTACGTAGTGGAAGCTCTTAAATCCCTATACTCCCCCTGGGCCAGACCAGTGCCTTCCTGGCTCATGCCGCAGCTAAGATACATTAAGAACCTCATGTGGACCATAATCGACATTTACAACACCTATAGGATTCCCAGTTGGGACTACGACTCCTGGTACAGGAGTACAGGAATGTTCGACTTCCCAAGAGACCCCTACGGTGAAGTCTATTCTCAGAACGTTTTCGACATAAGGTATGTTTCTTTAGGGGGAGAATACGTTGCGCTATGTATTGTTGAAAACTACCAGAAGAACCCCGGTGCCCCTGTAAACATCGTGGGAACATACGTTTTCACTCCTAAGAAGAAAGAGTTCGTATGGTTTTCAAACAGAGTCCCCAGGCTGAGCACAGTAGTAGACAGCATAATACACCATCCTACCGTACAGCAAATACTTACTCTCCACCAGACACGGGGCGTCTCATGGACCGAGGGGAATCTTATGGTTCAACTAGTCAACAATACGCCAATCCTAATACTTCCCTTCTACTCCATAAGTGCTCAAGTAGCCTACGTCACGATGGTTGCGGTTTACAATCCTCAGAACAATAAGATAGGCATTCACCAAGTTAGTAACATCGACGACTTGACTGAGGTCTCGAAATCCGTACTCAAAGCGTACTCTTCAACATTATCTGTAAACATCAGCCTTAGACCCGATTATCTTCAGCAGGTTAAAGCGTTTCTCACTGAAAACGGATTAAACGTGGCTGAGCCGGTAAGCGTCTCCGCCAACGTCGTTTACATGGTGGGGTACGTCAGAGCCGGCGAGTTCCAGAGTACAGCAAACTTAACCTTAACAAGGCTTGTTGAATTCTGTAATCAACATGGCTTGAACACGGTGAACATCTGGGTTGAAAAAACGGGTGACAAGGAGACAATAAACATAGGGGTTCTGATGCTGACAAATCAGGGAGTGGAACTTCATCTAGTCAAAATAGAAACAGGCTAGAACAGGGTTAGGTTTTAAACAATAGATTAATTAACGGTTTCTAACTAACTCGTCCATTATAATCATCGAAGCTTTTAGAACATTATCGTCCAAATCCAGCCTACCGTATTCATGGATTTCGAGAATCAACGGTTTACGATAATTAATTTTGGAGAATGACTTAATTAGATTACTCCAGTTTATTGAGCCCATCATCGGAGGCAAATGCTGGTCTTCAAAACCATTATTATCGTGAATATGCGTTGCTATTAGAAACTCCCTTATGCTTTCCAGGATTGACTCCATGTTCAGCCTGTTGACGCAAGCATGCCCTGTGTCAAAGCATATTCCAAGATAATCGCTACCAGCACTGTTAATCAGTTCTATGAGATCCTTAGGTAGGAAGCCGTAGCAGCTTTCAAGCCTGTTCTCAACAGCTACTTTAACACCGTAATCTGAAGCATGCTTAGCGACTTCTTTAAAGAATCTCATGTTTGCAAGCCTGGTTTTTTCCACGAGGTTGAGCGAATCGTACTCTGAGGAAGAGCTCAGCCTTGCAGTATGAAGGACGAGAACGCCCCATTCAAACTCGCTGATACATTTTAGCCAACTACATACTTTTTCTAATGCTTTACTCCTACAATTATAGTCTTCTGAGGCGAAGTCGAAATCTATGTCGCCAAAGGGTCCGTGAACCTGAACTATCTTAACACTAAGGCTTTCCTCAAGCTCCTTGACTTTTTTCAAAGCGTTGAAATCAGCCATGCCGTTTCGAGAAATCTTAGATAGGTGTTCAAACGATATTTCGATAAACCTCACGCCGTTGGTGCTGAATCTCTCTAAAGCCTTCTCCAAGTCGATTATGGAGTATATCCAGCTGTCGAATCCGTAATCCATGCTTAAGCCTTTTTTAAAGCATTAAAAAACTTTACGACGAAACACGTTTCTTAGAAAATTATCGGTACAGAAATTTAAAGCGAATAGCTCATGATACAGAGTTAAAAATAGTTCTCCGAGAAAAATGAAGCATGTTGAATTTTTTGCAAGATTGTTTCGAAAAACTTATATTCAAGTCTAATTATATAGAGTTGTATGCAACAGAATATAGACATAAAACCATATGTTAAACAGGCTATTTCCCTAGGGATCCTTCTCCTCATAGCTCAAACAGGCATAGTATCCTACTTATTAGGTGTCCCCATTTCCTTAGGCTCATCAGAATTAATAATCGGAATAATTCTAACGGTTATCCTTCATGAAGGCGTGCATGCTATTGTTTTAAAGATGTTTGGAGCCAAAAGCATAGGAATAGGCTTTAAAGTGCTTAAGTACGGTTTACCCATATTTTACGTCAAGTCTAATGCACAAATACCTAGGAATAGGTGGATTATAGTCGCTTTAGCCCCTCTGATTCTTTCACCGATCCTCGTAGTAATAGCCCTGTTGCTTCCAGACGCCTCTTTGAAATCTACGTTGGCTTGGGTGAGTATTTTCAACACTTCAGGAGCTTCGGGCGATATGATTCTAATATTGTTCTCAGCGTGTTTCTCTAAAAACGCTCTATTCATAGATATGGGAGAATACGGTATAGTGGAAGGAGAGGAAAATCCTATGCGTAAAAAGACAGTATACCGTATACTAACTGTTATGGATTTGATTGCCTGGCCCTTAATAGCAATACTACCAATGGTGGCGATAATCCTCATGATGAGCTTTGTAACTCGCAGCTCACTGTATCTAGGAGGAATACCCATCGTAGAATTTATCGAGGAAAAAACAAATGGTTATAGCTGTTATTCGCAAATAGGAGCAGGAGGATTCGTATTTTCCTTTACTTTGATACTAATCATAGAATTGCTTGTAAGGATCATAAGAGTTCAAAGGTTGAAGAGCCTAAACTCTAAACTTCAACATTTAAAGACTTAAGTTTTTCCAACAATTCCCCGATGCTTCCGTATTTCGCGCTTTCCGGCAACCCTAGGAATGCTATTTGAATACCGGAATTGCTCACGACTTCTGACAGAACCTCGGTGAAAACCCCCATCCCCTTCTCAGCCTTATCATCTTTGGAATGCGTCCATTGTACCCCGCATGAGGGGCTTCCCTCAACACCTATGTAAGCAATCGTCTTAACACCTTCCTTCTCGTATTCTTTAACGAGCTTTACAACCTGCTCTGCTATTCCTCTACAGACTTTTCTGAAATCCGGGTTATCATAAAGGCTTCTTGAAGCAGGTTCTCTGCCTAGACCCATGTAGAGCAATTCGGGGCATTGGAGCTGAATTATCCCGAGGCCAGGGTCCTTAAGGAGTTCTTCTAAAACCTTCCTCGAAGCATCTATTTTCTCCCTAACCGCTAATCCCCGTGCTTTGCTATGTGGGTTAACTATACAATGGGAAACCAGTAGGATTTTCCTCATAGTATTAGAATGTTATGCTTACAATTAAAACTTGCCCTAAAACGCGAAAATCCTCGTTAAAACTCGGAAAAATTTCCCTTATAAATCATAATGTTTAAAAAGAGTTCGGAAAACGGCTCATTAAGGTAGGTTGAAAGTGACCCTGCTTGGACGCAACAGAGTATCCGGTGCCGCCGGAGCTGATCGTTTCGGTATCGGTTCTAGCTAGCATCCTAGTCATAACGTTTCTAACGCTAAAGGTAATACGCCAAAAGGTTAGAGACCCTAGGGTTTCTAGAATAGCCAGCTACATAGAGTCGGGTGCTTCAGCATTCTTACGCACCGAGTACTCAGTCATAATAATGTTCGACGCTTTACTCGCCGTAATACTGCTTATTTTCTTAGGCTTTAAAACAGCTGTTGCGTTCATCCTCGGCGCGACACTGTCACTCGCCTCGGGATTCCTGGGCATGAAAATAGCTGTAAAAGCCAATTCTAGGACTACGGAGTCTGTAAACGGCAATGTTTCAAAAGGTCTCAGGATGGCTTTGAGCGGAGGCTCAGTAATAGGGCTCTCCGTAACAAGCCTAAGCCTGCTCGGAATACTGGTTCTCGTCTCCCTCGTTGGACGAAATTCCTCAGTGCTGGAGATAGGATTCCTAACAGGATACGCTATGGGCGCGAGCCTAACAGCAATATTCATTCAAATAGGCGGGGGGATATTCACTAAGAGCGCGGATATTGGAGCAGACATAGTGGGTAAGATAGAGTACAGGCTTCCCGAGGACGACCCTAGGAATCCGGCGGTTATTGCCGACCTCGTTGGCGATAACGTGGGGGATTGTGCAGGGAGGGGTGCTGACCTCTTCGAAACCCTCAGCGGAGACCTTGTCACCAGCATAATAATAGGACTGGGGTTCATAGAGAAATACGGCTACATTGTCCTACTCTTCTCCCCGCTCTTCCTCTCAATAGGAATATTGTCAACGCTGATAAGCATTTTCACCGCCCTGCGGATAAGTGATCCAACGAAAAGTTTCCTAATAAGCCTCTTTGTTTCCACGGTCTCATCATCAATAGGCTTATACTTCGTTTCCACAGTATTCATGAAAGATATAACATTATTCTACGCGGGACTTAGCGGGTTATTGGTTACTTTACTCATGGCACTCGTTTCAAACCACTACACCGGGGTCAATTCCTCTCCAGTAAAGAACATGTTCGAATCAGCTAAGAGGGGTGCAGCAATAAACATGATAAGCGGATTCGCCTACGGCTTGAGAGGCGCGGTAATACCTGTTTTCCTAGTCTCGATATCGGCAATATTCTCCTATCTCGTAACCGGAAACATCTATGGTCTAGTAGCTGCAAACATAGGTACAGACATACTCATAGGGACTGTAATGGCCTGGGATGCCTTCGGACCCATAGTTGATAACGCTGGCGGGATAAACGAGATGTCTGGAGCAAGCAGTCACAACGAGGCTTTCGATGCGTTGGATGCCATTGGAAACACTACTAAAGCATATACTAAGGCTTTTGCCCTTGCAAGCGGCACCTTTACAGCATTCATAGCCCTAATGACCTATTACCACGTCGTAGGTAAGAGGCCGGTTGACTTAACAAACCCGTTTCACACAGCAGGCCTCTTGATAGGCATAGCAATACCTTTCCTCTTCTCATCATACATAATGAGCGCAGTCAACTCCACAACAATGGTAATGGTTGATGAGGTCAGAAGACAATTCAGGGAAAATCCTAAAATACTCTCGGGGCATGATCCTCCAGCATACGATAAGTGTGTAAGAATAGCAACGCTCAAGGCTTTAAAACAAATGGCAATTCCAGTTTTAATCGCCGAAGTAGCGTTCATAGGCTTCGGCATCCTCTTCGGAGTAAACGCCCTAGCAGGTATGCTCATAGGACTGCTTGGTTCAAGCGCTATCCTAGGCATAAAATGCATACTGATGGGAGGAGCATTCGACAACACCAAGAAACGCTTCGAACTATCCAACGATAACGACGACGAATTCCTACAATCTGCTGTTGTCACCGGAGACACCTTCGGAGACCCGCTTAAAGACGTAGTAGGCCCCTCACTAACAATCCTGATGAAAAGCATCATAATGACAGCGCTCACCTTCGAAGCAATACTGCTCAAATACGCACTATTCCCCGTGTAATTTAAAACAGCACTTGATTCCCCGATTCAACTTTTAGAAGAAATATTGCTACGATAAAATTATTAAAGAAATAGATTGCCCCGGGGAGTATATTCATATGCGTTACTTCTTTGTATAACTTTCAATTATGTCCTCCATATGATCTAGAAACTTCCTTTTCATAAATAGGCTAAATAACTTTGTTGCAACTTTTTCCACATAGTACTCCTCTTATGCTTAATATGGGTGTATAAAAAAGGTTCTTCAATAAGATTGATTTCAAACATACTCCTTTTTCTGAGGGTTAAGAACGGTGAAATAATCTGAAATAGCTGTTTTATCTTCTATTTCCTGATCCCTTATAAGCCTGGCTTCAACCTCCTCGGTAAACGCGGTAGTCGAGCCCCTTGGTAGCGTTACTGCTTCGTCTATAAGGTCCGTCGGATGTGGAAGACCCGTCACTGGATTATAGAAGTCTATAAAGTATTCGGCGAATTTCTCTATATCCACATCGAATAGTGTTTCTATTTCGAAGGGAGGTGCTGTATTCGTATACCTGACGTAATGTCTCTCCGACTTCGGTATTTGCTCCAGATCGATGTTAAGGTCTTTCTTGAATTTTTCCTTCCAATCCTCTCGACATTGCGCTAGGATTTTATCTTTAATCTCGTCTAGTTCTTCGGGTTTCTTCTCGGATTGCCTCCAACGCCTGTAGAAACGATAGAAAGTAGCGTAAAGAAGTGGGTCTTCACAGAAATCCCTGTAAGACCATATGCTCATCGGTGGCATTACAATGGTGAGTAAGTGTTTATCGTTGATCTTCAGGCAGGCCTCCTCGCCCTGATTATAGATTATCCAGCCGTCTATAGCCCTAATCCCACTACGCCTGATAACGCATACAGCCCTACCTGTTCTCATAAGGGTCAGGGTCTTATCCCTAACTTCTTTCACTAGGTCTAATCCGGTTTTAAGCTCAGGTGTTTCAAGCTGGACAGCATTTATGTAACGGCAGTATCCTCTGAAGAAAAAGAATGGTCCATCAAGAAGAATGATGTCAGGATTGTGCTTCCAATATGCTTCGAGAGCAGCCTTTCTTTCAGCATAAGCCATGAGCAGCTTTAGAAGAGTTTTAAAATACATAATGCCTCCATAAGGCCAGCTGAGGG
>JAVZMD010000065.1:0-8549 GCA_038883435.1 Thermoproteota archaeon
GAATCTTAGGGCCTAGTTTACGTATTATTGAAACACAGTTCCCAAAATACTTCTTGTCTTCCGGAGTACCTGGGCCGGGTGATATTATGATTCTGTCAGGCCTAAGCTTACTAGCCTTCTTATAATCGAGTACATCATTCCTAAAAACCATTACTGATGCACCTAATTCTCCTAGGTACTGGGCGATATTGTATACAAAAGAATCGTAATTGTCTATTAAGAGGACTCTCATTATCCCCCACCCGCCACTTTCAGAGCCTTCAATAATGCTCTTGCCTTATGCTCTGTTTCAAACCATTCTCTCTCAGGAATGGAATCCGCAACGACTCCTGCTCCAACTTGAATATGCCCTCTATTCCTGTTTACGACAAGAGTTCTAATAGTTATTGCAAAGTCAGCATTGCCATTGTAGGAGAAGTAACCTACCGCACCAGCGTAAGGCCCCCTTCTAGTCGGCTCAAGCTCCTCAATTATCTCCATTGCTCTGACTTTAGGGGCTCCAGAAACCGTTCCAGCAGGTAGCATCGTCCTCAGAACATCAAAGCAATCCTTGTCTGATGCAAGTACTCCGACAACCCTGGAGACGATGTGTTGGACATGACTATACCTATGTACTATCATAAAATCAGGCACTTTTACCGAACCGTATTCTGCAACCCTTCCCAAATCGTTCCTGGCTAAGTCTACAAGCATTACATGTTCTGCTCTTTCCTTGGGGTCTGCTAAGAGTTCTCTCGCCAGCTTATCGTCCCTCTTCGGATTCCCAGTCTTCTGACGTGTACCTGCTATCGGATATGTTTCAACAACCCTGTCCTCAACTCTAACAAGCATTTCGGGGCTTGATCCAATTATCCAAGTATTACCGTGCTTCAAGAAATACATGTAGGGAGAAGGATTGATTTTCCGTAAGGCTCGGTAGAAGCGTATAAAGTCTCCGCTCATGTTAAAACTGTATCTTTTTGATAATACGACTTGGAAAATGTCTCCGTTGAAAATGTACTCCTTAGCCTTAGTTACGATCTCCTCATATTCTTCCTTGCAAATATTCGGTTTCAGCCTGTTAAATCTCAAGCCTCCAAAGTCCCTACTAGACTTTAACTTTCTTTCTAGAATACTCAATCTATTTTCAACAATATAGAAGTAATATGCTTTCCCCCTAATGTGATCAAATATTATTCCATCGTCATAAACGCCCATCTCTAAATCTGGAAGCTTTAAATCGTCTGTAGCTATAGATGGGAGACGCTCCCAATATCTTACGGCATCATAGGAAATGTAGCCAACAGCACCTCCTGTGAACCTGGGGCGTGTCCGCGGGAGCACTTTAGTACTCATCTCTTCCTTTACGATTTCAAGCGGATCATTGGTTTTAACAACGTCTCTCCCCTCACTTGCTATCTCTGCCTTACCCTCCTTAACCTTGATTACTACTCTTGGATCAAACCCTATAAAGGAGAATTCTGCAAGCTTTTGGGGACCAGTTACTGATTCTAGTAAATACACGTAATCATATTCGTCGACCAGCTTTGAGAAAACATTAAGGGGGCTTTCATAAACGATTTCCTTGAGTTTTAAATCTAAGATTTGAACCGCATTACTGGACGGTCTACTGCTGAAACGGGCAATGGTACGGGTACCCACGAATTCTCTTGCGAAAATAAAGCAATATATAAAAAGTTCTGAACAAATGCATACATGTATACATTCGTACATGATAAGGACAGGAATGAAATCAAACGTATCCTCGACAACACCTACGTGATCTAGGTTCTCTGTTTCTCTTATCGCTATTGAAAACCATAGAAGGTAAATTGGGAGAAATCAATAAATAGCCATTTCTCGTAGGGGGTAAGGGTTCAAATGAGTGGGAAAATAGCCATATCGAAGGAAGAAATGCTGCATTATGCTAAGCTTTGCAGGATCTCGTTAAGTGAGCAGGAAATAGAACGGCTTCTGAAGGATATTAATGAAATACTGGAGTACTTTGAAACAATAAGGAGTCTTCAGTTAGATATTGAGCCTATGACTTACGTGACGAGTTTTAACGAGGCACTCAGGGAAGATGAGCCAGCTGAGACCCTTAGTGAAGAAGATGTCTTCAGAAACACTTGGGAGAAAGAGGAAAGATGGTTCGTATCCGGTCAAGTATGGAGTTAAACAGCATACTGGAACAGGTTGCAGAATTTAAAGAAGCCTCCTCTGACCCAGTAGAGAAAGTATACAGGGCTCTTGAGAAAATAGAGGAAAGTAGGGAGTTAAACGCATTCGTAACCGTGGATAAGGAGGGTGCTCTAAAGAAGGCTGAGGAGATAAAGAGAAAAATGGCTGGGGGTGAAAAACTTGGAGTATTAGCAGGGCTCATAGTTGCGGTTAAAGACAATATTTCCACAAAGGGTTTAAGGACAACTTGTTCCTCCAAAATGCTTGAAAACTATGTTCCTGTTTACGATGCTACAGTTATAGAGAAGATAAGAGCTGAGGATGCGATTATAATAGGTAAGACCAATATGGATGAGTTTGCAATGGGGTCTAGTACTGAGACCTCGTTCTTCGGTCCTACGAGGAACTTCTTCGACCACTCTAGGGTCGCTGGAGGCAGCAGTGGAGGAAGTGCAGTTGCTGTTGCATGCGGTGCTGTCGACATTGCCCTGGGCAGTGATACAGGAGGGTCGATAAGGAACCCTGCTGCTTTCAACTCGATAGTTGGTTTAAAGCCGACTTACGGCAGGGTTTCCCGCTACGGTTTGATAGCTTATGCCAGTAGCCTCGACCAAATAGGACCAATGGCTAAGAACACTTTGCTAACAGTACTTCTTTTACAGATAATTGCCGGGAGGGACCCTAGAGATTCAACTACGCTTAACAAGCCTGTTCCAAACTATATTGAGGAGGCTTTTAGGAGAACGAATGGAATTAGGATAGGCGTAATAAAGGAGGGTTTTGAAAACATTGACGAGAAGGTTTCTAGGAAAGTATATGATGCTTTAGACAATCTTCAGAAAATAGGATGTCTTGTTGAAGAGATCTCCATTCCATTCATGAAGTATGCTCTGCCAGCATATTATATAATAGCTATGGCCGAATGTTCAAGTAACCTTGCTAGGTTCGACGGAATACGTTACGGGGGGGAGCCTGTAAAGGGGAAGTGGGAGGAGCAGCTTATTAAAATCAGGACGGAATGTTTTGGTGAAGAGGTCAAGAGGAGAATATTTCTAGGCACTTTCGTGCTTTCCGCGGGCTATAAAGAGGATTTCTACATAAAGGCGTGCAGGGTTAGGAGGAAAATATACGAGGAGTTCAAACTCTTATTCAAGAGTTACAATGCTCTAGCAACGCCGACAATGCCTGTTCTCCCTTGGAAGATCGGGGAACTACTTTCGCCGCTGGAGGTTTATATGATGGATATTGAAACCGTTGCCGTAAATCTCGCTGGGCTGCCTGCAATAAGTATACCCGCGGGCTTCTCAGACTCCTTACCAGTCGGGCTTCAGCTGATTGGGGACCATCTAGATGAGGCTTCGCTTCTTAAAATAGCGTATGCTTACGAGAAGGAGACGGGCTTTGCCAAATGGTTTTAAACTTATGAGAGGTGCGGAAAAGTTATAAACTGGTTTTAAACTCCTCGTTGAGAAATGCTCCAAAAAGCCCCAATGCTGCTACTACCGGGTCCAATAACGCTCCCCGAAAGGGTTTTGAAAGCAATGTCTAAACCTATCATCAACCATAGGAGTGAGGAGTTTCACAAGCTCTACGAAAAGATAGAGGACGGTTTGAAACTTGCCTTCCAGACTGAAAACGACGTCTACATAATAAGCGGCTCCGGTACTGCTGGAGTCGATATGGTTTTTCAAAACTTCGTATACGAAGGCGAGAAAATCCTGATTCCAGATTTCGGAGACTTCACGCAGAGAGCCGTGGAGAATGCGGTTAAAATCGGTGCTACGCCTGTTGTCGTCAAGGCGGAGTGGGGTAGCCTACCAAGCTTAAAAGAGATGATTAATTCGATAAAGGAGGATGTGAAGAGCATTTTCATAGTTCATAATGAGACCTCAACTGGCGTAACCTTCAGAATATTAAGAGAATTACGCGATGCTGTTGGAAACAGAGACTTGCTAATTCTAGTTGATACCGTTTCAGACCTTGGTGTAGAACCATTTCTCACCGATGAACTGGGTGTTGACGTGTGTGTTACAGCCAGTCAGAAGGGGCTCGGGGGACCACCGGGGCTATCATTCGTATCCGTAAGCAAGAGGGCTCTGGAGAAAGGGTTGAACAATTCCAGGAGGAGAAGCTTCTACCTTGATGTCGAGAAGCTTCATAAATTCCACTTGAAAAAGGAGACTCCTTTCACACCTGCAATACCACTTTTCTACGGTATGGCTGAAGCGCTGGAGATATTGAGGGAGGAGGGTTATGATGGGAGAATTAAGCGACATAGGGAAAACGCTGAAATGATATACGAATTCCTAGAGTCAGAGGGGTTTGAAATATTTCCACGCGAGAAGGAATACTGGTCGACGTCGGTAATAGTTTTCAAAAACAAGGGCTTCGACGCTCCCAGGGTGATAAGAAAGCTATATGATGAATATGGGATAATGATAGCGAGGGGAATGGGTAGGCTTAAAGACGAGACGACGAGAATAGGAAATGTGGGCTACGAGGGGCGAGAGGAAATAGAATACTTTTTAAAGGCATTTAAAGAAGTTTTGAAAAACACTCGTTGAGTGCTTCCTACTCTACTTCTCTAACGGCGACTTCAGCCCTGGTTTCAATCCTCTCTATCTTACCGTCTCGTATCCAAAGAATTCTATCGCTTACGTCAATCATCTTCAAATCATGCGTGGCATTTATTATCGTAACTTTCCTTTCAGTATTGAGTGTCTTCATAAGGTTGATTATTTCTAAACCAGTATGCAAGTCTAGGTTTCCAGTAGGCTCATCTGCAAGAACTATGACCGGATCATTAACAAGCGCCCTGGCTATTGCAACTCTTTGCTGCTGTCCTCCGGAGAGCTCCCCGGGCTTATGGTGTAGTCTTTCACCCAAGCCAACTCTAGTAAGCATCTCCCTCGCCCTCTTAATCCTCTCGTCTCTATCTACACCTGTGAAAATCATAGGGAGCATAACGTTCTCCATTGCTGTTAACACAGGTATCAGGTTAAAGGTCTGAAAGACGTAGCCTATCTTCTTTGCTCTAAGCCATGCAAGCTCGTAGGCGTCGAGGCTCGCTATATCAACTTCGTCGATGAAGACTTTGCCCCTAGTAGGTCTATCAAGACCCCCGATCATGTTGAAGAAGGTTGTCTTCCCGCTCCCAGAGGGTCCCATTATCGAAAGGTATTCGGACCTCCTTATCCTAACACTGACACCGTCTAGAGCCTTAACTGTGACGGGCCCCATCACGTAATACTTTGCTAAATCCTCTGTTTCAACAGCATACTCATATCTTAATGCCATTCCACATCCACCTCCTAGGCTTCGTACCTCAACGCCTCGGTTGGGCTAAGCTTAGCTGCAATGTAGGCGGGCACTATAGATGATACTAATGCTATGAATACGCCTAATCCAATGTCTACAAGCGGGTTTGACAATAGAATTAACGGGTCGTTAATGTTAAACTCTAACCATAGTCTTGCTGCTACTATCAGGGCTTGGAGTTGTGCAGGCTCTTGTCTCATAACCGGTAGTAAGTATTGCCAGAGGGCTGCAACACCCCAACCGGTGATCGACCCTATTACACCTCCCATTAGGCCAAGCAAGAACCCTTCTATCAGAAATATCGTAAGCACATGCCTATTCATCGCCCCTAGGCACTTTATGGTTCCTATCTCCTTGTATCTCTCTGCAACGCTTATCAGCATCGTGTTTACGATTCCGACTGCACATATGAGTAGTGCTATTATTGCAACCCATATTTGATAAGTTTCTACTATAGTGCCCGATTGCTGCTGTAAGTTTGACACTATTCTTCCAGTAGTCAGAAGAAATGTTAGAAACGATATCCCCACTATTATCGAGGCCATTGTTACTAGGGCCCTGCTTAACCTGCGTTTAATGCTCTCTAGGCTGAATGAGAAAGCTTCTGAAAGGGGGAATTTTACGCCTTCTTCCCTGGTCAACTTCACTCCACCTGGAATGGTTTTTATAGTAATTAAAGCTTATTAACCTTTGCTCAAAGCAACTAGGACATGAATATATACGAGTTCATCAACAACCTGGAGAAAATAACGCTCATTTTAGCGGTGGGGATTCTACTGGTAATCATTTACTTTATTGCTAGGAGGGCTGTTAAACGTTAAACAATGGATGCACGTATGCGTAAATATCTTAAGACACGTATTAGATTAGGGCCTATAATGGGAGAGGGGTCAGATGTCTAGGGAAGAGCTTATTCAAAGGTATATCGAGGCCATTCTCGAGAAAAGGAAGGATATTTCTAGGGAAGAGCTTATTCGGATGATGGAGGAGAAGAAGAAGCATGCTCGTGTTAGCGAAGCATACAAGGAGGTTTGGGCTGTTTTCAGCCTAGCCAATGAACTGGGAATAAGGCTGGAAGAAGTTTCGCTCGAAAAAGAGATTAAGATCGGAAGTATCGTATCAGGTCTTACAAGTATTTCTACACGTGGTAGGGTAATAGCGGTTCTTGAACCTAGAGAAGTAGATTCAAACGATGGGAAGATTATGATAAGCAGGGTGATAATAGGAGACTCCTCAGGATTGTGCTACCTTTACTTATGGCGGGAAAAAGCGAGTTTACTCCAGGAGCTAGGTGTTAACGTTGGGGATGTGATTAGGATTGTTAAGGCGTACAGTAAAGAGGGGCGTCTTGGGACTGTAGAAGTACACCTGGGTAATGCTGGAAGCATATCGAAGATAAATGATTGTCCGGATATCCCTCCTAGGGAGGCATTCTTTAAAAGACTCGGAGAGCTAAGTTACAACGATAACGTTGTTAGCGTTAAGGCAATGATAATGGGTGTTTCCCGGCTCAAAAGGTTTTCAGATCCGATAAGAGGCGAAGGAACTGTTAGGAGAATCATACTTGCAGACGGAGATTTGAGAATACCATTGACTCTCTGGCATGAGCACTCGTCCAAAGTTTCTGAGAAGGATGTTTTCAGTACTGTTTTGGTTGCTGGAGCCAGAGTTAGAAGAGGATTGAGTGGGAGCCTTGAGCTAGAGCTTAATTCAATGGGGTGTTTAGAGATAGTGAGTAAGACCGGGGAGGTGGAGTATAGTACTCTCTCTAAAGCGGAGCTGGGTAAGCTCGTCAACTTGAAGCTTTACATTCTGAAGATGTTTAGGGATAATACTATTTCTCTAGGTGGAAGAGTACGGAGAGTAATGGATACTATTGTTTCAGATGGAGAATCTCACGCTATATTAACCTGTTGGAATGGTGTTATAGACCGGCTTAGGCAAATGGGTGCCGAGGGTAAGAGGGTTTCATTTCTAAACGTTATGATGAGAAGCAGGGGGAAGCAAATCCTGTTAAGTACAACATCCTCTACAACGATAATTGGTATTGAAGAAGGTCTTCCAAACCTTAAGATTCCCGAAGTAACTTATAGGATTGACGAGCTTGAGTCAGGCATGAGGAAGATACATGTGGAGGGTATTGTTTCAACAGCCCCAGAAGAGCGGGAGGTTATCTCAACATCTGGTGAAAGAATAAGAGTATGCCACTTAAACCTGATGGATGACACGGGGATTGTGGAAGTAGTTGCATGGCGTGAAAATACGAGTAAGATTATAGACTTGAAGCCTGGAGTAGGGGTAAGGATTAAATGGTGTAATGTTAGGGAGAGGGGAATAGGAAGAATCTGCATCGAAGTTACTGGAGACAGTGAAGTGGAGATGATGAGTGTTGAGTAGTGAGGCCATAGTTATTGTCGGAAGAAAGAAACCTTGGAACTATGTCACTGCATGCATTACCGTGTTTAACAGCGGCAGCAGGACTCTAATCATAAGAGGGAGAGGAGGAAATATTTCCAGAGCAGTTGATGTTGCAAACCTACTACGGAGGAACATAGCGGGTACGAGGATAATCGACGTGAGGATTTTGGAGGAAAGCGACAGTGGGGCTTCTAGGATGGTCCCAGTTATTGAAATAGTTGTTGAAAACCCCCACTTAAGAGAAGGTAAGTGAAAGTAGGAAGGTTGATAATATCGTTGCGATTATTAAAACGTTAATCACTTCCTCGCAATACTTCGCAAAGCCCTCGAGGATGTTGAAGACTTTTCCGGTAATTCTAATGTCTTCCACTTTACCAATCCAAACTTTAGCCGAGCACGTCGATAGATTGTAGATAGCGCTGTTAATGGATTCTACACAAGTTCTTAAGAGGCTTTCCTTATCTGTTTTAAAACCAATTGGAAAATATCCCTTCTTCGCCCTTCTAATACCAGTTAGGAGATGAGTATCCGTGGTGACTATTTCAAGTGTAGATAAATTCAATGAGCTTTTCAGGTTATTGACAAGACGGTTTCGTAAGCCTTTCACCATATTATTTCCATCTATAACTATTAGAACATGATTCTCCCCCTCA
>JAVZMD010000066.1:0-8408 GCA_038883435.1 Thermoproteota archaeon
CTTTGACAGTAAATATCACTGGATTAGGTATTTATTACGATTTCGACAGTAGGAATAACTTTGGTAAAAGAAGCTTCTTAGCCAGGTATGCTAAGATAGAGGTTTCGGGAACACCTGGGGTTAGTGTTAGCCTCGACGGAGAAAGCCAGGTAATACCAGAAGAGGGTACGGCAACATTCTATTCTACAGCAGGTGTCAAAAAGATAAAGGCTGAAAACATATACACCCCAGTAGAAGGCTTGCGATATGTCTTCATCCAATGGAGAAATAGCAGTTCCATTTTTAAAAACCCGGAGTTGACCATAAACGTCAAGGGGGACTCTTCATTCATACTTGAGTATAGGAAGGAATACTTTGTAAACCTGAGTTTTATGGATAGGAATAATTACCCCCTTAAGCCATCCTTCTACACTTGCGTATTCCCTAATGGCACCTTCTACAACGGTACCTTAAACAGTCTCTGGTTGACAAGCGGTGACTTGAGGATAATGAGCGTTGGTTATGCTGGGCTGAATGTTCTAGAAGAAACGAAAGTGTATGATATACATGAGCCTAAGGAAATCAGTATTTCATGTAACGTTCTAAGCGGGACCATACGGGTAGTCGATCCGTTTTCTACTCCAATAAGCGGAGCCGAGATATCTGCGGTATTTCTGAATAACACTAAGAAAACATACGTGGCTGATTCGAATGGAATGTTAAGTATGAAGAAAGTGGCAGGTGGAAGGGTGAAGCTTACCGTAAGCCACATGGGCTATTCCACGACTGTTGACATAGATTTTTCAAAGGAAAATGATGTAACGATTAGAATACCGATTTCTCTAAACATAGTATTGATAATAGTAGCAGTTGTTTCAATCGTATCCTTAACCATAGTGTTTAAACTATTCTCAAATAAAATATTCCGAAAGAAACAAGGGAGAAAACCTGCTAAAGAAGAATACGAATTTGAAGAAATATAGTGTTTTTTACCTCTATTCTTCTACCATGTCTCCAGAAGCCAAGGCCTGCTCGCAGAGTCTTCGAAGCTCCTCGAGAGGAGTAATTTCTAAAGATCCTTCTAGAACTCCTTCCCCAGCTGTTTCACCATCCTGTTCGTAGGTAAGCCTTAACGTCTCAAGGTTTTTCAAATCAACATCCTCCGATATTGTTAAATAGGCAAGCTTAACAAGGACTTCTGCATCAAGCAGAATACGAGGTTCCTTACGTTGCAACTCGTTCTTCCAGATGATTATAAGAGCAAAGTATAAAAATCTTTATTTAATACGATTTAGTATTCTTCTCATCTTCACCGCATCGACCTCAAGCAATGGAGACTCACAGATTATGATAAACGAGTATCCCTTTTCAACTATTATTTCAGCAAGGTTTCTAAAATCCGGACCATAACCGCTTCCAAGAGGATGATGCCTCCTCTCCCCTACCCCTTTTGAGGTTGTTTCAACTTCTGAGAAGTGTATCACAAGGTTTTTCATCCCCTCGCCACCAAGAGATTTTTCCACCTTTTCCAGAATCTTCTCGTAGTCTCCACGGCTTTTAATTACACCACCTGCCCTAGCGTGTATATGTGCAAAGTCAAGAGTAAGCCTTACCCCATCGAAGTATGTTGAGAGCTCGACGAGCTCTTCAAGCGACCCGAATTGATTCGGCTTCCCAGTGGTCTCCGGACCAAGTTCAACCCTAATCCTTCTCTCCCCAAGCTTATCTAACACTATCTTCAAAGCCTCTTTCTGAGCCTGCATTGCAAGCCCCTTGGGCAATCCACTGTAATAGCCGGGATGGAAGGTAAGGTGGAAAGCACCCATCCACGATGCTATCTCAGCTGATTTTACCACTCTTTGAATACTCTGTTTTCTAACGAGCTTCTTATTTGAAGAAAGGTTTATAGCGTAAGGGCCGTGTAGGGTGAGCAATATTCCGTTTTCAAAAGCGGCTGAACCGATTTGCGAAGCAGCCTTCTTACCTATACGTATGCTTCTAACAGCCTGGTACTCCATTGCATCCAACCCTATTTTCCTAAGATACTTCATTGCATCTGCTCCATGTGGACCTTGCAACGGAAAGCCCGCTGGGCCTATTCTACAGGGTTCCGCCAACACTTTAGTTTTTAAAGCGATTTCTTTATTTAAAGATTAAGACTGGTTTTCCAGCTTCAGCTCATTCTCTGCGCAATCTTAATCTTCTTATCCGCAAGAAGCCTCTTATAGTGTTCTCTCCAGCTATCGTCCACTGGTTTGAATTTGAATCCGTAGCTTATTATTCCTCCGTCTCCCTGATCGAAAAGTTTTCTAAAGCACGCCTCCACTTCCATGCCTATGTAAACGTCTTCAGGCTTACAGTCTACTATCTGAGACATAACTCTCGGGCCCTCTTCAAGTTCGATCAACCCTATTATGTACGGAGTGTAGTGTTCAAATGTTTTAGACCCAACGTTTACAATAGTGTAGCTGAAGACTCTTCCCCTGCCAGAAAACTCTATCTGTCTAGTCTTACCTTTTCTACGACATTTGGGGCAAATCTTCCTTGGAGGGAAGAAGCTAGTTCTACAGTTTTCACAATAAGTACCCAGTAGTCTATACCTCTCCTTCATACTCCTCCAATGCCTAGGTACACCCGAGTTGCTCACCTTCCCATCACCTCCTGGAGAGAATCGTTACCACCGCTGTAGCACCTGACCCGCCGACATTGTGAGTCAAACCTACTTCGGCACCATCAACCTGCCGGCCTCCCTCAGCTTCACCCCTTAGTTGCTTTACAATCTCAACTATCTGCTTTATGCCTGTTGCACCTACTGCATGTCCACCGGCCTTGAGTCCACCATCGGTGTTCACAGGAAGCTTTCCTCCAACGTATGTTTCACCCTCCTCGTAGAGTTTAAAGCCCTCGCCCTTACGGCAGAAGCCGAGGTCTTCCAAGGCAAGTATCTCCGCTATTGTGAAACAATCATGTACTTCAACAATGTCAATGTCTTTTCTTTCAAGCTTCGCCTTTGCAAAGGCTTTCTCAGCAGCGTAAACCGTAGCGTCTAACGTGCAAATATCTCTCCTCTCAAGTAGGCTAAGCGTGTCGGAAGCCTGTGCTACAGCTTCTACTTTTATTGGCGTATCAGTATACTTCTTTGCCTCATCCAAGGGAGCCAGTATGACACATGCAGCCCCATCTGAAACAGGACAGCAGTCATTCCTTCGAAGAGGGGAAGCAACTATCGGAGAGGACAATACGTCTTCAACCGTTATCCTATTCCTGAAATGAGCCAGCGGGTTCATACTGCCATGATAGTGATTCTTAACTGCAACCTTCGCCAGAGTCTCAGGCTTAAGACCATACTCATGCATGTATCTCATTGCCATAAGAGCATAAACTCCGGGGAATGTTGCGCCGAAGTATGCTTCCCATTCGTAATCCATTGCTGCTGAAAGGATCTCTGTAGCCTGTACGGACTCTACATCCGTCATCTTCTCCACTCCACCGACTACTACGAGATCGTAGAGGCCTGATGCTACAGCCATATAGCCATGGAGAAATGCTACCCCACCGGAGGCGCAAGCAGCCTCTACTCTCGTGGCTGGCACTGGATTAAGCCCCAGGAAGTCCGCTACTAGTGCTCCCACATGTTCTTGCCCTTCAAACATTCCACCAGACATGTTTCCGAAAACTATGTATTGTATGTCTCTTCCGCTTATCCCGGCTTCTTCCACTGCTTGAATACCAGCTTCCCAAACAAGGTCTTTCATGCCCTTTTCCCAGTGCTCACCGAAACGTGTTGAGCCGACGGATATTATTGCAACATCCCTCTTCAAACTCTCAGTCCTCCTTGAAAAGCCCCCTGTACCTAGCGTATAGAGAGTAGTCAACGTATTCACGCCTGTCTAAGAAGTACATCACTGGAGGAGCGAGCTCTCTCTTCGACTCTATAGCATCCGTGACGACTATGCTGAAAGAATCTGAACCTGCTCCAGAGCCATACGACGTGACGAGTATTCTCTCTCCAGGGCTTGCAATATCCAACACTGACGCTAAGCCAAGTAGAGACGAGCCCGAATAAGTATTGCCGAGCCTACTCACCACTAGACCGGGCCATAGCTTACTTTCTTCGAATCCGAGTATTTTCGCTGCTCTCGATGGGAATTTTGCATTGGGCTGGTGGAAAACAACATAATCATAATCCTTAGGTGTTGTTCCGGTTTTCTCTAACAATGCCTTAGTACATCCTATAACATGCTCGAAATAAGCTGGTTCACCCGTAAACCTTCCAGCATGCTTCGGATAAGACGAGCCGTCTCTCCTCCAGAAGTCTGGAACATCCTGCGTATATGAGTGTGTATACTCTATTTCAGCTATTACGCCTTCCCCCGAGCCTATGACGTATGCTGCTCCTCCGGCTGCAGCAGTGTATTCTAATGCATCGCCGGGTGCGCCTTGCGCAGTGTCGGCGCCGATAGCCATCCCGTATTTGATATACCCTGCCTTAACCAATCCTAAACAAGCCTGTAATCCGGTTGTTGCGGCCTTGCAGGCGAACTCCATATCTGCTGCGGTGAGATTAGGAGTTAGACCTAGGGCCTCAGCTACTGTTGATGCCGTAGGCTTGACAGCGTAAGGATGAGACTCTGAGCCTACGAAGACGGCTCCTACTTCACCAGGTTTAACCTCAACAGCACGTTTCATCGCATTCCTAGCCGCTTCAACCGCTATCGTGATAGTATCTTCATCCAGCGAGGGGACGGACTTCTCCTCAACCCCAAGACCATCCTTGTAAGAGGAAGCATCATGACCCCAAACCCTAGCTATGTCCTCGATCTTAATCCTGAGCCTCGGTATGTAAACCCCATATCCGACGATTCCAATTTTCATAATTGCTCTGAAGCTTCACGCACTTAAATAGGCGGGTATTTAACCTTGATATTTAATCGCTATAGATTACTCGTCTATTGTCGAGTAATTCCAAACCGTAAATCATTCTGATACACATCCCTCTTCCGTTTTACTAATTGCTGTTTTCAATCGTGAAACCACTTTTTCCCTGCCGAGTGTTGCAAGTAAATATCCCAATCTAGGGCCACTTTCCACCCCTAGAAAGATTAGGTATAGTTTCCTAAAGAACTCGGAAGCGGGAATGTTATTCTCCCGGGCTGTAGAGTAGATAATGTTCTGAATATCCTCACCTTTAAACTCTAGGAGAGATGAAAGCCTTTCAACAAGCTTCTCAATAGCCTTTTCCATACTGCTCAAATCCAATCCGGAAAACTCTTTCTTAAGCACGTATTTGCTTGGGTCTGCAAATGTCGACAGCCAGTTCTTAGCTAGCTTCAGCCTGAGCAAAACCCTATTCCTATCATCCTCAGGAACATCTTTGTCAATCACTCCTGCTCTGATTAGACTATTATAAGCCTCCTCAATAGGGTAGAATTGGACAAGGTAGCTTGCAAGCAAATAGCTGATCCTCAACGGCTTTTTATTTGGAACACCTCCTGTGAGAACTGGGTATATGCGCTCAGCTTCTTCAGAAGACTTGTTGAAAAAGCTCTCCTCAAACCTATCGAACTCTTCAACTAGCAGGTGGAGATTCTTAAGGTCAATATTTCTCTGCATCATCGGCCTCTTAGTATAAAGGTATTTTACAACCTCAGGTTCCAAGACCTTCAGAAGATCCTGGAGTATGTATGCGTTACCCTTCCTACTGGACATTTTTTCCCCATTGACCAAGAAGAACTCGTAGACCAGGCTTGCAGGAGGCTCCATGCCGTAAACCTCTCTTGCCAATTCCTGTCCAGACTTCCAAGAGCCCTCGTAATGGTCTTTTCCAAAAGGCTCTGCATTGACTTGAAAAACTTTCCATTGGGCAACCCATTCGAGACGCCAAGGAAGCTTCCCTTCTTTAAGATTGGAAACACCTCTATGACCACAGCCTTTTATCACGTATTTACCAGCCAGTACCCTGCCGCGGCACTCGTATTCTACAGTATCGTCTTCAAGGTTGAAGCCTACTGTTGTAGTAGTTATCTTACCACAGTTGCCGCATATAGCATGGAAGGGGATCCAATCTCTATCCAGAGTCCTCTGATACCTGCTTAAAACCTCTCTGACTAAACTCGTCTTGGAGAGCGTAAGCCTAGTAATCTCTAAGAAACGCCCATTAGCATAAGAATCACTATTATTATAGTTCTCCATTGAAATACCTATCCTGTTTAAACCATCTTGAATAACCGAGTTGAAATGTTCACTCCAAGACCTGTGGCATCCGAATATGTCAGGTATGCGGCAGTATGGCCAGCCCAAGTATTTCTCAAGTGTTGAAAGCTCCTCTTCGGTGAAAAAATGCCACTCACCATCGCCGTTTGGAACGGAAGAGGGAATTGTCCTGAGTGGGTCCATATCATCATTAGTATAGATAAGCCTTGCTGTAACACCTTTCCTCACTACGGCATCGTATATGAAGAATGCACGAATCTGATCGTTCATGTTGCCGATATGCTTGCCACCTGAAGGGGAACCTCCACTCTTAACAGTCACTATAGGCATGTTGTTCCTCTTAGCATGTTCAATAGCGGACTCTGCCACTATATCAGCCCAGAACACGAACCTGCTCTTACTCTTGCTCTTCTCGTCCACTTGAAACAGATTAGGTTTAAAAGTCCTGTGTAAATAAGTTTTAATGGGCCCGTGGCCAAGCCAGGATAAAGGCGTCGGCCTCCGGAGCCGAAGATCCCGCGTTCAAATCGCGGCGGGCCCGCTTACATTCATAGTCAATCACTCCCCCGCTTAAGGCAAGGCGAGCATCCGTTTCTGGGAATTAGCGTGAGAGGTGACGTCTATGACTCTGCGGAGGATCTCACAATACCGCGACTATTCACTAAAGCGCGCTATGTGCCATTTGTCATTTTTGCTGTGGCTTTTAATCATTATAACCGATATCGATATCAGTATCAGGCTATAGATTAAGAGTAGTAGCAGCGGCTTTTCCGATAGTGAAGATAGTACATTGAGCCATTCGTTCATGGTCTCAATACCTTCGTAAGCCGTCATGTTCGAGCTGGCTACACGCCATATAGCGTTTCCTATCATATTTCGAACAAGAGATGTTGTAATAGCCTCAAGCCCAAAAAGGTAGAGCGATCCTAATACGCCTAGAATACCAAGTATCAAAGCCAAGAAGCCAGACAATCGATATAGCCTCGACAACCAAAACACCATTTTGATTGTTGTTTTATCTGCAATATAATCTTTTCGGTAAAGGATTAAAATCTTCTGCTGAAAACTAATAGAGTAATAGGCACAAGCAATAAAGCACGGGAGGAGCATGCTCGATGAAAAGCTTTTTTAACGTGGAAAAGGGATTTCTAGAAGATGCCGGTTAGCGGCTTAACGTGTTTAAACTTATTAGAATATTACTTCTTCGAAAAGTTTCAGAAATCTTTCCACGTTAACGTTTAAGCATATTGAAGCATTTGGTATGCTTCCAGCAATCAGAGTGAATCCTCTGGTATACTCTCCTTTAAGTTCAACTTCAACCCTAACATTCTCGATGGAAACAATCCTATTGTCTACCACTATCGCTAGAGCTAAAGGGTCGTGTAAGATAGGTTGCCTATGGCCAGTACTCTTCCTCCAAGCTTCAAGCATAGAGTAGACAAGCCTATGCTCCGGTTTTTCACTAGACTTTAATCTTTCAACCATGCTTAGGGGCATTACACATCTGAGGGTAACATCCAACCCTACTAGTAGAGGCTTAACTCCTGATCTGAGGATTAGATTCAAAGCCTCTGGATCACACCTTACATTATATTCAGCACCGGAGCCGTTGAAGAACCCGGCCATCGAAACAAGGCTAAGCTTATCTTTAACATCGGGCATTGAAAGCAGCGTTAGAGCAATATTGGTAAGAGGGCCCGTGCTAACCACCTTAAGACCATCTACCTTCAATACGTTCTCAGCTATTACTGCCCAAGCCGGTAAGCCAGTTATGTTAAGATACTCGCCCGACTCATCCTCCAATACTTCAGCTTGGGGGGGTTTCCAGCTCGGAGCAAATCCTAAAAGGCTTTTCGAAGAACCCAGGGCAACGGGTATTTTTAACCCGGTAGTAGAAATAAGTTTTGAAGCAAGCCTAGCCCTAGACTCAACATCACCATAAGCAACAGTCACAGCCCTTAGGTCAAGCTCTCTGCACTTCAAAGCAAATAAGAGGGCGAGAGCGTCATCAATGTTATCGCCAATGTCTGTATCAAGGACTATTGGTATAGCCATTCATTTCACGGCAGTGAACATTAAAACAAGAATTATAAAAATTTATTCTTCATTAGGAATTTTCATACTATTGGCTTCGAAGTTATTTTATACATGTAAATAATATAGGTTTAGACTGAACATCCTATCTTCCAAATCCGGATAAAACAGTAAGCATATGC
>JAVZMD010000067.1:0-8197 GCA_038883435.1 Thermoproteota archaeon
CTGCATTAATTAGATGAATGGCCTTGGAAGCGCCAGTAACTCCGATAGATTTGTAGCTGGAGAAGGCTTTGAAAACTCTTTTAACTCTGTCACCATCTTCTGAATTTAAGTTTTTTGTCCCTAAGATGGTCAAAATCATCCCTGGTTTTTTGATATGCTTTCAATATATCATCCTCCAACGCTTGCTTCATTTTTTCAGGCTGTCGCTGAAGATACACAGCGTTCCATGTTAACAGTAACACTTTGATTCCTGCTAGAATATGAAGTTCAGAAGCAGGTTTCTCCAATATTATCTTACGAGCAACAATGTATATTATGTCGCGTTGCTCCAATTCATGAAATTTTCCGCAACCCGTTAGCAATTTTTCTGGTTTTTTAACTCAGAAATGAATTTTCCAACCTCGTCCTCTTTAAACTGTACCATACTTAAGCGTGAGAGCCATGATTTATATATTTTTATTACAACTTAGAAAAACAAACCAAGCTACTAAGTGTTTTTGGCACATAGCACGTGTAGCGCGTGCTTCTGCTTACTAGGAAAGGAATGAACTATGCACCTACTAGAAAGAGGTTGGAAAAACTTGAAAACCAAAAGAGTTTGTAAAAAGCCTTTAGCACATGCTATAGGGTCCCATCAGATACCATGCATTATCATATTTCCTCTTCCACTACTTTTTCCGCTAGTTTCCCACCACAACTACCGCAAAACTTTTTCATCAATAACAGATACGCATAAAAGGGACAGAAATACGTTTCAGCGCACACTGCGTTAAGTAAATCTTATATATGAGAGTCATTTTTCTAAATATATGGAACAGGAATATAAAAGTTGGTCGCTTGATAGGTGGGTTAAGTTTTTTGATGAGATATATGGAGAGCGTAATAGAGGTATGATGAATGAAGAAATATGGCTTCACGTTGTCGAAGAAGTGGCAGAACTCACGGAAGATTTAAGAAAAACTCATATAAAGCCTAGATACAATAAGAAGGGAGAATTGGAAGGAGTTTTAGTAAATTTTGCAGATATTTTCGCCTGGCTTTGTGCTTTTGTCACACGTCATGGATCATTAGAGGAAATCGTTTGGCATAAATTTCCTAATATTTGTCCTTATTGCTTCGCCGATAAAGATTGTCTATGTATAGCACGGATGAGTTATATGGATAAAGAAGAAAGAGAGAAATACTTAGAAACTCATAGAAAAAATAAGAATAACTTTCCTCAAAAATTAGATGATTGGAAAAAAATGTTCGACCGAATTTATGGAAACATAAACAGGGTTCAAAGTATCGAGCAAATCGGTTTTCATATGACGGAGGAAGTTGGCGAAGTTGCTAGAGAAATTAGATTGAGGCGCAAGGAAGAGCTTAAAGAAGAAATCGCAGATGTTTTTGCTTGGCTCATAGCTATAATCCTCAAATGTGAAGCTATTACTAACGAGGAGTTTAATCTTGCTGACTTGTTATGGCAACGTTTTCCTAATAAATGTCATAGATGTGGATCTAAGCCATGTAAAGAAAAAATCTATAGAACTGGTCCTCGGGCAAATATAAGTTAATTATCTAAGCTACTAACTTAAAAGAACTATTAGAATTCTTAAATCCTCCGAAATAGATTTCTGAAGAGACAGTAAAAATCATGAGATGTAAATCTCCTTTTCTTTTACTCCTAACTCACTCTTCAAAACAGAACATAGGGGTCACTCCCTAGCTCAATGATACCTTAATAAAAGAATTGAGGCTATTGAAAAGCAAATATTACTTGGCATGTTAAAGACAAGACGTAGTACTACGAGATGACAGGGTGTCTGTAAGCCAAGGTATTTGGTGTCGAATTACCTGACTCCACGATATTTCCTGTTGAAATGGGAAATATGCGCAAAAAGGAGGTTTGATCTAGGCTTTGTTGCCAATCCATAATACTTATAAAACTATGCTACTAGTAGTTCCCGATGGATGGTAATGCATGCAAGGGTATGCTAAACAACAGGAAAAGCATTAATATCTCAATTGAATGCTTGAGAGTGAGTGAATAATGAAGGAAGTAATGGAGGCTGAACCTATCCACCTTATGAAGCAGAGGCTGTTTACTCTTATTAAAGAGAAAGCATATTTAAGGAGAACCCCTCCGGAGGAGCCTTTCAAGCTTGCATCTGGGGGAACAAGCTATGTTTACTTTGATGCGAAGCAGGTGACTCAGGATCCTGAGGGCATCACGCTGATTGGGAAAATAATCCTCCAGATGATTAGAGATACTGAGGTTGAAGCAATAGGCGGCTTAGAATCTGGGGCCATCCCAATAGCTACCGCTGTATCTCTACTCAGCAATCAGGAGGGTTTGAACATATCCGCCTTCTGGATTAGGAAGGAGCCTAAGACCCATGGAACGATGAGGTGGATCGAAGGCCAGCTGAAGCTTAATTCTAAAGTGATAATTGTGGACGATGTTGTCACCAAGGGTTCTTCAGTAATGAAGGCTGTGGAGAAGGTTAGGGAGATCGGTTGCCAGGTACTCGGAGTCGTGGCCATAGTGGATAGGGAAGAGGGCTGCGGTGAAAGGCTTAGGAAAGAAGGAATAAGATTCACAGGGATTTTCAAGAAGTCAGATTTTGAGTAGTCACGTTTCAAGAATAATCTTAAGGCTCTCTAATCTATCGTTAATAAATCCTGCACCAGCTATCTTTACTTCTCCAACCATGCATTTACTGATCATTAACTCTACGTATTTCTTCAGCTGCTCCTCTTTCCTTGGTAGGGTTGTTCTGACGCTTTCACTCGGATCATCCTCTGAAACAACTATTCCAAGCTGGCTCTGTCCACCTGCCTCCGCAATCCTTTTAGAATACTCCGTTAATGTTTTAAGATCGTTTTCATTCAGTTGGGGCTCATCCACATGGTAGTGAACTAAGCCTGAGATTATTGGAATCATATTAGCGTTATTCTCCAGAAATTTTAGGAGCTTCGGAATCCTTTCGTATGGAAACATTATCGGGTTATCTCCTACGAGGATAAAGTTTTTCTTTTGCTCAAGGTAGGTGGCGAAAACCTGTTCAATGAAATCGCCATGCTCCCTATCTATCACTGAAGCCGCCTTAGACCCAATATCATAAAAATTATCCACTAGAAAATCAACAGATTTACAGGAAGCGACTCTTCCATCTATGCACGTTACTATGCAGACGGGCTCCACTATGACATACCGCTTATAATACTGGCTATACCCTACATGGAAGAACAGGATTTTGAAGAACTCTTCCAGAAAATCTCTAGATATCACGATTCTTTGCGACAAGATTAACACTTACTGTTAATAATGTCAGAGCGAATATTTAAACATCTATGCCTGTTTACATGCTACTTTTAAAGAAACCTAATATATAGGATGCACGACCCTGATGTTGTTATTCTTTTATTCGCTAGTGGAAAGTTAGTATGTAACTGGTGCGGTGAATGAGAAGATGGTTTACGACGCTGTGGAGAAGCTTATAGCTGAACTCATTCAGAAAGGATTATTGATAGATAGTCTTAGTGCGGAGATACCGGTTCCTTTAGGTGCGAGTAATGGTTTATGTAAGAATCGAAAAGATTTTTAAAGGTTGTTACATAAATAAGTGCGTGTGCGCTTTTTGGTCGAGTTCTGTTATTAGGCTGTTCGCCATCAGCGAACATTAATATAATCCAGTGAACACAGACCTTTAGTTTTTTCAGAAAGATGTTTACCCTCAGATAGAATTCAGAAGGGTTTGCTGATCAGATGATTTTATGCTAATTTCTTTACTCTAAATAAAGCTCGTTACAAGCATTAGAACAGAGGATAATGTTTGAGAAAGCCTCAGCCATGTTAAGGTTGATTTTAAATGGGATCGCTTGACTCTGAAGGCCGTCCATCTTTAAAATTAGTTGGATTCCTCTACTTCTTTTTTCTAACAACACTCCTTCGTAATTTTCTCTTCCACTTGACAAAAAATTTACATCAGTTTTACTACCGTCTTTCTTTACCTTATCTTTAGTAAAGCTTAAAAAGAAAAGGCGTATTACTAGACCGTCAAGATATGAATGAGTTGCGTTATATTGTTGATGAAAAGGGTGAGAAGAAAGAGGTTGTTATACCGGTTGAAGAGTATGAGGAGCTCCTTGAAGACCTGCACGACCTCGCCGTAGTGGCTGAGCGTAGGGGTGAGCCGACAGTCCCCCTCGAGGAAATCATAGAGAAGCTGAAGAGGAATGGAATACTACAATGTTCTACTTAAAAAGTCTGTCGACAAAGACCTGAGAAGAATAGATCCAATTCATATTTCAAGAATAGTCGAAGCCATAAGAGAACTCGCCAAAGATCCTTTCCCCAGTGGTTCACGAAAACTCAGGAGTACGGAGAACCTCTACAGGATTAGGATAGGAGACTACAGGATAGTGTATGAGATTGATGGCAAGAGTAAGACCATTACCATACACTACATACGCCACAGAAGAATTGCCTATGGCTGAAGCTACAAGAGCTTGGGAGCAATGGCATTACTCCCGAGAATGAGCACAGAAATACCCATTATAAGTGCAGATATACTACTTATTCTGGTCTTATTTATAGAATGCATGATCCGGATGTAGTGATTCTTCTTTCTGCGAGTGGAAAATTGGTTTGCACGGGTGCTGTTAACGAGAAGATGGTTTACGACGCTGTTGAAAAACTAATGGCTGAACTCATTCAGAAAGGATTGTTAATCAGGTAGTAGATAACCTTAAATCGTATATGATTCATCTTCATTTTGTGCTGGCTTATATTTCTGGATTTCGTGGATGCTATGATAAACCTATCTTTATGAGGCTTGCATGATAGTCTTTTTGACATGATTGTTTTAAATTGTCATCCTAAAACTTAATAACGTCCCTGACATCACTCTCCTAGTGATGAAGACCTTTACTGTCGCTATAGAGAGGGATGAGGAGACAGGTCTATACGTTGCTCAATGTCTCGAGATCCCACAGGCGATATCGCAGGGCGAGACTGAAGAGGAGGCTATAAGAAACGTTAAGGAGGCTATTGAACTGGCTTTGGAGCATCTGGGTGAAAAGATGGCGAAGGGTAAGAAGACGGTAGAGGTCATTATTGAGTAAACTTCCAATACTCTCTTGGAGAGAGGTGGTTAAGGCGTTAAGCAAGAAGGGTTTTAAAGTGATCAGGCAAAGAGAAAGCCATCTAATCCTAGAAGGACCGGAACACAGGTTCACCGTAGTACCCAGACACGGAACCATAGCTCCAGCCACGCTGATCAAGATACTGGCTCAAGCCGGAGTGACGAAAGAAGAGTTCATCAGGCTTTTGGATTAGCAACAGGTTCTAAGCCAACATTTGTCTAACTATGGCTAAAAGCAAAGTTTTCATCACATCGCACGCTAGCTAATATCCTGAGTAGAGAATGTTTTAAACCTTGGAACCGTAAGGAACTTGGATTTGAGAACAGGATTGTCCACAAGGATTACGTCCTGCAAGGGAGCCATGCAGAGTGGGCCTACAATGTGGTTAAAAGATTCGTCTCTAAGCATTATAACGAAGTCTTCAAGAAGTAATTATCTTTCTCTAAACCATTCTGTTTTTATTATAAAGTTTGAACAAGATAGTAAAATTAAAGGATGAAAGCCATTAGGCTATAATCCTGTTAAAACTATGAGAACAAGAATGTATAGCATGAGTGTCAGGATGACGATGAAACCAAAGTATGCTTTCCTAGTTTTGTGGTGGAAGACGAGCATGCCGAGGAAGACTCCAAAGCATCCCCCTATTGGAGAAATCATGAATAACCGTTTTCTCAGGGATTCTTGACTCCTGTTGAATAGCACTAGCCTTGTCAACGTCCATAAGGATGAAACTCACGATGTTAACCACCAGAAGGTGTCCAAGGCCAGCTCCTTAATGAGATGCTCGATCTCCTACTGGAAATTCTTCTTATTCTTTAAAAGGGTGAATAGTTCTAAAAGAAATGGTGGAAAATGAGTGGTTGATATTCGTTTTATACGCGTGTTAAAGCGATTTTTAACCTGATGAAACGGATTTGGAAAAGTTAAAATATGTGGACATGGTCTTAAAATGTATACGGTGAGGAATAGTGTCTTCGAAAACCATATCAGCCCGGTTTCCCAAGGATAAGGTGAAAATAATAGAGGAGATAGCTAGGGAGGAGAAGGTTGATAAGTCGACAATCCTGAACAGGGCTTTGGAGCATTATATACGTGATTGGAGGATACGGAAGGCTGTTGAATCGTACCGAGAAGGGTTGGCTACGCTTCCAAGGGCGGCGGAGATAGCTGGGGTCACGGTTTGGGAAATGATCGACATTCTTTCACAGAGGAATGCCCAGTCACAGTATACTGCCGAGGACCTTGAAGAAGACTTAAAGACTCTCCAGCGTAAATGAGTTGAGAAAGATAGTTGTTTCAAATTCTACACCGCTCATCTACCTGTCTAAGGTCGGCAGGCTGAATATAATCAAGGACGTCTTCGGAAAAGTCTTCATCCCTGAAGCGGTTTTCAACGAAGCAGTCATTCAAGGCAAGATGCTTAAAATAAGCGATGCTTTCATAATCGAGAAGGCTGTTGGCGACTGGATCTTAAGAGAACAGGTGAAACCTGAGATAAGTACAGAATACCGCTTCCTCGACACCAATACTAAGCTTGGCCTTGGCGAGAAGGAGGCCCTTAAACTCTGTAAACAGCTGAACGCTGAATTCTTTATCGTCGATGACAGGGAGGCGAGAAGAGTATCCAAGATCCTGAGAATAACGCCCATAGGCACTTTTGGCGTAATAATTCAGGCCTTCAGGCAAAACTCGATTACAAAAAACGAAGCACTTAAAACACTGGACGACCTTATTAAAGCTGGATTAAGAATAGATTCCACTTTATACCGTATGATGATCAAAAAACTAGAATAAATCAAATAAACTTTCAGGCTAATTCTCAGTAAAGTATAATAATAGAATGCATGATCCGGATGTTGTTATATTGTTATTTGCTTCTGGAAAACTTGTGTGCACCGGCGCGGTTAATGAGAAGATGGTTTACGACGCTGTCGAGAAGCTTATGGCTGAGCTTATTCAGAAAGGATTGTTGATCAGGTAATAGATAACCTTAAACCGTATATGAAGTATCTTCATTTTTTGTCGGATTATGCTTCTGGATTTTTGTGGATATTGTGATAGGTCTGTCTTCATATCTCTTCAATCTTAGGCTTCCATCCGGTTCTAAAACATAAATGCAATATTTGATAAGGCTGGTATACTCGTCTTTTTGATAACTAAGAAATTTTCTTTCTATAATGGTTTGGAAGTATACTGCTCCGTCTGGGCCTATCGCTATAGGACTTATTGCTGGGTTACCTTCAGCTTCAAACTTCCACTTAAGATTCCCGTCTGCACCTAAGGCATAAACATAAGATCTGCCTGATTCATAACTCATAAAGTATAATGTTCCATCCGAATCAACAGTAGGATTTACAAGTATCGTGCCCTTGGTCTTAAAAATCCATTTCAACGTCCCATCATAACTTAAAGCATAAACACATATTTCATCAGATATCGTTTCGCGAAGCGTTAAGTATATTATGCTATTAGAGAAGAGTGGGGTTTTAATATCGGTTATATTTAGACTCTTAATCTTAAACACCCATTTTAATGCTCCATCCTGATTTAAGGCGTAGAAGTAATGGTCAGTGTATGATTCGCTGTTGAAGAAATATAGGGTTCCATCTTCACTAATGATAAGCGGTTTGGTGCCGATTAAATAGGATTGTGGATAAAACGTTCCGTGAGTTATAAAAATCCATTGAATGCCTTTGTTTCGATAAAAAGTTATTAACCTACCGTCGCGCAATCCAATGTAGTATCTATTTTTATCAGACTCTGTGAATCTGATGGCCCCATACCTGGGCCCTAAGTATTCGCTTTCTTCTTCAAAACTCAAATATTCTCTACGTTCTCTATATCCGTGTTCCACGAAAAAATCATATAGCTTATCTAAGTCCCATGCTTTTTCAAAAGCCATGTTTATCGCATTAAGCATTATTTTGATTATTCTCGCCTTATCCTCATAATTCATCTTTTTTGAGTTGAAGATGGAGTAGAAGAAGGTTGAGAAAGGATAAGTACTTGGAAACAAGTATTTGACTTCAACGCCAGTCTTTTGACTGACTTCTTTAGCGATGCTATT
>JAVZMD010000068.1:0-8141 GCA_038883435.1 Thermoproteota archaeon
ACTGGCGGCTGGGTGACCACAGTGGTTTCAAGGGATGATTCCGACAACTTCCAGTTCTTCTATAGCGACAAGTCTGGCATGGCATCAATTAGCCCTCTGTGGGCTTCATACAAGCCTTCTCCAGAGTTCAGCGAACTGGCTGATAAACTTGCTGAAAAGAAATTCACAACGATAGAGGAGAGGACAGCGTGGATGAGCAGGGCTTTCGAGCTGGCACTTAAAGACTCTGTTAGGGTATGGCTTGTCGACCAGACTGCAGCCTGGGTTAAGAGGAAGGAGATAAATGCTGTTGCCGACTACTCTGGAGGATACTGGGTCGGAATATGGGCGTTCACATTGAACCGTGGTGGTACTAGAGGCGGGTCCGTGAAAATAGGCAGCTCAGATGTTTTAACCGGCGACGCATGGAACCCCATATCGGGATCAAACTGGATATACGATGGCATGGTGAGCTCAGCCACGGGGATGCCTGCTTTCCTAAGCGATCCTAAGAGCGGCCTACCAATACCAACCGGCTTCGTTAAAAGCGTTACGATAGAAGCCGTGAAGGGTCTCTTAACATTCCAGAACCCTGAAAGCCAGAACTGGCTGACCCTGACATTTGTAGACAGCGTCACCATTCCTTCCGACGCATGGTATGCTTGGGATGTTGAAAACAAGAAGGTTGTGACGGCTGGAGAAGCTGGTGTTACTAGTGCCAAGGTTAAGATAGTTGCGGAATACGAGGACATAATAGGCAAGTTTGAATACCACGACGGGACGGTCATGAGTCTCGCCGACTGGGTTTGGAGCTGGCCAATCAACTTCGAGAGAGCCAGTAACAAAAGCGCTCTCTACGACGAGGCCTACGTTGGCTCATTCCAATCCTGGAGGGAAGTCTTCAAAGCCTGGAGGATCGTGAGCGAGCATCCGTTGAAAATAGAGTGGTACACTGACTACACGAACATGGATGCTGAGCTGATAGCCAGTGCTTACGTGGGTCTAGCCGGACCATGGCACACCACTGCTATAGGTGTAAAGGCTGAGGAGAAGGGTGTCCTAGCCTTCGGCCAAGATAAGGCTCTTAAGAAGAATGTTGAATGGATGAACTACATAGCTGGTCCAAGCCTAGAGATTCTTTCAACAACCCTGGATGAAGCCATAGCTGAAGGCTACATTCCTTTCAAAGAGCTTAACAGCAGGTACATAACTGTTGAGGAGGCGAGGGCCAGGTATAATGCGCTGAAAAAATGGTACTCCACGTATCATCATTTCTGGGTCGGTGCAGGCCCATACTACTTGGAGGTTGCTGACGTAATGGCGAAAACCGCAGTCCTAAAACCGTTCCGGAAGCTGCTTCAGCGTGAGCTCGTCATCTCGGTGGAGGGTGGTGGAACAACAGATCCTGAGCCGGGTACACACGAGTACCTTGGGCGCGAAACAGTAACGATAACGGCTAAACCGGGCTTCCTAAGCGTCCTTGAAAAATGGGTTGTAGACGGGGTTGATACGGGAGCCTCTGCATCCATCACGGTTACAACAGATAAGCCTCACACTGTCAGAGCCGTGTTCAGAATTTGGTATGAAGCGATAGCTGGTATAGTCGCGGTAATAGTGGTCATCGTCATAGTTGCAGTCCTATTTCTTAGGAAGAAAAGGAAGTAGCTGTGCGTCAGAAAAGTTTTTATCCCCCTCTTTTTTCCCTCTTGGAAAATATGGTTAGGGTGACTAATAATAGATGATTCCGAAAGGATTCTTAAAATTCGTTGTTAAGAGGACAGTTCTACTGCTTATAAGCCTTGTCGTAGCCGTATACATTTCTATTTTACTGGCTAACTTCGGAGGCCTTATAGATGAGATGGTTAAGTCAGACCTTTTGATGAGCATCACCATGAACGTTAGGAATAATCCTGCTTTCCAGGGTCTAACTGCTTCCGAGAAGCAGAAGATCATAGACAGCATGTACCAGGCTGCATTGGAGGCTAGGGGGCTTAACACGCCCTTTTTAATAAGAAGCCTATACCACTTGAAAAACGCATTAACTCTAGACTTAGGAACAGCCCTCTATTTGACTAGCGACAGCGGTTCTAAACAGGTTAGGCTGATAATCTTGGAGAGGCTGCCCCAGACAATCATGCTCTTCACATCAGTAACCATCATAAATTTCTTCACAACTCTTTTAGGGGGACTCTTAATAGCTAGGAAATACGGCTCAAAAATAGACAGGGCAATATCAGCGCTGGCGCCCACATCCGTAATACCTGGCTGGGTTTACGGGATTTTTCTAATACTAATTTTCTACACCTGGCTTCATATTCTCCCCCCGGGCGGGATGGTGGATTATCCTCCGCCTAAAGATCCTGTGCTCTACTCCTTGTCTGTCTTGAAACACATGGTACTGCCGATGCTTTCATGGATAATAGCAGGATTGTTCTTAGGGCTTTATTCAAACAGAACCTTCTTCCTCATATTTTCGACGGAGGATTACGTGGAGGTGGCTAAAGCAAAAGGTCTTCCACCTAGGCAGGTGGACATGGGTTATGTTATGAGGCCAACTTTACCGTCGATAATAACGGGGCTTTCCTTTGCCATTATCGGTTCATGGGGCGGTGCTATAATAACGGAGACGGTTTTCGACTGGCCTGGCCTAGGGAGGCTCTTGGCATCAGCTCTTTCCTACCCTGATCCACCGGTTATAGTTGGGGAGGTGGCAATATACGCGTGGCTTCTAACCTTGACGGTTTTAACGCTGGATATTATTTACGCCTTTCTAGATCCAAGAGTAAAAGTATGGGGTGGTTGAGCATGAGTTCTTCAAAACACAGCCGTGGCTTTAAAGGTGTTTTGCAAGAGGTTTTAAGCTACAAATCTGCGGTTCTAGGAGTATTAATACTTGTCTTCTTAATAGTTCTCTCCATTTACACTATTGTTACAATACCGTTGCCGGAGGCGATTAACGCTTGGAGATCCAGCGAGATGTGGACTAAGAATCCTAGGAATGCTCAACCAGAGTGGATTGAGGTTTTCATCGGAAAAAGGCTGCCTCGCACTATTACTGTTTCACTGGCGAATGCAGAAGTATCTAGACGTCCTCTCGGAGACGGTAGGATAGCTGCCTCATGGGTTGCCTATTTCAACTACGATTATGACGATTTCCCATCTGAGCTCATAGTATTCTTCAACTCGAGTTATTCTGAGAAACCTGTAGTCGACATATACTGGTTGAGACCGGATGGTGAAGAGTTTTTAGTGAAGAAACATACTTTGAGACGGCCTGATGACCGGCTTTATCTAAGCAATGACCTAGGCCTCGAGCTAAGGCTGAGTGGGCTTTTTGAAAGCAAGGTTGGTGGGAAGCCTAACTTCATGGTAACCGTTGAGAAAGGTCTTTTCGCAGAGTACTCGCTGGATCCACGGGTTTTAAAAGGCAGGTATGGTATACGTTTCGAGACTATTCTTAACGAGAACGATGTTTTTGATGCAGAGCTTGTGGTATATGGCAGCGTATACGGATTGGCAGGCACGGATCATCTTAGAAGGCCTTTAATAATAGGGTTGCTCTGGGGTACTCCAATAGCCATGTCCTTCGGGCTTACGACCGCGATACTTACGACAGTATTAAACCTTATAATAGGCACAGTAAGCGGTTGGTACTTGGGCAAAGTTGACACGGTGATACAAAGAATAGTTGAGATAAACGCTATTCTTCCCTTTCTACCGATTCTAATATTGCTCACAACATTCTATAAGATAGACCTCGTAGTCATCCTTGTAAGCGTAATAGTTCTAAACATCTTTTCACTCGGAATAAAGGGCACCCGCATACTTGTTATGCAGATTAAGAGTTACCCGTACATTGAAGCAGCCCAGGCCTATGGAGCCAGTAATGGAAGGCTAATACTCTTCTACGTGATACCGAAGATCCTGCCTCCAGTAGTGCCGGGAATGATATCGGCTGTACCCGGATTCGTCTTTCTCGAAGCCGGACTGTCATACCTTGGATTAGGAGACCCATTCCTTCCCACTTGGGGGAAGATTATAAGTGACGCGCAGAGTAATGGTGCTTTTTACAAAGGTCTTTATTACTGGGTTTTAGAACCTGCTTTCATGCTTATACTGACCGCAATCGCCTTCGCACTTATAGGTATGGCTCTTGAGAAGATAGTTAATCCTAAGCTTAAGGAGCTGTAGAAAAATGAGTAGCGAAACTGTTTTATCAGTTCACGACCTCAAGCTTTACTATCGGACTAGAAAAGGGATAGTGAAGGCTTTAGATGATGTGAATTTCGACCTGAAGAAGGAGGATGTGCTGGCGGTTGTAGGCGAATCCGGCTGTGGGAAGAGCACTCTTGCACGCGCCTTAGTTAGAGTGCTTCCTAGAAACATTCATACATACGAGGGGGAAATAATCCTTAACGGTAGGAATGTTATGGATCTGGATGAGGAGACTTTCCGGAGGGAAATAAGATGGAGGAAAATATCCATCGTCTTCCAAGGTGCTATGAACTCCTTTAATCCCGTGTATAGAATAGGGTATCAGGTGGCTGAGCCACTAATTATCCACGACCATGTGGAGAAGAAAAAGGCTATAGAAAAAGCTAGGCAGCTTATGGAGCTCATGGGTATGCCAAGTGCTTTTGCTGAAAGATATCCGTTCGAGCTGAGCGGTGGGATGAAGCAGAGGGCTGCTATCGCAATGGCTCTCATAACCAACCCGGAGATAGTTATTCTCGACGAGCCGACTTCAGCACTAGACGTACTAACTCAGGCGAACATAATCAACCTTTTAAAGAGGATTAAAAACGAGTTCAGGCTCAGCTATATCTTTATAACTCATGACTTGGGTCTTGCAAGCGAGCTTGCAAACAGGGTTGCAGTCATATACGCCGGTAAGATGGTTGAGCTCTCAAGCGCAGACGTTTTCTACACTGAACCTAAGCACCCGTATTCAAAAGGCCTCCTATTAAGCGTTCCAACACTCAGAACTGATAGGAAGCCTGAGTTTATAAGCGGGGCGCCACCGAGCTTGATAGACCCCCCCTCAGGATGCAAGTTCCACCCCAGATGCAGGTTTGCATGGAGCAAATGTAGTGCTGAGGAACCAGCCATGTTTAAAGTTGGTGAAGACCATTTTGTTAGGTGCTGGCTTTACGGTGATGGGAGATGAGTTCTGACGGCAAATTGCTTGAATTAGAAGACTTAAAGAAGTGGTTTGAAATAAGAAGGGGTTTTTTAAGCTCCAAGGTGTACTACGTAAAAGCGGTTGACGGCGTCACCTTCAGCTTGGATGAGGGTAAGGCCGTGTCACTCGTTGGAGAGAGCGGAAGTGGAAAGACGACTCTGGGAAAGACCATTATAAGGCTTTACGAGCCTAACGGTGGTAGAATCTTGTTCCAAGGGAAGGATGTGACGCATATTAAGGCTAATGACCTTAAATGGTACAGGAGGATGACTGGTCTGGTTCAACAAGACCCGTTCGGCGCCTTTGCTTCTCATTTCACGATATTCAGGTCGTTAGAGGAGCCTCTTCTCATCCATAATGCTGTTGAGTCTAAAGAGGAGAGAGCTGAGAGGGTGTTTAAGGTTCTTGAAGAAGTTAGGCTTACGCCAGTAGAAGATTTTGCTTATAAGTATCCCCATATGCTTAGCGGCGGCCAGTTGCAGAGGGTTGCTATTGCAAGGGCGATAATTCTTGAACCCAAACTGATAATTGCCGACGAGCCCGTGTCCATGCTTGACGCCTCTGTACGTATCGAGATACTGACATTGTTGAGAAGACTTCAGGAAAGGCTTAGGCTTAGCGTAATATACATAACGCATGATCTTGCAACAACAAGGTTCTTCTCAGAATGGGCGTTAATAATGTATGCTGGCCATGTTATGGAGAAGGCTTCCACGCAAGAAGTCTTGAGGAATCCTTTACATCCTTATACTAAGGCCTTGCTAACGGCTACCCCTGACCCGAATCCGGAGAACAGGAACAGGTTTAAAGAAGTTCCGCCAGGCGAGCCTCCTGCACTGGTAAACCCTCCAATATGCTGCAGGTTCTCCCCACGCTGTCCACTCGCCTTCGACAAGTGTTTTAAGGAGGAGCCGCCCGAGTTTGAAGCAACCTCGGGGCACTGGGTTAAATGCTGGCTCTACGAAAGGTCTTAGTAGAATGAGTCCTAAGAAAGCAATGCTCATCGGGGTTCTGGTCTATCTGCTATCTTTTCTTACCGGTTTATACAACGTGTGGTACGTTAGACAAGGCTATAATCCAGCTAGGTTAACAAGTCTTGTCGTAATCCAAGTAGCTCTTTCATTTACCAGCATCGCGTTAGTGGGGTATGGTACTATGGCCTACCTGATAACAGTCATAAGGGAAGTGTTTAGAAAAAGAGAAGAAACAGGAGAATAGCCCGGCTTTAAGCTCTCTACGTTTAAGGGTTCTTAGAAGGGTGTAGGAGCTGATGACGAGAATTATAACGATGAGCACTCCAATAACCGGGGGGAATTGTTCTACAGTTTTCTCACCCACCCCTAACACGTAGATTCCGGTTTCAGTCAATAGAAAAGACGCTGAGCCCTTTAAAGAAGACTCCTCTTTTAAAGAGCCTCTCACGGTTTTCCACCCGTTCCCCGTCCAATGGTAGAGGACAGGCTCCTCCTTCCGAATATCCTGAATATCTTTCAAGTTGTATGTTAGGTTAAGCCTTATCCATCCTCCGGAGGATAGAGTGATGTTTAAGAAGCCGCCTAGAAGCCTAACTGTCTCCAGCTCAATCGGCCTGGATCCCCTTATGGAAACGTCCCCCTGGTAGGTGAAGGAGATTTCTTTAATATTACCATAAGCATTTATTTCTAGTTTTTTAACTATAATTTTTTCCGCGCCTTCAGAATAGAAATCTGCAACCGTACTGTTGTCACATTTGTTGCTAAATAGCTTGGCCTCAGATGAGCGGAAGAGGAACAGCCCATAGGAATTCTGCTTTAAAGAGTTGTTTACAATAGTTGTTGAACGGCTGTTTTCGACAGAAATTCCCACGCGGCAGAAGGAGACAGTATTCATAGATAGCGTGCTGTTGAATGTTTCATACATAGTAACGCCATGCCCTTTCGCATTCATCAGAGTGTTTTTTAAAATAGTTATGTTGACGCTGGATTCAATAGCGATATTGTTCGTGGAAAAGCATGCAGTATTGTTCGTTATCGTAATGTTTTTCGAATTCTGGATTTTTACACCTATTAGGCCACCCATAACGATGTTCCCGTAGGTAATGATTCCCTGCGCGTAATCTATGTGCATTCCGTAAAAGTTATCAAGTGCCTCGTTCAGCAATATCTTATCTGCCCTAGACCTTGCAACCACTATCCCCATCATGTTATTTTGAAAAATGTTTCTCGATATGTTGCTTCTATCCGATATGTGGTTATACAGGCCATACGTGCAATTGACAACCCTGTTTCTAAAAACAGTGCTGCTTAAACACAGTGAGAGAATAATTCCGTATTTACTTGTCTCTACATTATTCCGAACAATCGTGTCCTCGGAGGATTCTTGAAAGTATATTCCGAAAAGACATCCTTTAACATCGTTTTCTTCAACTAAACCTCTACTTGAACTGTTAATCAGCAATCCGTAATCTCCCCCTAAAATCCTGTTACCAATAATCCTGTAACCAACCGATCTTTTAACGCATATTCCGCATATTCCTCCATGGTTTATGACAGTGAAACCAGTCAGGATAACGTTATCTTTCAAGATTTCCACGACATTGTCTCCAGGATTAACCGGAGTCAATTCAACTGTTCCGTTAGCTATCAGTTTCACGGATTTATTTATTTTAAGGTTCTCCATATATTTGCCGGGTGGAACATATATAGTGTCGCCATCATCGGCTGAGTTGATCGCCCTCTGGATTGAAAAGCTTTTTTCAGCCGCATTTTTAAAATTCTGCGGATTAGCTCCGCCCACTGACGCAAGGAGGCGGTTGCCCGCGTTCTGTGAAGTAAACAATGCAAGCATTAGGAATACTGTGTAAACGAGTTTTTCCAAGACTGTTTGCAGATATTGTAGCAAGCCTTATAAACGTAGTGTTTAACTGGTGAACTGGATTTTCATAATATGAATCTTTAGTTTCAATGAGAGGAGAAGAGGATTATTGAATCAGACATGAAAG
>JAVZMD010000069.1:0-7981 GCA_038883435.1 Thermoproteota archaeon
CTATCTGTAAAACTAGATTTAGAGAAGCCCATGGTAAGTTCCCTATTCTCTATTTGGCCCAGCGTCGAGTATCATGAGAGAGAAGTATACGATATGCTGGGAGTAATCTTCGAGGGTCATCCAGACTTGAAAAGGATACTTCTTCCCGAATATTGGATGGATATACCGCCGCTTAGAAAAGAATACAAGATTCCTGGGAGAGAGTAGGTATGGTGTTAGAGGAGAAAAAGAAGATAGAAGTATACGATATAGGTGGACCTCGACTAACTTTTAGCTATGGGCCACAGCATCCTGGAACAGGTCATTTTAGAATGATCGTAACTGTTAGTGGTGATACAGTGATAGACTTAGAGCCTGATCCCGGCTTTGTTCATAGAGGTGAAGAGAAGATGGGAGAGTACAAGACTTGGATAACTAATATACCCCATCTGGAAAGGCCTTCAATACTTGATGCTATGCATATGGTCTTACCTTACTGTTTAGCGGTGGAGAAGTTGATGGAGATTGAACCTCCTGAGAGAGCTAAGTATCTTAGAACGATCGTGGCTGAACTGGATCGTATTGCAAGTCATCTTTACTGGTTCTCACTTTATGGAGTATTTCTAGGTCATACAACGATGTTTCTATGGTGCGTCAGCGATAGAGAGTACATACTTGATATATCTCAGATTATAACTGGACAGAGATTTACGCATGCATATCCAGTTCCAGGTGGTGTGAGAAATGATGCACCGAAAAAAGTCCCAAAAGAGCTTATCAAGGAATTCAAGATCTATTATTCTAAAGTTCTCGGTAGAGAACCCAAACCTGGTGAACTTCACGAAGACTTCAATAAATATATTTACGCTGTAACCGACTTCATGGATTTAAGGCTTGAAGAATACCATAAGATGCTGTTCGATAGCGAGATCTTTCTTGAGAGGACTCGCAATCTAGGAATATTAAAGAGAGAAGACGCGATCCAATTAGGTGTTCCGGGAACTACTCTGAGAGCTTCAAATGTGAGATACGATGTCAGGGTATATGATCCATACGATGCTTATCCTAACATTAAGTTTGAGATACCTGTAAGAGCAGAAGGCGACTGCTATGCTAGAGCGATGATAGGTTATCAGGAGATTAGAGAGAGCCTAAAGATTATTAGGCAGGCTGTCGAACAGATGCCTGAAGGACCTGTAAAGGTTAAGCAGCATCCTCTAGTCATCAAAGTTCCTAAAGGTGAATCTATCGGTAGAGCTGAAGCGGCTAGAGGAGAGATAATCTACTATATTGTAAGTGACGGAACAGATAGACCCTATAGGCTTAGGATAATAACACCCAGCTTTAGATTACTCCCAGCACTAAAGAACTTAGCGATTGGGAACAGAATCGCGGACATACCACCAATCTATTGGAGCTTAAATTATTGGCCAGTAGAAGCAGATAGATAACTCCAAATGATTCCAGATTGAGTACAGCATCACATATTGAACTACTCAATTCTTAACGGTTACCACGATATTCGGATAGCCAGAAGAAGGTTAAGTCCTAAAAGATAGACTGCAAGCTACTTACGTTTTCTTTACGAGAGTGATTTTAATTGATTTCATAATATAATCACTCCTTTCATTACTAATGTATTTTCCTGCAACAAGTTTAGGAGAAACGTCATCTAACCTTATTCTAACTTCTGATAAATTGAAGTTAGCAATTGGAGATACTTTTGAAAACTATATATTAAGAATTATTGATGACCATTGAATTCGAGATCTTAGTTGTCTTTCTTCGCGTATCTCAATATCATTTTTTCTTAAGATATTTTTTGAATTCATTGAACGCTTCAGAGATAGTTATGCAGTTTAGACTTAAACCACCCTTCTTTAATTCGTTGCAGAGCTGAACTATTTGAGGAGGTTTTATATTGGTTTTTTGAAGTAAATCCGTTTTTAGGAATATATCTCTAGTTGGACCGTCTGCGATTATCTCACCCTTCGCCATTAAAATTGTTCTATTGGTTGTCTCAGCTACGAATCTCATATCATGGGTTATAACGATGATGGTCTTTCCTTTCTTGTTAAGGTCATCGATAAGCTTCATTATTTCTCTTCTACCTTTATGATCTTGCCCACTTGTCGGCTCGTCTAGAACGTATACTTCAGGATCCATAGCTATTATAGCGGCGATTGTTAGAAGCTTCATCTGTCCATAATTGAGGTCATGGGGATGGAACTCTTCGTAACCGGATAATCCCACCATCTCTAAAGCATTTTTAACTCTTCTGTTTACTTCCTCTATTGTTAAACCTTGGTTTTTCGGACCATATGCTACCTCTTCATAGACACTTTTCATGAAAATTTGGTGAACAGGATTCTGGAAGACGTATCCAATAATATTTGTAATGACAGAAGTTGGAGTTGTTTTAGTATTGAAACCTTTAATTATCACATCTCCCTTAGATGGTTTTAGCAAACCGTTCATATGTTTTGCGAGAGTTGTTTTTCCACTACCATTCTGACCAATAAGAGCGATTTTCTCACCTTTCCAGATCTTTAGGTTTACTCCTTTTAGCGCTGTCACTTCTTTATCATATGTATACCATACGTTTTTAAACTCAATTATACTCTCATTCGTAGAACATCATCTCTTGGAGAACTCTTAATCCCTCGGATAGAGTGATTGGAAGCCCGTCAAATTTTATTCCCAATTCTTTTTGAAACATGTAAAAAAGCTCTGTTATTGATGGGGGATCAACTCCAATCGCTTTTAATTTCTCCAATTCGCTTAAGACGTTCCTAGAATTGTCTACAGATATCAACCTACCATCGTATAAGACTACAATCTTATCAACCATGGTAGCAAGCTCTTCGATCTCGTGCTCAGCAATCACTACGGTTAGTTTTTCTTCTTCTGCTAACTTCCTAACAGTTGACAAAACTTGATATTTTCCAATAGGATCGAGAAGGGCTACAGGTTCATCTAAAACTATTATCTCAGGTTTCATTGCTAAAACAGTAGCTATAGCTAATCTTTGCTGTTCTCCTCCACTGAGTTCAAATGGTGATCTTTTCTCAAAACCTTCAAGACCTACAATTCGTAAAGCTTCTTTAATTCTCTCTCTTATCAGTTTAGGATCCATACCAAGCATTGATAACCCAAAACCAACTTCGTCTTCAACCGTTAATGCGAGACCCGAGAGCTGGGTCTCTGGTTCTTGAAAGACTAATCCTACTTTGAGAGACAGCTCATCGATAGTGCTTTTAAGAGTGTCTAATCCTGTTACGTAGACTCTCCCCTTTATCGATCCACCGTAGAAATGCGGTACCAAGCCATTTAGTGATTTACATAAAGTCGATTTTCCAGAACCATTAGGTCCTATGATTCCTACAGTCTCACCAGGATATATTTTTAGATTTATATCTACAAGCACGTTTTGTTTTGTTGGATAAGAATATGTGAAGTTGTCAAACATTATTATCGGTTCGCTCATTTTTTCAGGTCACCCCACTATAAGATAGAACTTCAAGCCACTTAGTGGTGAAAAACCATACATAATGTAGATGTAGACGAATAGTATAGTTATGAGGATTATTCCGGTCATAAATAAGTAGTCAGCCTTCTTGAAATTTAGCTCATAAGGCCATGTTTTCTCAACTGGCGCACCGAAACCTCTACTCATAAGGGCGATTGCTCTTATCTGTACCTTATTCAAAGTACTTAATGTTAACGGAATGAGGATAGCAGTATACGTGAATATCCTCTTTAAGATATTTACATCAGTTCTCAAACCTCTAGATTTTTGTGCTTGAAGAATTGTCTGATATTCTTCTATTAATATACTTGTTAATTGGAGTGAGCCAGCGATCATATAAACAAATCGGAAGGGTAGCTTGAGCTTAAAAAGCAGAGCAATTAATTTAACAGGCTCTGTTGTGAAAAGAAAGAAGAGAGCTGAAGAAAGACATACCGCAATTCTCAAAGGAAAAACAATACCCCATGCAACACCTTCATAGTATAATGTTAGATCCCATGAGAGGATTTGAAACTTATAGAGAGGCGTTTCATTCCACGGGAATAATGCTCCGAGAATAGGAACTGCGATAGCTATCCATGGCAGAATAACTATTGCAATAGCGCCTACTGCTCTTTTCAAAGTTTTACCAATATACGATAATGATAGTATTCCAATGAGAAAGAACATCAATAGATAGTAATCTAGATATATGTATGCCCAGACTGAGATCCACAAAAAGAATAGAAATTTAACTCTGGGATCTATTCGATGCATAGGGGAATCGAGTTCATCTGGCTTCCTTTTCAATAAAGTACTAATCAGAGAGCTCATTCTCTTCTCACACCAATAAAAAATAGCGAGAGAGTTGTTTATAGCTCATCTCTTTGTAAGTCTAAATTTCTCCGGTATTCTATTGGCGATAATTAGTGCTATAACATACGATATTATCTTGTCAGGGATCTCTGTTGAAATATTCTGGATATAATTTGCTAACCAGAAATTACCTGTCGTGGCCAGTGTAGCGCTATATATTGCTGCAGGAATAGGCTTCCAAAGAGGACCTCCTCCGAAAAGAGCGATACTTAGTGCGGTGGTATAGATTGGATAGATTATGCCTAGTATTATGAATGGCGGTATCAGTGTTATAGGCTTACTGAGGTTAACCCATTTCATTTTTATGGACAACCAGGTTATGGCTGCGATTATGATGTTGGCCGTTCCCCAAACCCATGACGGTAACCCCCATACTGTTAACGCCATGACAATATTGTAGAGGAATCCTCCAACAGCGCCTACCCAGAACCCTGAGATTAATGTTCCAAGCATGGTTGCCCAAGTATCTCCCCATATCGGCAACTTTAGAACTTCAACTATTACTCCTCCTACATAGTTTAGAGCAACCACAGCAGGAATCATAACTACTGCTGTTATCTTCGCTGCAGTAGGTACAACTTCAACTTCTCTAACTTCGCCAGACATATCACTTCATAAACGAAGTTAACGAGAATATAATATTTTCTACATCATATTTGAATGAGTAGAAGAGAGCTATATTAAATGAAAACTATTAGGCCATTTTACTTTAAGTGGTCCATGAAGAGTTTTAGGAACTTTTTTCCATCTACTTCGTAGACAAGGTTAGCGTTTGGCTTTCCTCTCTGAATGAATGGATAAGGTCTCCTATCAATTATTGTCTGTCCTCTAGTAACATCATCACTTATTATTACTTTGACTTCTCCCTGAATGACTTTAAACAGTGTTCGGTCTATTGCATAGGCCACAGCCATTGGATCATGCATCTGCATTTCACCAAACAGATCAATTAGCCTTTTACATATTTTTACTACGAACTCTGCAGATTTTGTATTGATCTTTTTGAGGCTTTCATAGATGTGTTTGTTCATAATTGCTTTCGGGTCGGTTGTAACATCAAGCCCTACCGCCGTTATGGTAGCCTCAGACTGAAAGACTATCTTTGCTGCTTCTGGATCACAAAAAATATTGAATTCCGAGACTGGCGTGCTGTTTCCGAATCCATATTGAGTTAAGTTATAGGCTCCTCCCATAATAATTAAGTCTTGTAATCTTGAAGCTATCTCAGGTTCGAGTAAAAATGCTAATGCAATATTTGTTAAAGGCCCAGTGGCAACTAATGTTATCTCCTTTGGAGGGTAGGACATGATCGTATCAATGATAAATTCGACAGCCCTTTTCTTTTCTGCCTTCCTATGAGGTAATGGGATTCCAGCATCTCCAAGCCCATCTTTACCATGGATCTCTTCAGCAGACTCGTGCTGTCTTATCAATGGTTTTCTCTGCCCTATATATACAGGTATATCGTTTCTTCCTATTGCTTCTAAAGTTCTTAATGCGTTTATAGCACATTTCTCAACATGAACGTTTCCGCTAACAGTACTTATACCTAAGACTTCCAGCTCTTGAGAATGGCACGCAAGTATGATCGCTAAAGCATCATCTATACCCGGATCCATATCTAGTATGACTCTTCTCCTCATGTTCTCTGTAGTAAATGCAGAATCACCTCTTATTATTTTTTATTGAATGATCAAAGATAACTTGAAGTTTTCTGTCTTCTCTGTAGAATTATCTTGGAAAAATCTGTTAAAAGATGCATGAAGCGAGAAACTTTTTAGGATATTGAATAGATTTTATCTATCTTCTTCTATGTATGTTTTCTGCGAACTCTGATAATTTCAATTCTGCATATTCGAGGAAGGCGGCTTCATCGAACTCTTTAAACTTATGGTTCTCAATTATTATCTTCCCATCTATGATGACGGTGGAGACTGCATCACCTTTTGCGCTATAGACTAGATGGGAGATTATATTGTCTTTAGGTATAAAGTATGGCTTCTTAAGGTCGATCAATATTATATCGGCTTTTCTCCCTGCTTCTATAGAACCTATCTCATGTTCGAGTCCGATAGTTTTAGCCCCATTCTTAGTTACCATCTCTAGAATCGTCATAGCAGGTAAAATTTTGGAATTCTTATGCATGGCTTTTTGGAGTAGTGCGGCGATCTTCATCTCGATAAAGAGATCTTGGCTATTGTTGCTAGCGGCTCCATCGCATCCTAATCCTATGTTTACATCTTGCCAGATTAATTCCAATAGTGGACATACACCGTTTCCGAGTTTAGCGTTGCTTGAAGGACAATGCGCTACGGAGGATCTATACTTAGATATGATATGTATATCGGTCTGATCTAGCTGTACACAATGAGCAAGTAGGGTATCTGGTCCCAAAAGCCCGATCTTTTCTAGTAGCTCGATCTCTGTGAGACCATATATTTTTCTGCAAAGCTTACTGTTTATCAAACTTTCAGCCACATGGGTATGTATACGTGTTCCAACTTCTCTAGCTCTCTCTGCTGAGGTTTTAAGGAGTTCAGGTGAGCTTGCTGGAAATCCTACTGGACTATAGAAAAAAAGTAGTCTTCCTTCTTCTTTTCCATGATATCTATAAAACCAGTTATCGGCTTTTTTAATCTGCTCTTCTACAGATGATGTCCTTCTTAATCCAGAGTATGGAACTTCGCTTGTGTCGGCTAATTCACCTGCTAAGATCGTTCTACATCCTAATCTAGATGCTACTTTTGCTACTACATCTATATTGCTCTCCATGTCAACGCTTGTCGTTACACCGCACTTCAATTTTTCAATATAGGTTAATGTAGTACCGATCTCGATCAATTCTTGATTCATCTTAGTTGACAAGTCTTGCATATATGTAAGCCAAGGCATAAGCGGTGTATCTTCTACGAATCCTCTGAGAGCTGCTTGCATAGAGTGTCCATGTACATCGATTAAACCTGGTAAAGCGGCCATGCCCCTCCCGTTAATCACTCTATCTATCTTCCAATTCCTAGCTACTTGATTGTATGGTCCTATGTCAACGATCTTGTTCTCCAAGATAACGATAGACACATCTCTTAGAATTCTATTAGATCCATCCATGGTGACAACTAGATCTAAATCTTTTATAATTAAACTCAATGGGCCGTACACCTCAAGCTGTAGATCATTTCCCTCTTCTTTAAAAACTAAATTGTATAAATTATTTTTAGAATCGCCTAATACAATCGCCTATTAAAAATATTATCAATCCTCTTTTCCGGATGTATTCCTTTCAATTCTCTCTATCAGATTCCCGTATTGTTTTTCGTCTTTCTAATTTCTGGTTCGGGCATTCATGATTCTAATCTTTAGAAAAACCCCTCTTCCAGGAATTCATATTTAAATTATGTGGACCGACTAATAAGCTACGTAATACCAGTAGCCTCGATAATACCTTTTCAAAAAATTTTGGAAAAGATATGTAGCCCGGGCCGGATTCGAACCGGCGTCCCCGGGTATCTCCTCATAGCGGCCAATGATCCAAAGCCCGGGATCCATGGCCCATACTCATCCGACCAGCATGTTTGACCGCTAGACGACCGGGCTCTATCTATTATTAATCGCATGCCTGTT
>JAVZMD010000070.1:0-7934 GCA_038883435.1 Thermoproteota archaeon
TGGGAAAAGCTCTAAGAAAGGGAGCCACACTATTCTCAATATTCCTATTCCAGCTAAGAAGAACATTACTGAAGCGAAATAGCTGAAAGTAGGAAGCAATAGAATAAAAGAGCCTAAGAAGCTAAGTCCGTGTCTTTTTACGATTAACCCGAGTATTATTAGGAGTAGTGCTATTATTAGACAAAAGTAGCCTAATGGTTTAATCGAGTTTACAAATTGCTCCGCCTTCTCCGCCTCGCTAATACCATAATGCGGAATTGCTTCCTCCAAAAGATTATTTAATAGGTTGGGTAATTCTATAGTAGAGTAAAGAAGTGCGAAAGAAAATACTGCAGAAAGGATTATCGAGATAATCACTGCATACGGTTTACGCATCTTTAGAACAGGGTTTTACAGTTTCTTTTAAAGTTTATGAGAATTTTAAAATTTTCTGTTTATTCATAGGGCAGTTAAAATCTTATAAACATGTAAGCCATAAAAAGCCTGTGGCCATTCATACTTTCATTGCTTTTGACTTAGGTGCCGAAAGCGGAAGAGCTGTTTTAGGAGTATTTGATGGAGAAGTTTTAAGAATAGAAGAAATACATCGTTTTCCAAATATTCCTGTAAAAATTGGAAATCACCTCTATTGGGATGTTTTGAGAATATGGGGGGAGATGAAAAACTCCTTCTCAAGGCTTAAACAAATATTAAAAAAATCCCTAAGATCTATAGGTGTTGACACTTGGGGAGTAGATTTCGCACTGTTAGATAGAAATGGGGAATTACTCGGAAATCCTCATCACTATAGGGATTCTAGGACAATCGGTATTATGGATGAACTGTTCAAAAAAATACCTAAGGAAGAAATCTACTTTAGAACAGGAATTCAATTCCTAAGGTTTAACACTCTTTATCAATTATATTCCATGGTCTTAAGCAATCCTCAAACATTAAATTCTGCAAGCAACTTCCTCATGATGCCTGATCTTTTTAACTACTGGTTTTGCAATGTAAAGGTTTCAGAGTTTACAGATGCAACTACAACGCAGTTTTACAATCCGATTAAGGACAATTGGGATTATGAACTACTTGAGGAATTAGGTATTCCAACGCATTTTCTTTCCGAGATAATTAAACCGGGAACCGTAATTGGAGAAATATCGGATAACTTAGCTGAGGAATTGAAAATAAATAGCAATACTTCCATAGTTGCGCCTGCGTGTCACGACACTGCATCTGCTGTTGCAGCTGCTCCACTAGTGGATAGAACTTCTGCATACATAAGCTCTGGCACATGGTCTCTCATTGGTGTTGAAACAGAGAATCCCATAATAAACAGGAAGTCTTTAGAATACAATTTTACTAATGAGGGAGGTGTTTTCGGAAAATTCAGGTTGTTGCGTAACGTGCAAGGCATGTGGCTGCTTCAAGAATGCAAAAGGATATGGGCATCGCAGGGTAAGAGTTTTTCTTACGATGAGCTTATTAAGCTTGCAAGCAGATCAAGACCTTTCATTGCACTAATAGACCCAGATGATCCGAGGTTTATTTCTCCGATTAATATGGTTGAGGAAATAATGCGTTATTTGGAAGAAACCGGACAAAATAAGCCTAGGGATGAAGGCGAGCTTGTTAGGATAATTCTAGAAAGCCTGGCTTTCAAATACAAGTTCGTAATTGAAAAACTTAAGGAATTATCTGGCTTCAAGATAAGTAGCATTCATATTGTTGGCGGAGGGTCTAGGAACAGGCTACTAAACCAGTTAACAGCAGATGTTACCGGATTAAAGGTGATTACGGGTCCTGTTGAGGCTACGTCTATTGGAAATATAATGATACAAACAGTGGCAGCGGGTCTTGCAAAGACTCATGAGGAAGTTAGGGCAATAGTCAAGAACTCCTTTAAGCTAGAAGAGTTTGAACCGAACTTTAAAACTGATATCGATGATTATTACAATGAATTCGTTGAACTCACTGGAAAAGAATAGAGGGCCAAAACGTTTTTATCTAGATTAGCATTTCCTCTCCGGAGGAATGACGTCTAGTTTATCCGAGGAGGATCTGAGAAAATTACTTGCAAAATACGCTCATGCAATATACGACGCTAAATTAGCTACTGGTCCAGGAGGCACCTTAAGTGCTAGACTGGGCAACAGCAACATAATATTTGTTAAACCAAGCGGTTTTAACCTTGGCGAATTAAAACCTGAAGATTTCATAGGCGTCGATTTAAAAACTCTTCAGGTTGTGAGTGGAGCTGCAAAACCCTCAATGGAAACCGGGGTTCTGGTGAAATGCCATTTGGCTCGAGAAGATGTGAACGCAGTAATTCATGCTCACCCGCCGTTTTGTATTTCTTTGAGTTCGGTGGACCTTGACATTAATACTCCCCTGTACCCAGATCACGTCGTCTTCTTAGAAGAAGTTGCTACACTGCCTTTCTACACTCCTGGTTCAGAAGAATTGGCTGAGGCCGTTGGAAAGGCTGCGAGAAACCACAATTGTATATTGTTAAAAAACCATGGTGTAATAACGCTCGGTTCCTCGCTTAGGGAAGCATACTACAGATTAGAGATAATGGAGGAAAGCGCTAAAATAATCGTCTTCTCTTCGATTCTGGCTAATCTAAAAAGGCCAAATGGAAAACCGGATTCGCTCTCAGCTGAACAAGCCGGTGCTATTCGTAAACTTCAAATGGAAGCGTATAGAAAGAGTCTTGCTAAGAATTGGTAGTTTCTGCTAGTTTTCTATGACTTTTAATTCCTTAAATTCTTCTTCGAGGCTTCGGTAAAGCCTCTTGTAAATTTTATATAATTTCTCATATTTAGACGAAGCCTCAGGATCTGGACTATTTATCTCGCTGCTCGACAACCATTCCCTTATGGCTTCGTATCCTTTAAGGGTTTTTGTTCCTACTCCTGCAAGCAAAGCATCACCGTAAGGTGCCCCTATGCTTGAAGCCAAATACTCTACTTCCATGTTTAACACGTCCGTTATTATCTTTCTCCAAAGTCTTGACTTTGCTCCACCGTTAACCAGTATAGCTCTCTTAAGAGGTATTCCTACTTCCCTAGCAGTTTCGACACAATATCTTATTGCATAAGCCACCCCTTCCAAAACAGCTCTGAAAATATGTGCCTTAGTATGCCTTAGGGTTAAACCGAATAATACTCCCCTAACGTACTCGTCCCACCACGGTGCTCTTTCGCCAACCATCATGTGAGGCAGAAATATTAGCCCATTCGAACCTGGTGGAGCTTTCTCGGCTTCGAGGTCAAGAATACTGTAGGCACTTAAACCCAGTTCTTTACTTAAACTGTTTTCAACACTTCCAAAATTGTCTCTAAACCATCTTACACAATAACCTGCAGTTATAATTCCCGCAAAAGAATAGTATTTACGATCATCGTAAGCGACATGAGAGTAATTCACCAGCTTAGGGGAAAACCTGGGTTCATCCTGAATGAAACCATTACATGTTGAAGTGCCAAGCATCATAGCAAGCTCACCGTCTTCAAGCGCCCCGACTCCAAGGGCTGACATTGGTGCATCGATGCCTCCTGCGCAAACCGGTGTACCCTTAGCTAACCCGCTAAGTTCAGCACCCTGCGAAGTTACTTCGCCAACCACATCCTTAGACATACTTATCTTCTCTGGGAAAAGGCTTCTTGGTATTCCCAGTTCAGACATAAGGCTTTCAGCAAATTTTCTCTCCTTAGGATTAAATATGCCTCCATAATTACCTATTGAAGAATAGTCGACTGAAATTTCTCCAGTAAGCTTATATATGCAGTATGCATTAGGCGTGACGAACTGGTATATCTTACTCCAAATGTGTGGTTCATTCCTCTTTATCCAAAGCATCTTAGTGTATCCGTAATATGGGTCTATGGTGTTACAAGTTTCTTTGAAGACTGTTTCTTCCCCTATTTTCTCCCTGATCCATTTACACTCTTCAGTAGCTCTCCTATCAGCCCATATCAAGCATGGTCTCAACGGATTCATTTCCTTGTCGCAGGGGATTCCCGATCCTCCGTAGAGGCTACTTATGCAGTAGCCAGCTATGTCATGTGGGTCGATGCTCGCCTTCTTTATAACCTCTTTTATGGTTTCACATACAGCGTTAAACCACACATCAGGCCATTGTTCAGCCCAGCCTGTTCTAGGAGTTAACACTCCATACTCTACGGTTGCACTCGCAATCTCCTTCCCCTCAGCATTAACAAGTACAGTCTTAGTTGCTGAAGTCCCTATGTCAGTACCGAGGAGGCTGCTCAATTCAAACACCTTAGGCTATTCTCTAAGTATTATCTTCTTTACGAAGTTTATTATTTCAGCCTGATCGCCAGTTTCCCTTACTCGTTCTAGCTTTTCTTTCTTAGCGTATATTAGAAGGGCTTTTTTAGCCAGGTTTGCAAAAATCTCCTTAGACAAATACATCGCTTTAACGGGGTCCGTCCTATAGGTAAATTGGTCTTCACCAAACCAGCCGTCGTAACCAGTGTCTACTGCTGAGTATATGAAATCAACCATCCTCCATATGTCTCCAGTTCCAGCTATCCTATCCTCATCATTACTGTGAAGCTTAGCCGTATTTATATGGAAATTGACTAAAGGCACCCCAAAAGTCTTTAAAGCATACACTGTAGCTGCCGGTTCTACAGCGTACATTTGCTCATGGCCATAATCTATACACACGCCCATATTAGTTCCTCCACACCGTTCGTTAACAGTCTTTGCAACTAGGGCTGCATGATGGGTAGTTGGTATAACCATATTGCCCTCTCTTGGCTCGTGGAGCTTAGCTTCAATACCGAATATAAGCCCGGCTTTCTTAGCCTCTCTATTTATTTTCTCACAACCATCTATGAAAAACTCCAGCTGCTTCCCGTAGTTTACCTCGAAATTATAATCCCAGCCGTCAGATCCTGGCCATAGGGAAACACTGTTACAACCAAGCTCCTTAGCTATTTCTACTGCTTGAAGCGCTATCTGAATGGCTTCTTCTCTTATTTTCGAAGATGGGTTTGTTATACCTCCCATTTTCCACTTAGGGTCTGTCCAAAGATTTATGTTCATATTTGTCGGTACTAAGCCTAATTTCTTCACCTCATCTTTAACCTCGCCAATAAAGCTTTGCACCTTTCTATAATTAGAATCTATAAAAAGCACGTCGTGAAATTCAACTCCTTTGATACCTGCCTTTTTGATTCTATGAAGTTGAGAAATTATATCGCTTTTGAAATTCGGGTCGTTGCTATTATAACCCTTCGTAGCAAACCTATCCATGAAGTCTCCTGCAGACCAGTGTCCAGCTGCAAATTTAATCCCAAAATCCTCAAAAAACTTATCCACAGTGTCCCCCTCAAGATATTCTGAGTATTCTGTTTCCAATTTTTTAAGAACATCCATACTTGACTTCATTTGTAATGAGGAAATCTTATAAGCTAATAAGTATTTCGTTAATGTTTTGTTACGTTATTTATCAGATTATCTTGCGTGTTCGAAGATACGTTAACTTTTAATGGGAGACAACTGGGTGTTAAAAGGGCTATGTGCGTCTTTCTTTCCTCATCCACTCTCCAATTTCTAAGTCTCTTTACTTGTTCCGGATCAAGTTCACCGTTAGGTAAAGGCCCAACGTTTAATAGAAGGTTTGCACCCCCACCTATTCGCCTTTTTTCAAAATCTCTATTAGCTCTAAGCTAGATTTATAGTTCTTTTCGTCTTTATCATAGCCTCAGCTGTTGTTAATAGTCATACACGATTCTAACGGAAGGTTTGAAACCCTCGCTTTGTTAAAACCAGAAGTATTCTCTCCCGGAGCATCCTGCAAGATTTGAAAATCCTCTCCTGGAAACGGATCCACATGATGGTTATTACCTGTCAAAGCTGATGGTTGAAGCGAAAGCTGATGGTTGAAGCGAATGTATCATGTCATAGAGTTCTCCGAGACGCCAATCAGCATTAGGCTTGTTCCACCACCCATCAAACCAGAAGCCAACTATCTCATCATAGTTTAAGCAAAGCTCAAACTTCTTTGAACCATATCTGCATCGTACTTTTTCACTATCTTTTATCAAAAAGTTGTAAATATTCTTTTAACAAGAAGACGATTAAACATTTTCCTGTTAAAAAACCTATTGCATACTTGGGAATGTTGATATCTTCTGAATTTCCTTTTCAAGCTCTTTTTCCTTCTGCCAATAAAAGTTGTAGGCATCTGGTCCAACAGCCCTCTCCTTCTTCCTCCTAACTTCTTCTAATTGTGATTTTAGAGAAACAAGTAATTTTTCCTTTAGATCTTTCGCATCTTCTTTAGCCTTTTTCTCATCAAATACTAATACGGGTTCCATTCAGTTTTTCAAGGGGGCTTTTGTCTTCCTATATATAAACTTTTGTTTTTGAAATATTTCAAAAACAATTTGAAAATGTTTTTCCCAAAAAATAGGCATAAAACACCATTCTTTTTCCGTGTTATTTTTTTAACATTTTCATGTTAAAATAGAATTTGTCCTATTTTAGACAACATTTCTCGTTTTGACGAGTATCAACGAGGATTAACTAAAAATACAATTCTTTTCTCTAGACAGTCTAACTAAAATCCAATAATTGGTTACATAGTCAAATAATTTTCTCCTCGTCGAAAACATTATTATGTTAATAAGTTTTAGTCAGTAAGATGGAAAAATCACTTCTCTCCATTTCTAAAATGATTGACCACGCCCTTTTGCATCCTACTCTTGCAGATGAGGATCTTAAAGCAGGATGCCTATTGGCGAAGAAATATAATGTTGCAGCAGTATGTATTAAACCATATGCTATCAGGCTTGCTAAAGAGATACTTTCCGGAACGAGCATAGCCGTCTGCACGGTTGTAGGCTTTCCCCATGGGAACAGCACTACGGAAATGAAAGTAGAAGAAACTCGCAAAGCTTGTGAGGAGGGTGCAACTGAGATAGATTTCATAGTAAACATTGGGAAAGTCCTTAGTAAGGACTGGGATTACGTCTCTAGGGAAATAGAGATGATCAACAATACTGCAATTGAAAGAGGCGCTATAGTCAAAGTAATATTTGAAAATGGTTATTTGACGGACGAACATAAGATAAAACTTTGCCACATATGCAATCGGCATCGAGTAGCCTTTGTTAAAACCTCGACTGGATATTGTCTTGCAAGACAACTAGATGGGACTTACACATACAAAGGTGCTATCGAAGAAGATGTCATTCTAATGCGCAAGGAATGTATTCCCGAGATACAGATAAAAGTATTTTTATTTTCTCTATCACAGAGGCTATGCTTCGACTATTAATAGGTAACTACTGGTCCAAACGATCTTCGGAAGGGCTTGAATCATTAAGAACGTTTTGAAGGCTTCTAAGCGATCGGTTACAACAGAATCACTTAAAATGATGATGGAATTGTTTTCCCAATAAGCTTCCCACAGATTTCCAATCCGACATGAAATGTTTATGGAAGAGTTCTTAAATATCCGGTTTATTGAAAATTACGTGCAAAGCATCAGCACAAATGTCTTAGGCTACTTACTATTAGTTCTTGTTTCAATTCTCTGGGGTACTTCCTTTCCATTAATTAAGATAGTTACAACAAGTATCGATGCCAATGAGTATGTAGCATTCAGATTTACAGTGGCAGTTTTACTTCTGTTACCCTATTTCATTCACGTTCTATTGAATAAAAGAGACGAGTTGTATAAAGCTGCTAAACCAGGGGTAATATTGGGATTACTTTACTTCGGCGGAATCTTCTTCCAAGGCCTAGGAACGAAATACACTACTGCATCAAATTCAGGTTTTATAACAAGTTTCTACATTCCCCTTGTGTACATTATTGATGTCCTAAATAATAGATTGAACTATAGTCACAAGTTTACTTTAGCTTTATTTTTGTCAATGCTAGGAATATATTTGATTTCCGGCGGATCC
>JAVZMD010000071.1:0-477 GCA_038883435.1 Thermoproteota archaeon
GTGTCGGATGAAAAGAGAAAAGATGCGTTTGACAAACTGAGAGAGAGCCTAATAGAAATCTGTGGGTATGCAGAAAAGAACGATGCCTATGTTCTTCTTGAAACATTCGATATTGTCCACGATAAGAAGCTGTTAATAGGCCAATTGGAAGATGCAGAGAAAATTATCCTAGATGTTAGAAGAGAGTGTAAAAACATAGGAGTACTATGGGATTTAAGCCATGGACCGCTTCTTAACGAGAAGCCGAGGAAACTCGTTAAATTCAAGAGCATATTGTCACATATTCACATAGGCTGTGCAAAAATCGTTAATGGAGATCTAAAAGACTGGCATCCGAGCTTTTATAGGAACGGGGCGATAAACGGTGTAGAAGACCTCGTAGAACTCTTCTCAACACTTGAAGAAATTGATTACAAAGGTGCAATATCCTTTGAAGTAAAACCTGAAGAAGGTCAGTCTCCACAGGAGGTAATAGAT
>JAVZMD010000071.1:487-7784 GCA_038883435.1 Thermoproteota archaeon
ATTTGAAGACAAAGAGTGTACGTAATTGTTAAACTCTAAGGCTATATATTTCAATCGGATTTTCATAAAGTATTTTTCTAGCAACTTCTAATGCGAGGTCTATAGTAAAGTAACCTTGATCAATTAGATCGCTAAGGGTTATAGATAGTTGATGTTTAATTAATTCGGACTTACCGAAGCACCATTCTGGCACATATGCATCGCTAAAGAATGCGCACCACTTGTTTATGGGGAGTATTTGAAGTCTTTCAATCGTCTTCTCGTTTATTATCGACGGGTAATACGAATACCACCAAAAGCCTGATACAAAGATATTACTATAGTTTTTAGCTATTACATTCAGTTCATGTGTCTGAATTCTGCTCGCTGATATTACATCGAACTTCACATTCCTGTATTCGTGAAAAACTGGACATAGTGATAACAATTGCCTAGGGTCGTTTAATACTATAGCGTAGTCTGGGGGAGAAGCTCCAATTACTGGCCTCTCAACACCCAGCATTAGTTGGAAGACTATACCACTATCTTTAATAAGATTCAAAAATTCTCTTATCGTGAAAGATATCAAATGATTTTTCTCTTCACTGGTTAATTGATAGTCTGATCTTATCTTCGTTATGGCATTGTCTACAGTAGCCTTATCAGGGATCATAACCATTTCACTAGGGTTGAGGCTTATTGCAACAGAAGAGATTTTACTCTCGAATTTCTCAAAAATCCACTTCAATGCTTCTCTAAATCTTTCAGCGTTATTAATTTCAATAGAGGATAATTCTTCAAGCTTGTTTAAGGAATCTAGAGAAAAATCTTTTGATAATTTTTCTAATCTGAGCGAACCTGTAAATAATGGGTCGAAAGGAGAATCTAGATCAGTAAACTGAAGAGTGAGGAATGATTTTTGAATTCTAACCCTCTCTTTTAGAAATGAAATCCCGTCGAAATGTTTCTCGAAATCCAAGAATCTCTCCTTCAATACATTGAAATTGTCTTCTCCAATATCTCCTGAAAATCCGAAAAGTTTTGTAACAATTTTTTCAAGTGCCCAGAAAGTAGAAGTATTTTTAACTTTATTTAGAAACGGAATGCTTCTCCTCACTCTTTCATCAGGATTCTCTATATCGAGGATTTCACGAGGCATGCCAGATGTGATCAGTTCAGTAGCAATGTAATGATATAGGATTATTTCCGAGAGGTTTTCTGCTCTTAATCTATGAGGGTTGAGATGAGTATGAATGTCGATTAAAGGGATTTCAGAAATTCTTCTGTAGACCTTATCGCATAATTCCCTATTCATATTCCACTTCAAATGATGGTGATGAAATATAAACCTTGTCCCCATTCACGGGTACTAACTGAACAAGACGTAAAAATATTCATTGACCAATTGTTAGAGGTAAGCTTGCCTAAGGTAGAAATAAAAATTGGTTTTTAAAAATAGCAACATACAAAGAAAAAATAAGATAGAAAAGTTTAGAAACCGTCTCATAAAAATGAAGCATAAAATCTGTTTGGGCAGCATTATTACTAAACTCAAGAAGCTTACTGAAAACACTTACTTTATTGGCATAGTGAGCCTCCTTTGGTTTCTATACCGGTCTGGCACTAAACCCTCAAGAGCTACGTATCCGTGTCAGAGGGCCGCATTATTGACTAGTTATAATTTCATACTGCTTCCAATAGTATGTTTTTTATCGAAAACTTTTAATCGTTTAAGTTTAAACAAGCTATATCAGAAAAGCTCGCTGAAGAAAGTATTAACTAAAAACAATTTACAAATCTTTGTTTCAATATTTGCAATACTATCTGTACTCTCTCTAATAACACTAGTTTACTTTGAAACACTCGATAAAGGCCCTGGAGTTCAACATGCAACACCCGGAACGGGGACTTCAACAGTGGCAATAGTTCGTGTTGGAGAAAGAAACCTTGAAGAAGTCCTTGAAGAAGCATTAAGCTACCTTGGTGGGATAGAAAGCATAGTACCAGAAGGTGCGAAAGTGCTAATAAAACCGAATATTGTTGACGGAAATCCCGTTCCCACAACTACGCCCCCAGACATAATTGAGGCACTTGTAAAAATAGTTAAGAGAAGGAACCCAAGCATAGTTTGGATAGCCGAGGGCAGTTCGGATTGGAACACCATGGAAAACTTTAGGAAACTCGGCTATTTTGAAGTGGCAAATAGAACTGGTGCCTTTTTGGTCGATTTAAACTACGGTGAACTAATCGATGTTCCTGTTGAAGATGGCGGAATAGTTTACAGGAGCTTTACTCTAAACAAAATAGTCACGGAAGCTGATGTCTTCATATCTGTTCCAGTCATGAAGACGCATTATCTTGCAATAGTGACTCTGGGTATGAAAAACCTTGTTGGCATAGCTCCTGGTGCTGTCTATAGTATGTATGGTTGGGCAGCTAAGTGGAAACTCCATGAAGAGGCTGCTAAGAAAAACGATCTCTATCTCGGGGGTGTTATAACAGATCTGTGCAAAGCTAGAAGAATAGACCTGACAATAATAGACGGAAGGCTCGGTATGGAGGGCTATGGTCCTCAACGTGGAACACCGGTCAAAATGGATTTAATAATCGCAGGCAAGGACCCAGTAGCAACAGACACCATTGCTTCCCTTGTAATGGGCTTTGACCCAGAGAAGATACCTAGCATAAAGATTGGGAGTCAGAGGGGCCTTGGTACTAATGATTTAAGCAAGATCGAAGTTAAAGGACTTAGTGTAAACGAGGTTTTCCACCAGTTTAATTGTGCAGTACCTGAACACAGGGAATTCCAATTGAAAACCCAGACAGAATTAAAAACAGCAGTAAAATTTACAACAATAATCGCATTGTTGTCGACGATATTCCTGCTGATTCTTTACATAAGAACTTCGAAACTAAAGCAGAAATAGGTTAGAACCAGGTGGGAAAGAAACCCATAGTGAAGAATATAGCTTATCCGAAAGTCTTTTATCAATACTTTCATCGAGAAATCTCTATGCGAGCTTCTCAATAAATATTGAGAGCCTACGTTTATCCATAAGCTTTAATACTCTTTTTGTCTCTATAGCCACATCAATCTGGTTTCAGAGAAAAATATCTTCGGAAACCGTTTAATAGTTGAATCCCTCCTGCCACCTATTGTAAGTAGTAACAATAAATTTCTACAACTTTAACATAGTATTAAGCATCTACTAGTAGGCAGCTATCTCTCCAATTCATTATTTTCCTTTTAGGATGATCATGTAAAAGGTTAAGATTCAGAATATTTTCTTATCATGGTTCTATAGGATACTAGGGCCAAGATTAAGAAGAAGGCTGTTGAGGAAAATATCTTAATGACCTCTAATATGAGTGTTTCTATGCCTGTTTCGAAGACGAGTATTCTTCGACTTGCTTCAATACTCCATGCTGGAGGGAAGATTAAGGCAAGGAATCTTATGGGTTGAGGCATCCACTCTATTGGGAACCAGATACCAGTTGTAAAGCTAAGTAGAATGCCAAGGACAGTTGCGAGGTTTGAAGCTGAGCTCCAAGTTTTCGATATTAAAGAGATTAAAGATCCAATGCTCATGCTCATAAGAGCCCCGCAAACTATGAAGATGATGGCGAGAAAATGTGCTGGATTAAAAGGATTGAAAGCGATAGATGCTCCTATAACTGGGGACGCTCCTACAATTATTAGTACTAATGCAGATATCAATAGCATCGTAAGTTGGGACAAAAAGCCTCCAGTAAGGAATTCCCCTTCAGTAAGAGGAGTTGAAAAAAGTTTCTTAAGCGTCCCTCTTTCTTTTTCAGAAACTATTAGTGTTGCACCACTACTGAAACCGGAGTATAGAAACATCATTCCGATTGCACCGATCGTATACCATCCCAGCGTTCTCGCACGATTCTGAAATGCTTCTGGATAAACTTTTTCAAAAGTCACGTTTAACGGTTGCATAATTCCTCTAATACTAATGTTAAGCCATTGCTCCCCCTCTTCCGGGATCGGTAATTGCTCCATTATTGTTTGGAGGCTCTCCATTCTTTTAAGCGAAAGCTCTTTTGAAAAACTGTTAAAGAAGTTAGTTATTATAGAGGAGGTTATTTGAGCAGATTGAGGAGTTCTTGAACCAATATAAGCTCTAAGCCTCGTTTCTCTCATTATGTTCGTCGCATTATAACCAAATCCGTCTGGCACAATTATTACAGCATCAAGCTCTCCTTTTCTTAATGCTTGCAATGCTTCTTCTTCGGAATAGTATAGTTTAATGTTGAAAAGATTTGAACCATTATACTTTACCTCCTTCATGATCGTGATGAGGAGAGATCCGTTGAAAGATACTTGAGAATTATCCATGTTTACAACTCCAAGCTTAATAGTGACTGTCCCCTCACCAGCAGCCGGGGGTACAAAGATGTAGGCAGTCATGAATATCCATATCAGTGGCCAAGCTATAAGCCAGAAAACAAGCGATTTATCCCTAACTATTAGTTTTAAGTCACGTATGATAAAAGAAGCTATGGCTTTAAGCCTCATTCTGTCAACCTTCTCCCCGTAAGCTTAAGGAAAACGTCTTCCAGAGTGGGCTTATCTACGCTTACGCTTAGAATTCTAATCCCGTTCTCGCTAAGCATCAATACTGCTTTGGGCATGTCTTCATCAGGGTTCTCAGTATGCAAACGTACTTCATCATTAGAGCTATAGATATTGCTCCAATGCCTTTTTAAAACATTGGAAGCTTTTTTCACATTCTCCCCGCTTGGCTTAATCACGAGAACAGCGGACGGGGCGTAAAGCTTCTTAAGCTCTTCAACACTGCCTTCGGCAATTATCCTACCTTTATCCATTATTGCTACGCGATTTGCAAGCTCTTCAGCCTCGTCAATAAGGTGAGTCGCCATTAGAATAGTAGTCTTATTCGAAGCCTGCTTGCGTAATAAGTTTATGATATTCCTACGCATTCCCGGATCTAAACCGGTAGTTGGCTCGTCCAGAATCAGTAGTTCTGGCCGGACTACTAAGGCCAGTACAATAGATGCTAATTTGCCTTGGCCCGTCGAAAGTTTTGATGCAAGCTTATTCGAGAGGTCCTTTATTCCAAGTATTTCTAGAAGCTCCATAGCCCCTTTACGTGCATCATTTCTACTAAGTCCGTAAAGCGAAGAATAGAAATCGATATTTTCCATAACTGTCAACCATGGATATAGCGGTGGGGTTGGCGGAAGATAAGATATTTTCAAACGCGTTGAAGGATTTGAAGGAGCATCACCTAGTACTTTAACACTTCCGGAAGATGATCTCATAACCCCTGCTATGATATTAAACAGTGTTGATTTTCCAGCACCATTGGGACCGAGAACCACGTATACTTCACCAGACTTAACTGTAAAGCTTACCGAGTTTAATGCAGTAAACCCATTATACGATTTAGTAACTTCTTTAACAATTATTATTTCATTTTCCATTTTTTTTATTGCTCATAAAAACTTCTTTTATTTAAAGATTTCGGATGAGTCATATATTTTATCATCTTTTTGCTTCTCTAACAATGTGTCTGATTTCAGGAATAATCAATTTTCTAATAGCTAGTTCAACAGCATTCTGAGAACCAGGTAAGCAGAGTATTATCTTTCCTGAAGCAACTCCTCCGAATGCTCTTGAAAGCATTGCACTTGCACCTATCTCATTATAGCTTATGGCTCTGAAAAGCTCTCCAAAACCGTTGATCTTCTTCTCAACCATTTTTGAAACCGTTTCAACAGTCAAATCTTTCTTGCTTAATCCTGTGCCTCCTATTGTAATAATAACGTCAATCCTTTTGTCTTTAACGAGTTCTCTTATTTTCTTTCTTATACTACCAGCATCATTCGATATTAACACTCTCTCAACTACATCATATCCATTTGAAATAAGAATTTTAGAAGCGGTATTCCCAGACTCATCGGTCTCAAGTGTTCTCGAATCACTGATGGTTACTATGGCAAAACCGAGGTTTTTAGGGACATCCTCCTTATGTTTCAGATAGCTCATTTATTCCTTCACCTTGCCCTCAACAATTATGTTTTCGATAGCTGCATGAGGATATTGCCCGCTCTCATCTTTCTCAACCTCCTTTACCATGTCCCAAATGGTTAATAAGGCTATAGCTACTCCAGTTAAAGCCTCCATTTCAACGCCAGTTTTAGACTCTGAAGCAACTCTACAGATTGTGCAAACTCTATTGTCTTCTATTTGAAACTCAACAGCCACATGCGTAATTGGAATAGGATGGCAACCAGGTATTATCTCAGATGTTTTTTTAACCGCCAGAGTTGCAGAGACTTTTGCAACGGTTAAAACATCACCCTTAGCAATCTTACCGGTTCTTATAGCATCTATTGTTTCGCGTTTTAGCCTTATCCACCCCTTTGCAATAGCCTTCCTACGAGACACTCCCTTCCAGCTTATGTCAACCATTTCAAACCCTTTCCCATTATTGTTCAAGACTAACCCTCCCTTATCCATCTCCCTCCTTCAGGAGTTATTTCCTTCTTCCATATGGGGGCTTGGGCCTTAACCTCATCTATCACCCAGCGGCAGGCATCGAACGCATCCTTACGAGCCTTCGCTGAAACCACTACTAGGACGATGTTTTCAAGAGGCTTTAACCTCCCAACTCGGTGTACTATAGCTGCATCTATTATGTCGAATTTCTTTAAAGCTTCCTCTCTTATTTCCCTAAGCTTTTCTTCGGCGACTTCTTTATATGCTTCAATAATAAGCTCATTTACAGAGTCACCGTCTCTAATTGCCTTGACAACGCCTAGAAAAGACACTATTGCACCAACCTCCCTTCTTTTAAGCCTTAGTATAAGGTCTTCCATTGAGAAGTCTTCTTCAGTGATTTTTATCAGCCTAACCACCTCCTGCTGGGGGAAATATTGAAACAACGTCTCCTTTTTTTAAAACAGTTTCTCGGCTTACAAGCTTTCCATTGACGGCTACCAAGAAACTCTCAGACTTTAACGATTCATGTTTCTCAACTAATTTTTTGACAACTTCTTCGAGGGTCATCTGGTTTTCGACTTCAAGAAACTCTTTATCTCCAAACTCCTCCCTAAGCCAAGCGTAATAGTTTACTTCAATTATCATAATTTTTTCTTGGTTTCTAATCTATGTAGAGGGATAAAAACTTTCTTTAAAAATACTAAAACTGGAATTTTTCAAAGCTTCAAATATCACTTCTACTCCTTCTCTTAACACATTTCACACATAATCGATTAAGCAGGAAGAAAAACATATATACTTGTGAATATTCAATGGGAAGCTAACGGG
>JAVZMD010000072.1:0-7739 GCA_038883435.1 Thermoproteota archaeon
GGGGCTGTTATAGCATTTGCGGTAGAAGCATATGAAAAGGGAATGATATCCAAAGAGCTAACCGATGGAATAGAGTTAAGATGGGGTGACCCGGATCTTTTACTTAACTTAATTGATGCTATAGCTTTTAGAAAAAATAAACTCGGAAATATTCTGGCTGAAGGAGTTAAACGTGCTTCAGAAAAAATTGGAAATGGTGCTGAAGAAATAGCTATTCATGTTAAAGGATTAGAAGCTCCAGCGCATGATCCTAGAGGTACTTCTAGGTCTTTTGCAATACAATATGCTGTTGGAAATAGAGGAGCTTGTCATACGCATCCCAATTGGAGCGGATTATGGGATTTTGGAAAAAATCCAGATCTTATAAAATATGGACTTCCATGGCCTCCATTAAATAGGTTCGATGAAAATGAAGTAGAGAAAAGAGCTAAAGCTGTACGCTTGTTTTTCTTGCATGGTATATGCGCAGAAATACTCGGGTTTTGCAGGTTTATAGTCGAGGGTGATGAAACTAATGCTGTAACATTCGCGAGACTTGCTGCGATAACATCAGCCTTAACCGGTTTCGATATTACTGATCTTGAGCTTATTAAAGTAGCAGAAAGAGTATTTACTCTTGAGAGATGCTTTAACGTCAGAGAAGGTATTAGACGAAAAGACGATAAACTTCCGAAAAGATTTCATGAACCTATCACTACTGGACCTACAAAAGGAGAATATGTAAAAAATTTAGATAAACTTTTAGATGCATTCTACATGGAAGTTGGATGGAATATTGAAAATGGCATACCAACAAAACAAAAGCTGGAAGAACTTGGATTAGATTTTGTGATTGATGAAATTTATGACGGGAGATAAAGTTTTTATTTTAGAATAAAACTTTTCCTTACTGATGATAGGAATAGTGTCCTACGCTCATACGAAATATGGAGTTCTAAGGGAGAATACGGAGCTACTCATAAAAAAAATGGTTCACGAATGTTTACATAATGTGGAGAAAGGAATAGATCCAGAAGAAATAGACTGGATTATTGTGAGTTGTGTGGATAATCAATTTTCAGAGCAACATCAAACTGGTACAGTTGCATGGGAGGCATTGGGTAACTCCAGAGCAAAAGCTTTCAGAGTTGAAGCAGCTTGCTGCAGTGGTAGCATGGCTGTATATATTGCTAGGAATCTTATAAAATCTGGTCTTGCAAAAAATGTCCTAGTAATTGGCTTTGAGCGCATGAGTGCAGTTTCAACTGATACAGCGACGACGATATTAATGAGAGGTTCATCCCCTGAGGAAAGGAGAATTGGCATCACTCAACCCGCATCTTATTCTCTGATGGTACAACACTACATGAATAAATACGGAGCGACGGAAGAAGATTTCGCATTAATTTCAGTAAAAAATCACGAGAATGCCACCCGTAATCCCTGGGCACAGTTCCAAAAAAAGATAACAGTAGAGGATGTGATGAGTTCTCGTTTAATAGCGCCCCCAATAAGGCTCTTACATTGCTGTCCTCTTACTGATGGAGCTGCAGCTCTGCTAATTAGCGGAGATCCAAAGAAATACACGGATACACCTGTATATATCAAGGGAATGGGGATGGCTCATGACGCTTTTAGTAGTTTTAGAAGAGTGGATCCAGCATTTCTACGCGCATCAAAGTTAGCTGCTGATGAGGCTTATAAAGAAGCAGGGATAACACCAAAACAGATTCAGATTGCTGAGGTACATGATGCCTTCACACCAGTGGAACTTATGTGTTACGAAGCTTTAGGACTTGCTAGAAAGGGTGAAGGTTATAAGTTAATTAGAGAAGGTGTGGTAACATTTGAGGGGGCGATACCTGTTAACGTTAGTGGTGGATTGAAAGCTAAAGGGCACCCTGTGGGAGCAACAGGAATAGGTATGATTGTAGAGCAATTCTTACAATTAAGAGGCGAGGCCGAGATGAGACAAATCCCTGACGTTGAAGTGGCGGTTGTTGAAAACCACGGTGGAACAGGGTCTGTTTCTCTAGTAACTGTTCTTACAAGGTGATGGCTATGAAGGCAGAATTAATGTATTATACAATAGTATATGTTCCCCCTCAACCTTTCAAAACAATTTATGCTGTAGGCGTCGCTAAAGATGAAAAAGGTGAACTTTACCTTGTTAGAATTGAGCATGAACATATCAGCATGCTTAAGCCCGGCATTAAAGGCATGTTAATCGAGAAAGAAACTTTTGATGACACAATAACTTACTTTATTCCAGAACTTGTGACCGAGAGATCCGGTAAAGTTGCTCTGATAACTGGGGCGACGAGAGGAATAGGTAAAGCGGCAGCATTAGAACTAGCTCGAATAGGATATGATATAGTGATAAATGACATAGAATTGTCGGATGAGGGTAGGGAAGCAATTAACGAAATTGAAAAGATGGGAAGAAAGGCTGTATTTATTAAAGCAGATGTTTCGAAATATGAGGAAGTTGAAAAAATGATCAAAGACGTCATAGAAAAGTTTGGTAGGATAGATGTTTTAGTTAATAATGCAGGAATTAATATTGATAGATTAGTCATCAATATGAGTCTAGAAGAGTGGCAAAGAGTTATAGACGTAAATCTTACAGGAGTGTTTAATTGCACAAAAGCTGTTATTCCACATATGATAAGACAAGGTGGTGGAAGAATAATTAATGTAAGTTCCATGAGCGCTCAAGAAGGAACTATAGGTCAAGCCAACTATGCTGCTTCAAAAGGTGGTGTAATTTCATTTACTAAGGTAATTGCTAAAGAATATTCGAAATATAATATACTCTGTAATGCCATAGCTCCAGGGGCCGTGAAGACTAGAATGACGCTTTCAATGCCTCCGGGGAAGTTAAGGGAAAGAATTTCAAAAATACCATTAGGTAGGATGGCTGAACCAGAAGAAATAGCCAAAGTAATAGCTTTCCTTGCTGAAGCAACTTACATAACGGGGCAGGTTATAAACATAAATGCGGGGGAGTATGTTTAAGGTGATAAAGGTGATTTTTGAAGCCAGTCATCTCTAATATTCATCTTTTCCTCTCTAAATATTCTTTCATCCATAAACTTTACTTCATCAGGAATTTCTACTTTAAAATCCATATTTTCCAAGATATCTCGATCTATGTCTATTCCCGGAGCGATCTCCTTCAATATTAACGTCCTTTTACCAAGTTTAAAGACGGCCCTTTCTGTTATGAACATAACTTCTTTATTTTGTTTAGATGCATATTCTCCACTGAACGTTATATGTTCAACACTCTTAACGAATTTTTTAAAAGCTCCCTCCTTGATTATTTTAAGTTTGCCATTTTTAACCTCAGTTACTAACCCCCCAGCCGTAAATGTCCCGCAAAACACCACCTTTCTCGTTGATTGCGAAATGTTTATGAAGCCCCCACATCCAACATATCTTCCACCAAATTTACTGACATTAACATTTCCCTTCTCGTCGACTTGAGCAAAACCTAGGAATGCTATATCCAGTCCTCCTCCATCATAAAAATCGAACATGTATTGTTGATCTATTATAGCATCAAAATTCACCCCAAGTCCGAAATATTTGCCTCCAAGTGGCACACCTCCCACAATTCCGGACTCGACGGTTAACGTAAATAGGTCAGAGACTCCTTCTTCTGCTGCGACCTCCGAAACAGATTCAGGAATGCCTATTCCTAAGTTCACAACGTAGTTTGGTCTAAGTTCCATTAACGCTCTCCTGCCAATTATTTTCCGTTCATTTAATGATTCTGCTCTAATTCTTTCCAATGGAATTTTTATTTCACCACTTATCGCTGGATTGTATGGCTCGACCGCAGATTGCCAGTGATGTTCTGGCTTGGCAACAACGACGTAATCTACGAATATTCCAGGAATTTTTACCATCCTTGATGGAAGCGAACCTCTTTTTGCAACTCTTTCAACCTGTGCGATCACTATTCCGCCACTATTTTTAGCTGCCTGAGCTATGGATAAGTTTTCCAAAGTAAATCCTTCTCGTTCCATGCTTATGTTTCCAGCCTCATCGGCAGTAGTTCCTCTAATTATACCAACATTTATTGGGAAGCTTTTATATAATAGGTATTCCTCTCCATTAAGCAGTATTATCTGAACTAAATCTTCTGAGTCTTTCGTTAAATCATTTACCTTTCCACCCTCAATTCTGGGATCTACATAGGTGTATAGTCCTATCTTTGTTATGAGGCCAGGTCTTCGTCCAGCTATCTCTCTAAAGAGTTGTGATATAACCCCTTGAGGGAAATTGTATGCTAAAATTTTGTTTTCTACGATAAGCCTTGATATTCTTGGTAAAAGACCGCAATGCGAGAATATCAACCTTTTAATCAGCCCTTCATAGGCTATTAAATCTATTCCTCTGTTTCCGGAGCCATCACCCGTTCCGGCAGCTGTGACAATTGTCAAGTTTCTTGGATTTCCAGTAGTTAGAAACCTATCCCGCAGGGCAAGTATAACCTCCTCGGGAAAGTTAGCTCCAGTAAACCCAGTTAAACCTATTGTATCTCCATCCTTTATATACGAAACTGCCTTCTCAGCAGATGTGAACATTACCATGTTTTCCACATTATATAATTTAATAAATAGTGCGCTTTATAAAAATTATTTGTCAATATATGTCAAGAAATACTTAAATAGTACTCCAAGATTAGTAAAGTACACCATGTTTTCCCCAAGAAAAACAAGAATAAATCGTAGAAAAGCATTGTCTGTTGCCGGGAAAGTTGCAATTGGCGTTGTTGCCGCAGGTGTAGTTGCTGGAGTCGGTGGTTATCTTGCTGGCTGGCAGGCTGCTCCGGTTAAGATTGAAACTAAGACTGAAACGATAACAAAAACCGAGACTGTAACTATTACTGGAACTCCAACAGTTGCTCCTGCTCCAAGCGCATTTGTCCCTAGAACGAAGATCCGTTTGGGCTTTGCACACGTAAACTTGAATTGTCCCTATTATCTAGCAATGCAAAGAGCAGCTTATGATATGGCCGCTAATTTTGGATGGGAAATAATATTAACAAATCCGGAAGCCGACCAAGTAAAACAGATTTCAGATGTTGAGAGCATGCTTGTAAAGGGGATCAAGGCACTAATTATAAATCCGGTTACGGAGGAGGGGCCAAAAGAAGTTATTAAAAAATGTGTAGAACGCAATATTCCGGTAGTAGTCGTTGACAGAACGATGTATGGTGATTACATCGCATATGTTGGAATTGATCAGTGGGAGGCTGGAAGGCTTCAGGGAGAATTCATTGCTCAACAGTTGACAAAGAAGTATGGTGAGCCTAAGGGCTTCGTGGCACTTATAGGTGGTGAAGCTGGTTGTCCTGCGACCATCGGAAGAGGTGGAGGAGCGATCGAGGTGTGGAAAGCGAAGTATCCGAACATAAAATACGAGTGGGTGGGATATGGATATTATAGTCAAGAAAAAGGCATGAAGATAATGGAAGATGCAATAGCGACTTATGGAGAAAAGATAGATTATGTATACGCCATGAATGATGCCATGGCCCTTGGAGCATTACAAGCTTTACAAGCTGCTGGCATGACTCATGTAATGGTCAGCGGAATAGATGGACAGAAAGAGGCTTATGTAGAAATAATGAAGGGCGGACAATATAAATCAACAGTAGTTAACCATTCTTGGGAGATCACAATAGTAGCTATGTACATCTTAGGATATTACATTGATCACGGTAACCTACCTCCACCAGAATGGATTGAGGGGTTGCAGATCACCACCGGACCTGGCGGAACCCCAGCCAAATGGAAAGTTGTAAAAGAAGTGAGGAAAGTGTCTAAAGGACCTGGTGGTACAACAGCGTATGATGTTATCACAGGAACTGAGCTTGTCACGATAGAGAACGTAGTTTTACATTATGATCCTACAGCAATATTCTAAATCCTAATCCTAGAAAAGGTGGCAAAGTGATATGACGTATAAATCGTCCTCTATTTTTTCTTTTTTAACTTTTTTAGTAAAGATATTTAAAAAATATCCGGCGATACTATTTATAATAATACTTGTCATTTTCTCTTCGATCATCGAGCCGGTATTCTTGACTTTAGATAATTTCAGAGCTATACTATCTTACGTTTCAATAACGGGAATTGTCACGATCGGAATGATGCTTGCCGTTCTACTAGGGATGTTTGATCTTTCAGTTGGAGGCGTTCTCTGCTTAACAGCTACTATTTTCTGCATTTGGCATATGGGTTACTATTACACTTATTTACCAGAGCCAGGTACAATTATGTTTATTAAAGAACTAAACCCCGTCCTTCCTAGCTTTCTGATACTGATTGTAGCACTTCTTATAGCGACAACTATAGGTTTAATGAATGGTTTTGTGATTTCTTATTTTGGAATACCTTCCATAGTAACTACTCTCGGGACATTAATTTTGAGTAGAGGGTTGGCATGGACCATAAGCGGGGGAAACCCATTATATACTATTCCTGATTACATAAAATATTTCGCTCAAGGCACAATTGGTGGAGTACCTTTAATCACTTTTCTCTGGTTGTTATTATTGATATTGACAGGCGTTATTTTGAATTATTCATCATTTGGTAGAGCTATTTATCAGGTCGGAGGAAATCCGGAGGCTGCCTACACTGCTGGCGTGCGCTTAATAGCCACTAAGTCAATAGCGCTAGCACTTTCCGGCCTATTAGCAGGGTTATCCGGCCTCTTAATGATAGGGCGTACGGGAGTAATGCATCCGCATTATGGAATGGGCATAGAACTTGATGCCTTAGCGGCTGTAGTGATTGGTGGCATAAGCCTAAGAGGCGGCAAGGGAGGAGTACTCAATGCATTTTGCGGAATATTATTCCTCGGCATGTTAACGAATATCATGACTTTAATGGTTATAGAGGCAATCACGCAATATTTAATAAAGGGTCTATTCCTCATTGGTATGGTGTTATTTGAAAAATACCTTGAGGTGAGATGATGGTAGCCCCGCTTGTCATGTTAAAGAATATTGTCAAAGAATTTTATGGTGTAAAAGTCTTAGACAATGTGAGCTTAACTCTTTGGCCAGGCGAAGTTCATTGCCTATTGGGACATAATGGTGCGGGGAAAACAGTTTTGATGAAGATACTATCTGGAGTCTATAAACCAGAGGCGGGAGAAATTTGGATAGAAGGAAAAAAAATTGAGGAATTAAACCCAAAAAAGGCCAAAGAACTTGGAATTTTAAGAATACCTCAAGACCCAGAACTTGTAGACGATTTGACCATTGCTGAAAACATCTTTATGGGCGATCTGCCTGGAGCCTTCTTCAATCCAAAGACTCTATACAACAACAGAGCCCTCTCAGAGATTTTACAGAAACTAGATATTAAGATAAACCTCAAAAAACTTATAAAAGATTGTAGCAGAGCGGAAAAACAGATAGTAATGTTGATAAGAGCTCTGCTTCGTCGCCCGAAAGTAATAATATTTGATGAAATAACGGCGCCTTTAGGAATCAAAGAACAAAATGTGATAATGAGCCTCATAAAAGAACTTAAGCAACACAATATTGGGATATTTTATATATCACATAGACTCGAAGAAGTATTAAAAATTGGAGATACAGCTACTGTTCTTAGAAATGGAAGACTTGTGATAACTAAGCCGGTTAAAGAGATAAAGGGAATAAGTGAATTAGCAGCCTATATATTGGGAAGAGAGGTTGATCAAGAACTATGGTGTAGCGCACGAAAAATCAA
>JAVZMD010000073.1:0-7654 GCA_038883435.1 Thermoproteota archaeon
TCTACTAATGCTCTTCCCCAAAGCGTAACCATTTACTACTTTGTCACAGAAGGATGCGAACACTGCATGAGGGTTGAGGATTATATCAATGTAATTAAGGCGAAGTATCCTGATGTAGTTTTCAAGAGATTCGACGTACTTAATAACAATACCAATTTGGAATTATTCATCACCTTAACTGAAGAGTTTAACATAAGGGATGAAAATCGCGAGGTCCCCCTGGTTTTCGTAGGAGATACATATTTGATTGGAGATGAAAATATTATTCAAAATCTGGAAAACCTTATACTCGAATATAGGAGTGGCGAGTATTACGATAAGGCCGGTGAAATAATAAGGCAATTCTTAGAGGAAGATCGTGCCGCATTATCTCTACCCTCCCTCGCAAGTGTAATAGTTGCTGCCTTCATAGATTCTTTAAATCCTTGCGCATTTGCTACAATCATATTACTTTTAACATACTCTTTTTCACAAGGCTCCTCTAGGAGAATGTTATTAAATTGTGGAGCGTTTATAATAGGGGTTCTGCTCTCCTACTTTAGCATTGGTATTGGTCTACTATACCTGATTAACATTTCTCCATTTAGAATATTCTTGCGTTACTTAATAGGATTAATAGCAATCTTTTTTGCAATATTAGAGTTTAAGGAATTCTTGTTCTACGGTAAAGGTGTAAGCCTTGAACAACCAGATGCTTTAAGCAGGATCTTAAAAAGATATTCTTCTAACATAACTGTTACAGCAGGATTTCTAATAGGCATTGCTGTCTCAATGGTTGAATTACCATGCACTGGTGGAATCTACATAACAATACTCTATATGCTTGCTAAGGTAGGTTTAACAATTGAGGTTTTTTCTCTTCTACTCTTATACAACCTAATATTCGTCTTCCCTCTTATCATTATCGTTGTTCTCGTCTACTTCGGCAGGAGTGTATTAGAGATCGATGCTTGGAGGATTGAGAAAAGAAAGTACATGAGGCTAATAGCAGGAGTGCTATTACTCATAGCAAGTATTGCAATAATTACTGGTCTAATCTAACCCTAACCAAATGCCCTTGTTATCTTGACGTTTCTAATTACTGCAGTAGGAACATATGTTGGTACTTCTACCTCCCACCATTTAATAGGATAAAGCCTATCTGAAAGGAGTTCTATGTTAGAGATGATTCTTTGAAGATTGTCACTTATCCTACATCCTTTAACGGGATACTTAATCTCACCATCCTCAACGTAGAAAGCACCGTCTCTAACTATAGTGGAGAAGTCTCCAGTCCTATAGTTCTGGTATCTCTGATACCAGCTGTTTGTTAAGTAAAGTCCGTTTCCAAGTTTCTGCAGCATGTCTTTCTCCTTTACGTTGCCGGGCTTGATTATTACATTCCAAGGATGAGGATATATTATTCCAGCGTTTCCAGTAGATGATGTTCCAGCAACCTTAGCCGTCCTACTATTATGTAAATAGCTTTTTAAAATGCCGCTCTCGATTATTACCGTTTTCTGAGTGGGTATGCCTTCTTCGTCGAAAATTTTCTCGCCTAGACCCTGAGGCATAGTAGGGTCGTCTACCATAGTTAGTCCATCTGCACCGACTTTCTCACCTAGCTTACCGCTGAGAAAGCTCATCTCTATCTGCACTAGAAAGCCCGAGGCAAATCCTGCAACCTCGCTCATTATGTTTGCAAATATTAATGGTCCCAGGTAAACATCGTAAACTCCTTCTCCCACGAATTCTGGATTCAAGCTCATCCTTGCTATCTCGCCGGCCCTCCTACCAGCATCATAAGGATCGAAATCTCTTAGAGTTGTAGAGCATGAAACCCATTGCCCTGTTGCCTCTGGACTTGCAAATGCCCGATGGTTCAGAATTATGGACGAGGAATCCTCTTGCAGGTCTAAGCCTGTTGAAGAAACAAGTCTCTCCTCCTGGTGGTCCGCATAAATTATTCCCGCACTTCTATCTGCTCCTGATTCCCTACTCGCCCCAATGGCCTCGGAAACATAGGAAACTAATTGCTCGTCCATTCTCCTTACTCTCCTCTCTACCTTTTTTCCAGTCCTGTAATTAAAGGGCCCTTTCGGTATCGGAGCATAATATGGGGATGGCGGAGAGTTTTTAGTCATAGTTATAACATCATCGACAATCTTCTCAATGAACTCTTCAGAAACGTTTTCAAAGCTTCCTAGAAAGCTTCTCTCACCAATGCTGCTGTATATGGTTACAGTATTTATTGCCTCTGAGAAGGCTATAGTGGGCTCGTTGTTGGCGTATCTTACAGAGTTTCTCTCGTTAATTCTCAGTATTACTATCGCTTCTTCTGCTCCTCTCTCCATTAGTATTTTCAAAACCTTCTCATGAAGCTCAACCATGTTATCCTACACCTCCTACCCTTATGTTTCTTATTCTTACACTAGGTCCCCCAGTGTAAACTGGCACTCCCTGCATGGGGTCTCCCTTGCCACATGTTGCTGCCGTGAAACCTAAATCTCTGCCTACGGCATCGATACTCGAGAAAAGCTTTTCAGTAGTTATCTCTATGACTGGGTTTTTAACGGGGACTGTTACTTTACCGTCTTCTATTAAGTATGCTTCTAGACCAACGTACCTCTGGTTCCATCTCTTATCGTCGATATTCCACTCCATAAAGCTCTTAATATAAACTCCCTTCGAAACGTCACTTAAAAGCTCCTCTAAAGTATAATCGCCAGGGAGCATGAACGTATTTGACATTCTTACTATCGGTTCTACGTCATATCCCGATGCTCTAGCCGATCCATTGCTTTTTACACCGAGCCTTGCAGCAGTTTCCCTATTCGTCAAGAATTCAAATATTCTTCCCTCTTTTATCAGGTATTTTCTCCTTGCCTTAACACCCTCGTCATCGAAAAGGTAAAAACCGAAGGAGCCGGGTATAGTTGGGTCATCAACCAAGTTAACAACTTCACTTCCAACTTTCCTACCGATGTCGGTTGGTGTTAGATATGACTCGCCTGCTTGAGCCCCCTCTCTACCAAGTATTCTATCAGCTTCACCAGGATGTCCAGAAGCCTCATGCGATATTATCCCCGTTACTTCGCTACCGATAACCACATCCATAATCCCTTCCGGAGGTCTGATTGAATCCATAAGCATCTTATGGAGAGTCTTTACTTCCTCCTTTAACTTCTCCTCGAGCTTCCAGGATTCTACAGCCTCCAAGCCTCCGGAGCCTCCGAATTGAAGAGCTCTTTGTATAACTCCCTTAGAATGGTCTGTTACTGTTATTAATGCGAAGAGGAAAGGACGCGGTGTTATCGCTGATATGAAAGTCCCTTCAGTATTAACGTATACTCGTTCGCTTCTTTCTTCTGAATAAGTTAAATATCTGGATGAGATGTTTACACCTTGGCTTAAAATCTCACCATCTAACTTCTTGAGGAAATCCACTTTATCGTTCAAGCTCCAATTCTCAAGATTCTTCTTTTCAAAAACATTCCACTCTATAGAGTAAGCGTCTTCCTCTGAAAACCTAATGCCCGTCGTCTTGTGTAACGATGATGCTCTAGCCATTTTAACGGCCTTATCCACTACATTCGCAATTGTTTCAGGCTTAAGGAGATTAGTCGAAGCGAAGCCCAACCCACCATTAACGATGACTCTAATTCCTACTCCCCTCTCATAATTTGCTTCGACTGCTTCTACGTCACCGTTTTTTAAAGCAATGCTTTTCTCAAAATCATTGTGAAATCTTGCTTCGGCATACGAGGCCCCTGATGCAATAGCATAGTCAATAATCCTTTTCAAGAGTTCAACTGGATTTGCCATGCTTTTAGAATCCTAATCCTTTTTATAAACCTCTCTCCTTCGCTTGAGAAACTATTTAAGTTTCTTCATTATTCATTTTTATGATTTTGACGGAGGAGCTAAGAAGAGTGCTTTCAGAAATTCAAGATTCTCTATGCTTACTAACGTTTTCAATGAAAAAGCATATCGACAGGGGCTTAGAGATCAACATTGATGATATGGATGATTTGGGACAAAGCCTCATTTTACTTGCAGATCGTTTCAGAACTCCGCTTAAAGAATTGAAACACACAGTCTTATCGCTAACGCTAATGGAAGCCGGCGTAAGCATAAGGGGTAGAGTGAGGAAAATGAGAAAAAGAGGCGTATTGAAGGATGATATCGTATTCTTTGAAGAAGTTTATTCTCTAGTAAAGCTTATTGAGGATAGCATCGCTTCCGGAGAATATTATGAAGAACTCGTAAAAATATATCGGAGTAAGCTTAACGAAGATCTCCACACTCGCATATAGCATCGTGTATGATGGACTCTAATGCTTCGAATCCTATTCCAACCATAGCTGAAACAAAAACCGTTCTTTGCCTTCTGAGCATGGGATGAATAATTTTAGAATACTCTAACATGTACTCTTGTAAAAGCCCACCTTCTTCCTTAATGATTCTGTCTTCTAAATAATCTGAATTCTGCATTAAGAGCTCTAAGTCAATCCTTCCGAGCGCATCTGCCTTAGTGACTACATGAATTAGGGGGACGTTTAATCTCAACCTACATGCTGCTGCTAGTGAGAACATGGCTATAAGATCACTTGGATAGCGTATCAGCTGGCCGTCTATCAAAAATACTATTATCGTTCTGCCGATGCTAGAAAGGCTTTTAACAATCTCCGGTCCCGTATTTCTGAATACGAATAATTCGCTCTGTCCAGGAGTATCCACAAGCCTATAATCTGCTTGGAAAAGTTCTATCTTAGAGGTTAATTCATAACTTCTTTCGGTTAAAAGGTCCATTGCCCTTATCATAGCTCCGTTAGGCCCTAGTCCTTCTCTTCTCATTATCTCCTCAACAGTGAAGAATTCTCTAATATCAAAAGATGGAGAATAAGGTACTTCTTCAGCTCCAGGGTCAAGGTTCACAAAGGATACTTTCTGCCCACTTGAGCTGAGCCACTCCCCATACTTGCTGACTAAAGTTGTCTTTCCCGAACCAGCTGGACCTATGAAAACTATTTGCATCACCAACTTTTTACCTACAGACTAGATTAAGATTACTTAAACATTACATGAGGGACTTAAGCATCTCCCTTAACCTCCTTAAACAGCCTTGATAAGAAGGTTTCCATGAATTCATGTCTCTCCCTTGCGATTGCTTTAGCCGTCTCAGTATTTAATGTATCTCTTATTCTAAGGAGCTTATCGTAGAAATGCTGAAGAGTGGAAACAACGTTCTCATCATCGGAGTAAATGGGGATTTTCCTCTTACCCCCATAAGAGAACGTTCTCGCTATACCTATCGCACCAATTGCATCTAGACGGTCGGCGTCTTGGAGTATTTTCGCCTCTAGAGTAGTTGCCTTAATGCTATTTCTAAACCTATGTTGTCTAATCGCCTCCTGTACTCTGATTATCTTGTCTCCTGGAAAACCTATTTCATAAAGGATTTTGCTTGCTATCTCGGCGCTTTTCTCAGAATGGTCTATTCCTTCCTCAAGCTCGTATGAAATACCAATATCATGAAGCAAAGCCGCTGCAGTAAGTACCTCAGGATCACCACCTTCCTTCTCCATAATCCTCATGCACATCCTATAGACTCTTTCAGCATGTAACCAATCGTGCCCAGGGTCTGAAGTATAGTACCTTAAGGATTTTTTCCTGATTAACTCTACTAGACTATTCATACTATGAATCATCTTGGTAAAAAACCATTATGCTAAGTTAAGGTTTTTCTCTCTACATCTATTTTAGATAAAGCATAGGAAACCGCTCTATTTATCAATTCTCTGTATTTTCCCAAGTAATTCTTTGGGTCCATTGTTGCAGTTAGCTCTTCATGACTAATATACTTAGTGACCTCAGGATCGCTTTCCAATACTTCTATTAGACTCTTATTCTCAGCAATAGCCTTCCTAGACAGTTTTCTAATAGTCTCATATGCCTTCTTCCTCCCCATGCCCTTTCTAGCTAGTTTCATCATAACAGCTTCACTCATTATCCTGCCCTTTGTTAACTCTAGGTTTCTCATCATGTTCTCAGGATAGACCCTTAGGTTCTTCAAAACATTCTCCATAGTAATGAGCATTTCATCAAGCAGTATCATACATAGGGGTATGGTAAACCTCTCATTGCTAGAGTTGGAAAGGTCTCTCTCATGCCATAGTGAAATGTTTTCTAAAGCCGGTATTGCCATGCCCCTCAGCAATTTAGCGAGCCCAGATACCTTCTCGCTGTCAACAGGATTCTGTTTCTGAGGCATCGTGCTGCTCCCGCGCTGCTGTTCACCAAAGCCCTCAGCAGCCTCCATTATCTCCGTCCTCTGGAGGTTCCTTATTTCAACAGCTATCCTATCCAGGCTTGAACCCAATAATGCTGTCCAAAGTATTAATTCGGCAAACCTATCCCTGCAAATGACCTGCGTCGCTATCTCGACAGGTTCCAGACCAAGCCTACTCATAGTCTTTTCCTCTATCGAGAGAGCTTTTTCTCCGAAGGCTGCCATAGTGCCAACTGCTCCACCGATCTTCCCCTTCAATACCCTCTTTGAGAGCTGTAACATTCTCTCATAGTTTCTAGCAAGTTCAGCAGCGTAAACGGCGAACTTGAATCCAAGCGTTATGGGAATAGCGTGCTGACCATGGGTTCTACCGGGCATTACAAGGTCCCTATACTTCTCAGCCATGCCGCATAAGCTTTCTATAAGAGAAATCAACCTCTTACTGATTATGCTAAAGGCTTCTTTCAATTGGAGTACTAGTGCTGTATCTGTTATATCGTTGCTTGTTGCCCCCCAGTGAACATATTCCCCATATTCTCCACACTCTTCTGAGAGTACTTCTACCATCGCAGCTATATCGTGCTTGGTTATTTTCTCCTTCTCCTTCACCCTGTCGACAGTAACTATTCTGGAAACTGCTTTGCTTCTTATCATTGAAGCGGCTTCCTTGGGTATTTCTCCTACTTCGGCTAAGGCTTCTGCTAAAGCCGCCTCTACATCAAGCATTTTCTGAAGCCTGTTTTCCTCTTCGAAAATCCTCCTCATCTCAAAAGAGCCGTACCTGCCAGTGTCTATTGGACAAATCGGCATGTCACAAACAATCTCACGCGAATTAATTAAGTTTGCTAAGTTTCTCCGAGAAAAATGTAATGCTATACTATTTTTTGGCTTAAACTTTATATCGGAGTATCTTAGTGACTACAAAAGGAGGTGAGCTATAATGAATCTGTGGAAACTGAGGTTTAACATGATTGCTACGATGATGCTGGTTATTGCAGTTACCACCGGTTTCCTAGCGATTATACTCTCACTCATGGGTGTCTCCCTGTTTATAATGTTGCCTATAGTAATATTATGGAACCTTATTCAGTGGCTTATCGGTCCTTATCTAATAGATTATATTTACCGTGTTAAACCATTAAACGAAGGGGAATTACCATGGTTGGAGCAAAGCGTGAAAAAGCTTGCTGATAAAAGCGGGTTTAAAAAAGCCCCTAAGATAATGGTTTCAGATATTCCTTTACCGAATGCTTTTGCATATGGAAATCCTCTAACAGGTTCAAGAGTGGCGGTAACAAGAGGCCTATTAGATAATTTAAACGAGCCTGAAGTCGAGGCTGTTATAGGACATGAACTGGGGCACCTTAAACATAGGGATGTTCA
>JAVZMD010000074.1:0-7649 GCA_038883435.1 Thermoproteota archaeon
ACATATTCTTTGAGGCTGAGACGGGTAGAATACCGGTTTCAGGAGCCGGTTTCGGCGGTTTTTTCGCAGGCAGGGGGTTTGACGGATTCTGGTTTGATTTCTCCGAGATAGTTAGGCCTACGAGGGATGGGATACATGGAAGAGAGTATATTTCAACCACGGTGGACTTGGGCAGGAAGCCGCCTCGCCTGGTTTTCGAAGGCTCCAGGCTTGTTTCAGAACCTCCGATGACGATTGAAATACCTGTACCAATGATTCTCGACGCCCCGCTTTCTTCCCCATCCGATAGGAGCTTAACGCTTGCGCTAGCCAGGGCTGCCAGCATGCTCCACACATTTTCAATCCTTAAGGCAGAGGATTATTTTGGCGGCTTATCGCCTTACGCTTCTAACCTAATGCCCAGAATCCCCTCCAGTAAGATTATCGAATTCCCCAAGCTCATCGAATCCTCACGGATAATTGAGCTAGATTATCAAGAGGAGAAAGCGAGTGAAGAGAGGATAAGAGAAGATTTGAAACAAGTGAGGAGGATTAATCCTTCTGTAATAGTTTGTACCAGGTTTTCAAACATCGATGAAGTGGCTGAGGATGCTGAGAATTCAGTAAAAGCCGGGGTTGAAATTATACATATTCATATCGATGATTGCATTGTTGAACAAGATCCTGACACTATAGTAGAAGCCATTCGAAGCGTTCACACCCGTCTCGTTGAAAAGCGTATGCGGGATGAGGTTTCTATTATTTCAAGTGGGGGGATTGCCGAGGCTGCGCATGTTCCTAAATCCATAATTCTAGGTGCAGACGCTGTTGCAATAGGGTTAGCATACCAAATTGCATTGGGATGTAGAGTTTGCTATGGTGATAAGCATCGAGATGATTGTCCAATGAGGGTGGAAGATGCAGATATCAATTTGGCTTCTCAAAGAATTTTAAACCTCGTCAACGCTTGGAGAGACCAGCTTCTCGAAGTTCTTGGTGGAATGGGCTTAAGAGAAGTTAGGAGGCTTAGAGGCGAGCTCGGTAGAGCCATATTCTACAGGGAGCTTGAGGAAAAGGTGTATGGTGATTCAGAATGATACAGGGCAAGCTGGCTTTAAAGAAACCGGAAGTAAAAAACGCCCCGTCCAAGCAACCTTACGTGATAGACAAGTATGACGTTATCTTAGAGAGAGCTAAATGCACTGCATGTGGCATCTGTGCCCAGGTCTGTCCAGAGTACATAGGTTCAGCTCATATCGAGTACGAAGCGTTCAAGAAGCCCAATGGGATTCTTCGCATAACTAATAATCGCAACCGCTGTATTGGCACGGATTGTCGGAGATGTGTAGAAGCGTGTCCAACAGGCGCTTTAACGGTTAGAATTAACCCTCAGTATCTCATACTTGGAGACAAGCGTTGGACAGCTGACCTCATTCTTTCAACCTGGGAACAGGCTGGATATGGAAAACTCTCTGGAAGATATGAGTTTAGAGTAGGTGACTCTGGAGGCGGATTTGACAGAATAAGGTTTGATTTTGAACTTGAAGAGAAGGTAACTCCTGACGAGATCTTTGAGATTGAAGACCTTGACACATCGATAGTTTTAAACAAGAGGAGAGACGGGAGACCTGAAATAGAAATCCCGATTCCGATGTATAGTGCCGACATGTCGTTCGGATCCATAAGTTTAAGGGTTATGATTGCTAGGGCTATGGCAGCTAAGGCCTGGGGAACATTCACAAGCACGGGCGAAGGAGGTTATCCAAAGGAGCTCATACCTTTTAAGGATTATGTGATAACTCAAGTGGCGACTGGACACTTCGGAGTCGGTGCTGAGACGATTAAGAGAGCAAGAATAGTCTGCCTAAAGTATGCTCAGGGAGCTAAACCTGGTCTAGGTGGACATTTACTCGCAGACAAGGTTACTCCAGAAGTTGCTGAAATGAGAGAAGTAGTGCCTAACATAAGCCTCTTTTCCCCATTCCCCTTCCACAATGTTTACTCCGTAGAGGACCATTATAGACACGTACAGTTGATCAAGGATATTAATCCTAAGGCGTTAGTCTCTGTGAAAGTATCCACGCCTATAGACGTTGACATGGTTGCCATCGGAAGCTATTATGCAGGCGCTAATATCCTTCAGATAGACGGGGGTTTCGGTGGAACGGGGGCTGCACCCGATATAGCCAAGAAAAATATTGCCATGCCAATTGAATACGCTATTCCCATTGTCCACAATTATCTTGTGAAAGAGGGCGTTAGGGATGAAATAGTAATAATGGCAAGTGGGGGAATAAGAACAGCCTTTGACGTTGCTAAGATAATAGCTCTCGGGGCTGACGGTGCGGTAATAGGCACGAGCGAGCTTGTCGCCCTGGGATGCAAGAGGTGTGGAAACTGTGAAAGGGGGAGGGGATGTCCCTCTGGAATAGCAACCACCGATCCTGCCTTAAGCCTCCTGATAGATCCTGAATGGGGAGCTCAGAGAATAATAAACATGTATTATTCGTGGAAGAAACAGCTTGACTATATTCTTTCAAAACTCGGTTTAAGGAGTATTAGAGAGCTCCGTCCGAAATACGAGGTCAAGTTTAGGAGAGGAAAGTATAACCATTTGGTTCATCTAGATCATTTGAGGTGATCTACTTGAGAGTTTTAGAGAGGGTTGAGGAAGGCGGTTGTGGTGTTATCGGCGTGATTTCTCCAATACCGATAAGAGGCAGGTTCCTATTAAGACCACTTGTCCAGATGCATAACAGGGGAAATGGCAAGGGTGGTGGAATAGCTGCAGTAGGGCTCTCAGCTAAGCAACTGGGTGTTTCTCAAAGGGTTCTGGAAGATTACTATCTACTTCAAATAGCCTATTTGGATCCGAGCATAAGAAGGAAGCTGGAATCCGAATTCATTGAACCGTATATGAGAATTGAACATTTTGAAAAACTTCCTACGCTGGAAGACTACAAGAGCCTTGGATTAGAGGTAAAACCCCCAGAGGTCTGGAGATACTTCGTCAGGGTTGACGAGGATGTGCTGAAAAAGTTCGCTAGAGAACGTGGCATGGAGACGGTTAGCCAGAGGGATGTGGAGGACGAGTTTATCTACAGGAATAGCTTTGCTCTGAACAAGAAGTATTACGCCTCGGCAGACTCGAAGAAAGCATTCGTATTGTCACATGGAAGAAATATGCTTGTCCTGAAGATCGTTGGCTATGCTGAACAAGTCATAAAGTATTACATGCTTGAAGACCTTGAGGCCCATGTTTGGATAGGCCACCAGAGGTACCCTACTAAGGGCAAGGTTTGGCACCCCGGAGGTTCGCATCCCTTCATAGGTTTGAACGATGCCCTAGTTCATAATGGTGATTTTGCAAACTATTTCTCGATAGCAGAATACCTTAAGCAGAGAGAAATATACCCGCTCTTCCTGACAGATACTGAAGTTGCCGCCCTATACTGGGACTTATTAACTAGGATCTACAAGTACCCGTTGGAGTACGCGATTGAAGCAATTGCTCCAACAACCGAGAGGGATTTTGCCATGCTGCCAGAGGAAAAGAAGAAAATATACAGGGCCATCCAGGCTACTCATATCCACGGCTCTCCAGACGGTCCATGGTTCTTCATAATAGCTAGGAACGATGCTGAAGAAAGGGTTTTCCAATTAATAGGTATAACTGACACTTCTATGCTAAGACCGCAGGTCTTCGCTCTCCAGGAAGGTGATGTTAAGATAGGGATTATCGCTTCCGAAAGACAGGCAATTGATGCAGTGCTGGAAGAACTTTCAAGGCACGATGGAAGATTCCGCCCGATGGCAGACCACTATTGGTACGCGAGAGGGGGAAGCTATACTGATGGTGGGGCCTTCATATATACCTTGGATGAACATGGAAACCTCACATGCACCGATAAATTTGGTAAAAGAATAACCGCTGAAGCAAGCACTCCACTCATAGAGTCTAACTGCGAAGAAAAGGCATCAAGAGATGCTTCCTACCTAGAAGAACAGGTGTCTGAAGAAGTTTTCAGCAAACTTGACGCCATGGAACTGTTTAGGCGTTTTTCCGAAAAGGTTAGAGTCTGGTCTTTGAAAGAAGTTGTTTCATTTATAGAATCCTTGGAAGAATACGGCAAGAAAGATGATTACGAAAAGGTGAAGGCAATAGACTTGTTAACGCTACTAATCGATAGGAGATATCCGTCTAAGTTAAAGAAGAGTTGTTTAATCCCCTTTTTCGAGAAAGCCATCTATAGGATTCTGGATGAAGTACCGCCGATAGGGGCGGAATCGAAAAGCATGTTCAGACGGATAGACTGGAGCTCTAGGAAAAACCTAGTAAAGCCAACATGGATAAATTCTGTTCTAGTGATTGATGCATACGATTTCCCACCTGAAGGCGATGATGGAGTTTGCTATTTGCTTGATGAAGCTTGTAGGCTCGGATGGAGAAGATTCATAGCCTACAATTTCAGGGGGCAGAGGAATTTTGGCGCGGGCCTCATAGCAAGGGACGGGGCCAGGATAGATGTTTATGGTAGGGTTGGAGACTGTCTCGCGGCCTTCGCAGACGGCCCAGAGTTCTATGTACATGGAGATGTACAGGATTCTGTTGCCTACTGTTTTAGATCTGGGAAACTCGTCGTGTACGGTGACGCCGGGAAAGCGTTCGAGTATGGTGCAAAGGGAGGTGTGACTTTCATCCTGGGGGACCTAATAGATAGACCTCTGATAAATGCAGTTGGAAGTGCAACCGCAGTTATAAACGGCTCCTGCATGGATTACATGGGAGAATCCTTCATGGCTGCAAAAGGCTTCATCATACTCAACGGAGTTAAGTTCGACGAACAGGGCAGGCTGGTTGAGAAAGAAACTCCCTATCCTGGTGGAAACCTACTTCCACTTGCAGCTGCAGGTACAGTATATGTTAGAGACCCTAGAAAAACCATTGGGGAGGATCAGCTAAACGGCGGGAAGATTGAAAGCATAACTTACGAAGACTGGAATAGAATGCTTCCCTTATTAAGGGAGAACGAGAGGCTTTTCGGAATAAGGGTTGAAGACCTACTTAAGGTCGATGGGATAATCAGGAGGCCAGAGGAAGTTTATAGAAAAATCGTACCAGTTCAGGTTGCTGCTTTAAGCAGATACGAAACAGGTGATTAAATTGAAAGTTATAGTCCTAGTAAAACAGGTTCCCGACCCTAGGGAGTATGTCAGAATAAGAGAAGACGGGACTCTTGATAGGGAGAAGGCGAGGGCAGTGATAAACGATTGCGATAAAAACGCGTTGGAGGCAGCACTTTGGCTTAAAGAGAAGTTTAACTCTAAGGTGATAGCTGTTTCCATGGGTCCGCCTAAGGCTGAAGATGCTCTGAGAGAGGCTTTAGCAATGGGCGTTGACGAAGTCATTTTAATTTCGGACAGAAGGGTTAGGGGTTCAGATACTTTGGCAACGTCATACGTCCTTTACAAGGCTATTGAAAAGCTGGGGGCATACGACTTAATCCTATGTGGATTAGAATCTAGCGATGGCGGTACTGCCCAAGTTGGGCCAGAGCTCGCTGAATTCCTAGGAATACCCCAAGCAACGTTCGTTGAGGAATTCGAAGTCAACGATAATTATGTTATGGTTAAGAGGAGAATTGAAGGGGGTTTTGAGAAACTTAGGATAGTAATGCCCGCCTTGCTAACGATTTTGAAAAACGCTAACGAGCCCAGGTCCACCACTTTTTCAGGAATACTTAAAGCTGTTAAGAAACCCGTTGTGACATGGTCCCTTGAGGACATTGGCGCCGAGGTCGACAAAGTCGGCTTAGCCGGCTCGCCGACTAAAATAATGAATGTTGAGAAAATAAGCTCACAAAGGAAGAGAATCCTGATTGAAGGCAATGATGTTGAAGAGATAGTGAATAATCTCTTAAGAAATTTGCAAGAACATGGTATAATATTGGAGGCTGCTAAACAATGAACGGCTATTCAGGAGTATGGGTATATGTTGAACATAGGAATAACTTCATCAGTAATAGCACATTAGAAATAATGGGTAAGGCACGCGAACTGGCTAGTAAGCTCGGAGTTGAAATGGCAACGGTCCTCTTCGGCCATGATGTAAGCCATCTTGTAAGCACGTTAGCTGAATACGGTGCTGACAGGATTTACCTCGCTGACGATGAGGCACTTAAAGAATACAAGACCCTTCCATACACTAGGCTGTTGACGGAGCTTATAGAGAGCAATAAGCCCGAGATAGTTCTATTTACGGCAAGTAGCCTAGGCAGGGATTTGGCGCCGAGGGTGGCAGCTAGACTTAGGACAGGCTTAACCGCAAACTGTATCGACCTGGACGTAGGTTGTTTCGAAGACAATGAGAAGGATAAGAGGCTTGAGAGAATCCTGTATCAAATAGTTCCAGCATTTGGGGGGAATGTTGTTGCGACGATAGTTACCCCCTACCATAGGCCGCAGATTGCTACAATCAGACCTGGAACCTTCCCGGTTCCGACGAAAGCTCATGGTAGGGGGGAAGTTATCCATGTTAAGGTTAATTTAAGAAGAGAAGACGACAAGGTCGTGGTCCTCGAGGTTAAGAGAGACCCCCAGGAGTCTGAGCTTGAGAACGCGAAGATGGTTGTTGGAGTAGGAGTGGGAGCGAGAGGGCCTGAGGGAGTCAGGATGCTTAAAAGGCTTGCAGAAGTCTTAGGGGGAACAGTGGGGGCTACTCGGCCAGTGACGGATGCAGGATGGCTTCCTCAGGAATATATGATAGGTGAAAGCGGCAAAACAGTAAGGCCAGATCTATACATAGCATGCGGAATCTCGGGGGCTATGCATCACATGGTTGGCGTGAGGAATGCGAAGGTTATAGTTGCTATAAACAAGGATCCTAAGGCTCCAATATTCGAGGCTGCGGATTACATAATAGTGGAAGACATGTTTAAAATAGTTCCGAAGCTATTGGAGAAGCTTGATAGAAAAGGATGACGCGCTACGATACTGTGCTGGTTTTAGATTTCGGAGGCCAGTATTGTCACCTCATAGGGAGGCGAGTAAGGGAGCAAGGAGTCTATTCAGAGATTCTTCCTCATGATGCCAAGGTGGAGGAAATAAGGCTTTTAGTAGAGAAACTTAACGTAAAAGGCATAATACTATCTGGAGGGCCTGCCAGCATTTTCGATGCGGATGCTCCAAGGCTTGATGTTAAGATATTAGACCTGGGCCTGCCAGTCCTAGGTATTTGCTACGGTCATCAACTCCTGGCTCATATTGCCGGCGGGAAGGTTGGACACGCCGAAATAAAGGAGTACGGTTCAACATACATAACGATTGACAAGCCTGTTGGAATACTGAAGGGTTTAAACAGTAAGGAGAAGGTCTGGATGAGCCATAGCGATATCGTCTTTTCAATCCCTAATGATTACGAGGTTCTGGCACATTCTGAAAACTCTCCTATCGCTGCTTTCAGACACAGAGAAAAACCGATTTACGGTTTACAGTGGCATCCTGAAGTGAGTCATACGGAGAAAGGTATTCAAATGCTCCGCAACTTCCTATTCGAAGTATGCGGGTGCGAAGCGAATTGGAAAATGGATAGTAATTTTATAGACCGGATGATTGAGGAAATAAGGTTTGAAATTGGCGAGGGCAAGGCTATAATTGCTTTAAGCGGGGGC
>JAVZMD010000075.1:0-7608 GCA_038883435.1 Thermoproteota archaeon
ATAGTATTCTAAACCTTATCGAGATAGAGTTTAAAAAGTATAGGAGGAGTGTTGAAGAAGGCATTAAGCAGGTAGAATCCATTCTTAAAGAAGCTAAGTCGATCAGTGTCGAAAAGCTAGTCGAGCTTTATGATTCGCACGGGGTTACACCAGAGCAGGTTGCAGATGTCTTCTCCAAAAAGGGTGTTGAAATCAAAATTCCAGAGGATTTCTACAGTATAATTGCATCTAGACATAAACAGCCGAAGATCGAGGAGGAGGCGCCTGTTGCCATGGATTTTGATGAGAAAACGTTTCCGGAGACTTTTAAGAAATACTATGAAGATCCCGATTTGCTAGAAGCTGAAGCAAAGGTACTTGGCGTTTTCAACAATAAGATTATCTTAGACAGAACCATATTCTACCCAGAGGGCGGAGGCCAGCCTGCTGACACCGGTAAAATCGTTTTCAACGGGAAGGAAGCAGTGGTGAAAGATGTGAAGATAGTCAACAACCGGATAATACATTTCGTCGAAGGGCCTGTTCCCACTGAGGGAAGCATTGTTAAAATGATAGTAGATGCTGAGAGACGTCTTCAATTGAGAAGAGCACACACAGCAACTCATATTATAAACGCTGCAGCCAGAATCGTACTGGGGAATCACGTTTGGCAAGCTGGTGCGCAGAAGGATGTTGTAGAATCCAGGCTTGATATCACCCATCCTCTACCACTTACCGATGAAGAGATTGAAAAAATAGAACGCAAGGCCAACGAGATTGCTTTAGCGAATATTGATGTTGAAATACGGGTTTTACCCAGAACTATTGCGGAGAAGGAGTATGGTTTCAGGATATACCAAGGTGGTGCTGTACCGGGTAAGGAACTTAGAATCGTTAAGATAAGGGGGTTTGATGCTGAAGCATGCGGGGGGCTTCATGTAAACAAAACGGGTGACATAGGGCTTGTGAAAATAGTTAAGGTAGACAGGATTCAGGATGGTGTTGAAAGGATAGTGTTTCGAACAGGATTGTCATCGCTTGACTACACTAGGTATCTTGAAAGCGAAATGTCCCGCTTAGAGAAGGTGCTGGGAGTTCCGAGGAACAAGATTTCAGAAGAAACCGAGAGAATAAAGGCTGAATTGAAAAACCTAAATAAGAAGATTGAGAAATTGTTAGGGGTCTATTTCGACATTTTGGCAGATCAATTGCTTTCCAAAGCTGTTGAAGAATCTGGGTTTAGAGTAGTTCTATATAGCTCTGAAGATTTCGAAATAAACAATCTCATAAGCCTTGGTGAGAAAATATCTAAGAAGGAGCCAAACTCCATAACGGTAGTGATATCCCCCATCCCGACTATGCAGTTCGCCGTTTTTGCAGGTGAAAAAGCTTTGGAGAAGGGTGTTGATTGCTCTATGCTAGCGCGTCGTATCCTTAGCGAAATCGGAGTCGGCGGAGGAGCTGGGGGTAGGAAAAACTTCGCGAAAGGAGGCTTAGCATCCAAGGTCGATTCTAAGACTTTTGAATCAAAGGCTTTAAAAGCCATAAGTAGTCTTCTTCGAAAGAGCTAAGAAGGCTTGAAACCCCAGCAAAACTAACTACACTATAATTTTCTTAATTCATGGAATTTTCCAATAGCGTATTCTACAATTTTAAGGGCTTCTTTGGAGTTTTTCCATTCTTTGAATTTAACCCATTTATGAGGCTCTAAACGTTTGTAAGTTTCGAAAAACTCTTGGATTTCTCTTAGCTTATGAGGATGTACATCGCTTATATCTTTGTAGCCATTAAACCTTGCATCGTTCATCAATACTGACAATATTTTCGGATCAACTCCTTTCTCATCTTCGATTATTAGAGCACCTATAACCCTAACCTTCACTAGGCAACCGACTTCTAACGGCTCATAACTAAGCGCCATAATATCTAATGGGTCCTCATCATCAAACCATGTCTGAGGAACAAAACCGTACTCGACTGGAAAAACTACTGAAGAAGGTATTATACGGTCTAGAACAAAAGTTTCCCATTCGATATTATATTCATACTTATCCCTTGAACCGCTCACAACCTCAACTATCATATTAAGGATTTCCGGCGGCTTTTCTCCACATGGAATGTCCCGCCAGAGATTCATTATGAATCTTCTAGCCAAAAAAGCAACTCGTATTTATTGTTTTTTGAAAAACATATGGATATTCTCCCTTAATTGAGCTAATCAGAACCTGATCGAGTTTCATCATTAAAATGATACACGGTCCGAGAAGGAAAAAGACTAGAAATGTTCATTTCAAATTTCAATAATTCCAGCAGAAGTAAAAATCCGCATATGCTAAGAGAAGGGCCTAATAAAACCAGTGAGAAGCCATAGGGAGTTAATAGCATATCTGAGCTTGAGACGGTTTCTCCCAAATCTTTAAGTATCTTCTGTAGACTTAAGAAGCAAAACCTTGGAGGAGTCCAAGTATCCTTTCTCGGAAATCGAGAAAAAGTGGCAGAGGAAGTATGAGGAGGAGAGGGTTTTCGAGGCTGAACCAGACCCTTCTAAGCCAAAATTCTTCGTAACATTCCCCTTCCCCTATATGTCTGGCCCTGTCCACTTAGGGACTGCCTATACTTTAACACGTTTAGACGTTATTGCACGTTACAAGCGTAAACGGGGCTTCAACGTTCTCTTCCCTTTCGCATTCCACTGGACTGGAACTACAATAGCAGGGATTTCAGATAGGATAAGGAGAGGAGACCAGAGGACTATTGAAATACTGGAGAAGATGGATGGTGTACCTAAAGAGGAAATAGAACTTTTCAAGGATCCTATTTACCTCGCTAGGTACTATACTGAGAAGAATCGTGCAGCCCTGAAGGACTATGGCTTAGCAATAGATTGGCGTAGAGAGTTTCACACGACTAGCCTAAACCCTGGTTTCAGTACTTTTGTTAAATGGCAATACTTGAAGCTGCTGGAAAACGGGTATATTACAAGAGGAGTGCATCCTGTTGTCTGGTGTCCTCGAGATAAAAGTCCTACTGGTGATCATGATAGGCTTAGCGGTGAGGGTGTTTTCCCGGAGAAGTTCTATCTTGTGAAATTCAGGCTTAACGATTCCCATTTGGTCGCAGCAACCTTTAGACCAGAAACCGTCTTCGGTGTTACGAACGTCTGGGTCAATCCTGAAGCGACGTACGCTGAGGCTTACGTAGATGATGAGAAGTGGATTGTAAGCCTAGAGGCCTTGGAGAAGCTTGCCGACCAGTTGAGGAGTATTAAAAAGATAAGGGATTTAAAAGGTAGAGAACTCGTCGGTAAAAGGGTTACAGCAGTCTTCACGGGAGTAAGCGTTCCCGTTCTTCCTGCTTCATTCGTCGACCCTAATATCGGCACTGGCGTTGTATACAGTGTTCCTGCACATGCACCATACGACTATGTAGCACTTGAAGACTTGAAGCGTAACGAGAATCTTCTCAAGGAGTATGCCCTGGACCCGGAGGAGATACGTTCGATAAAACCGATATCGATGATAAAAACTGAGAAGTATGGTTCAAACCCTTCTGAGAGAATAGTGAGGGAGCTTGGCATAAGGGATCAATCCGATCCTAAGCTTGAAGAAGCCACAAGCCTAGTATACAAGGAGGAGTTTCACAAAGGTGTAACGTTGAACAATTGCGATAGGTTCTCAAACCTCCCTGTTCAAAGAGCAAAGGAGCTTGTAATCGAAGAGATGAAGAAGAACGGTGCGGGAGATGAGATGCTTGAACTACCCTCTCCGGTAATATGCAGATGCGGTACACGGTGCCGTGTTAAAATACTTAGCGACCAGTATCTTCTAGCATACTCTTCGCCGGATTGGAAGGCTAGGGCTTTGAAAGCCTTAGAAAAGATGAAAATATATCCGGAGGAGGCTAGGGAGAACTTCATATACTTCATAAACTGGTACATGGATTGGGCGTTTACGCGAACCTCTGGGTTGGGTACGCCAGTACCGTGGCTACCTGACCAGATGATAGAGACTTTAAGCGATTCCACGGTATACATGGCTTACTACATAGTTTCGAAATATGTCAACAATGGGATGTTGAAACCTGAGAACCTCACAGAGGAGTTTTACGACTACATCCTGCTAGGCAAAGGAGTGCCAGAGGAAGTTGAGAAGAAAACAGGAGTCTCCTCAGAGCTTTTAAGGAAAATTAAGTACGAATTTGATTACTGGTACCCTGTTGACCTAAGGATTTCAGGCAAGGATCTTATTGCAAACCATTTAACATTCTACATATTCCATCATGTGGCTATCTTCCCAGAGGAGAAATGGCCTAGGCAGATAGCTGTCAACGGCTTTCTAAGGATAGAAGGACAGCCGATGCACAAGTCGAAGGGGGTATTCATCTCCCTTAGGGATGCGGTTCAGAAATACGGTTCCGACGCAACGAGGATAACACTGTTATTGGCGGCGGAGGGTCTTGAGGACCCCAACTGGGAGAGCGAGAAGGCCAGTAAGAACATAGAGCTTTTAGCAAGCATATACAAGCAAGTTCTCTCCCTTATCGGAGAATCCTCTTCAGGTGAGAATGGCCATATGGAAGAATGGCTAAGAGCTTCTATTAGGAAACGGGTTAAGAGCATTACTGAGGCTTTGGAAAATATGGGGATAAGAGAGGCTACTAGCGAAGCCATCTACGGGTTAAGAAACGATTTAAGATGGTACTTGAGGAGAACATCTAAGCCAGATTGTAAAATACTCAAGGAAGCTATTGAAGCATGGCTTAACCTACTATACCCCTTCACGCCGCACTTGGCTGAGGAACTATGGAGTAAGCTGGGCAAGGACACAATTCTTGCAAACCACCCATGGCCACAAGTGGTTGAAGTAGATGAGAAACCATTGCTACTCGAAAAATACTTAGAAAACCTGATAGAAGACATGTATCAAATACTAAAAGCCGTGGGCAAGACTTCCATCACCAGATTAAAAATCATAACTGCTGCAAGATGGAAAAACGAGGCATTCAAGAAATTAATCGGGGAAGCTGAAGTTGAACCCGGTAAAGCGAGAGAAATAATAACGCTCCATGCCGAGGGCTTGAGTAGAGAAGAGCTAGGAAAGTTCATAGGACAAGTTATGAAGAGCTTACCAAGCATAACTGGAGAATATAAGGCTGTTCTAAAGCAAGTTCTAGAAACGGGTGAGCACAAGATACTAAGCGAAGCACTTAGTTTCCTAGAGAAGGAGTTTAAATGCAGCGTCGAAGTGCTGGACGAGGATGAAATTTCGAAGGAGGAGCTTAGTAAAATAGCTGGTAAAAAACCGCCTGCTCAGCCAGGCAGGCCCCTGCTCTTAATGGAGTAAATCATGAATTTCCTAGAAAAATGGAGGAGTTTTCAGAGGGTAAAATCCGTCGAGGAAAACATTTAGCAACTGAAAATTTTAATATTCAGCCTAGGAACTGAGAATTCACGGGCCCGTCGCCTAACCTGGATATGGCGGCAGATTACTGGCCGAGCCCTCTAAGCTGTAATAATCTGGGTTCAAATCCCAGCGGGCCCGTTTTTCCAGTTGAAAAACACCTTCTTTCAATTTTACAAGCATGTTAAAATTACATGTTTGTGTAAAAATGTTAATTAACAGGCTTTTTTAAGGACTTTTAATAGGTTTTTCCCAACTACGTGGGCAACATGTTCCTTAGACTAGATAGTAAGTTTTTTTACATGAAAATGCTAATTAGTAAAGAGCAAGGTGTTAATCCCCGGGGGAAGATGAGCAGGCCTAGGATCGAGCAGATCAGGATGAAGATGAACCTAATATCCCTACTTAACGTGGTTAAAAACAGTTATACTTATCACGAGTTGTCCCAGATTACCGGCCTGCCGATTACCGTTTTAGCCCGGTATGCTAAGGGTCATGTATTACCCTCTGATGAGAGGGTTAACGAGCTGTATCAAATCCTCACTGAAAAGATTCCTTTGGAGGAGCTTATATTAAGCAGGCTTGTAATGGACGAGTCGGGATACTTCGACTCTTCACAGGTAATATGGGACGTGGATCTCCTAAGGCTTGTAAGCCGGAAGGTAGCGTTGTTATTCGCAGGTAGGAAGGTAGATAAGGTTATGACTGCTGCTGTAGACGGTATACCCTTAGCATCATTCGTTGCCGAGGAGCTTGGCGCCGACATAGTAATAGCGAAGAGACATAAGGAGGTCGGTGTGAAAGATTTTCTTGAAGTCACCTACGTAATAGGCAGCTCCGCAGTAGTCAGTTCTCTCTACATACCTAAGAACTCCCTGAAGAAAGAAGACTCGGTCCTAATCGTTGATGACGCTATTAGAACCGGGGAAACAGACGTGGCTTTGATAAAGCTGGCTGAGAAGGCTAAGGCTAATATAGTGGGGCTATTCATACTTATTGCGACTGGCAGAGATTGGAGAGAAAGACTTCAAAGGGAGACGGATGTGCCAATATACGTACTTGCAGAAATAAGCCCGAAGAACCTTTTAGAAGTCAACCAGAGAAAATTCACAGTATAGGAGGGTGATTTCATCGGGCTCCCGGACTACTGTCAAAGCTAGGCTGCTAGCTCTTGGGGAAAAAAGCATTGAGGATACCCTATCTGTTTTCGAAGCGCTGTCTCTAGGGGGAAAGAAGCCAGAGCTTCCCACAATATTGTTACACAAGAATAAGGGGAAATGCGTAAGCCTAGGCTGTTTTCAAATCGCTGACGAGGATTTCGCAGTAGACTATTTACGGAAAAAGGGCTTGAAGTATTTCTTCAGACTACACGGCGGAGATGTAATGCTCCACGACGAGAATCAGATCGGGATCGGACTAATAGTGCCGAATGACGAGGAATATAAGAATACTTACTCTTCTCTAATGAGCCTCTTAATGAAGAGAAATGGCATCAAGAGCTTTCAAGTTACTGACGATTACATCGTATGTTTTAACAAGATTTTAGGTGAGACAACCTATTTGGAAAGGGAGAAAATGCTTTGCTGGTTTACCGTAATATACCTTAAGAGAAATTATGAAGAAATAGCCGGCTTAAAATCACTAAGGGAGCAGTTGATTAAGGAGAGGGTGAGCAAGCTTAAGGAGAATTGTACAGGATTAGAACAGGTTTTAAGGAAGAAGGTTTCGGCAGAGCAGGTTTTAGAAATGATTACGCAGGTTTTATCAGATGAGTTGAATTTTGAGCTGAAACGCTTTAGACTAGGGCTTAATGAGAAGAAGCTATTGTGGAAAAGTAGAGAAATATTTAGGAAAAACCGAATACAGGAAAGAGTGCAGCTTAAGTATATGCAGCTTAAACAAGAGTCAGTGCCGAGAGAAACATTGTTTTCGAAGAGATTGATGAATGGCTTATTGAGAATATGGGTTAAGACTAAGGATAACGCTTTGGAGAAGGTGAGTATTTCAGGAAGCTTCATGTTCGAGCCTCCTGAGAAACTGGAGGCGTTTGAGAAAACGCTAGAGGGAAACAAAGTTGAAGAACCGCTCTTAACCGAAAAAGTTACAGAATTCTTTATCAACGAGAAGATTAAGGCATCTTTCACCCCATTCGACATCGTTGAGCTCTTATGCAAGGCTTCTGGTGGTAAATGAATATGGAGGGGGAGAAGGAAATCTTCCCGATTCAGGC
>JAVZMD010000076.1:0-7552 GCA_038883435.1 Thermoproteota archaeon
GCGAAATATGGTTAAAAATAGTTCAAGAGTGGCATAAAATTAGCGGAATCCTTAAAGAGAAGTATAGGAAAGTTAATCCGGAATATCAAGCATTATTGTCTTAAATGTTTCTTTTCAATTTTAATCTGCATTGAAGAAAGGCTACGTAGAATTTCGTAGCTTAGGGTTCTAATGAACCGTTAAAACCCTAGATAAATTTCATTGATTTATGGGTCATTTCTTAGAATAATGTTTAATTTCATCTAGATACCTTATTGCATCAAGGGCTGCTTGACATCCTTCCCCTGCCGCGGTAATTGCTTGTCGGTAACGATAATCTTTAACTTCTCCGGCTGCAAAAACACCTTCGACACTAGTTTTAGTATTGTCCCTTACAATTATATATCCTCTTTCATCCATTTCAATCTGTCCTTTGAAAATTTTAGTATTGGGCTCGTATCCTATCGCTATGAAGACACCGTCACAGGGGGTTTCTAAAACTTCTCCCGTATCGACTCTTCTAATCCTAACTCCTTTAACATGGTTTTCTCCAAGTATTTCTTCGACAACGCTATTCCATACGAATTCTATCTTAGGGTTTTCAAAAGCTCTTTCTTGTAAAATCTTGGAAGCTCTGAGTTCATTCCTCCTATGAACAATCTTAACCTTCTTCGCGAATTTCGTTAGAAACAATGCATCGTGTAATGCAGAATCACCTCCTCCAACAACTACAACTTCCTTATCCTTGAAGAATGCTCCATCGCAAACAGCACAGTTAGAAACACCTTTTCCCTTCAGTTTTCTCTCGCTTTCCAAACCCAATTCTCTTGGTGAAGCACCAGTAGCGATTATTATTGCATTACACTCGTAAGTAATGTCCCCTGCCTTAATTTTAAAGGGCCTATTGGAGAAGTCTACGCTTTCGGCATCTTCAAAGACTATCTCAGCTCCAAATCGCTGGGCTTGCTTAAGCATATTATTCATCAAATCTGGACCTAGAATTCCATCAGGGAAACCGGGATAGTTCTCTACTTCCGAGGTCAGCATTAACTGTCCGCCCCAGGAAGACCCTGCTATTACAAGCGTCTTCAACCTTGCTCTACTAGTGTATATTGCTGCGGTTAAGCCAGCCGGACCTGAGCCGATGATTATTACGTCATATAGGGTTTGTGATGGTTGAGAACCAAACGTTAAAGTGAAACTGCTCATGATTGAATATTACTAAGTTTCAATAAAAACCTTTTCCGAAGTCAGAGGCTGTTAATGGCTCTCCTCAATGACTCTACTTTATCTTCCATTTTCCTATCTACATCCCGCCTATCATCTATCTTAACCAAGGTTATGATGCGTTTAACACCTTGTTTAAAAACAGCCTCGTGAGCATTTCCAATTATCTCAAGAGCTTCCTTAACGTTATTGGCTTCGAAGACTGTGCACATTGGTGTTAACTCATGTTTAACCCCCATGTTCTCAAGCTCCTTGACAGCATGAGCGATAATCTTAGAAAAGCTTGTCCCCTCACCCATGGGTATTATGCTAAACTCAACTATAACCCTCATCCCTATATTCTACTATAGAAATGGGTGATAAATAGCTTTAAGTAGTCAAAGCCTAATATCCTTATTGAAAAATCTATCAATCATAGTGGATTGGAGCCAGTAATGAATGCCTCTAGCCCGAGGGTCTTTAAGTTTAATGTCATAATATCTCATGTGTTTATTCCTCCCGTATTTCCACGAAAAAGTTGAAATAACCCTTCCCTAGGGGAGAAAGGGTTAAGTTGAAACGTGCGTTAGGAGCTTCGAAAAGGGCTCTACAGATAGAGGGAGAAAGTTCATTTATGGTACTGGGTAATGCGAAGATGCTTGAAAGCCAAGGTAGGAAAATAATACATCTCGAGATAGGCGAGCCCGATTTCGTCACACCAGCAAACATAAGAGAGGCAGCAATAAGAGCTTTGAGGGAAGGGGAGACTCATTACACACCCACCCCAGGCATGTTAGATTTAAGAAAAGCGATAGCGGAAAAGACGATGCAGGACTTTGGCGTAGACGTGAGGTTTGAAGACGTTTCGGTAACGCTCGGATCTAAAGAGGCTGTTTTCGCAGCCCTGGCAGCTATAGTGGAGGAGGGCGACGAGGTACTATATCCTAATCCAGGCTATCCTGCTTACGAGAGTGGGATAAGATTCTTCGGAGGAAAACCCATACCAGTCAGGCTTAGGGAGGAAGAGGAGTTTAGAATGATTCCAGACCGTGTTAATGAACTGGTTTCAGATAAGACTAAAGCGATAGTCATAAACTCTCCTGAAAACCCAACGGGGTCTGTTTTAAGCAAGGATGATGTGAGAGGAATAGTGGAAATAGCCAAGGATATTGGAGCATACGTAATTAGCGACGAGATATACAGGTACATAATATACGACGGCTTAAAACATTACTCGCCGCTACAATTCGATGAGAACTTAGAGAACACCGTGGTGATAGATGGTTTCTCAAAATACTATGCTATGACAGGCTGGAGGCTCGGCTATATCATTACACCTAAGCATTTAACGGAAGCCGTTCAATTGGTTTTAAATCTAATAACAGCATGTCCCTCTTCATTCGTCCAGATAGGAGGAATAGAGGCCTTAAGAAATGGTATGGATGCTGTTAGAGAAATGGTTAATCAATATTCTGAGAGAAGAGAAGTAGTTATCGAAGAGGTTTCTAAAATAGAAGATGTTCATATGGTTAAGCCGAAGGGAGCTTTTTACGCCTTCATAAACGTTTCGAAAATAACTAAGAGGGCTGGGGTTAATAGTCTAGAGCTGGCGTCGATCCTACTGGAGAAGTATGGTGTCGCAGTGCTCCACGGAACTGCTATGGGGTCTTTCGGAGAGGGGTACATAATGATAAGCTACGCTAATTCTGTTGAAAACATAAGGAGAGGCCTAAGAATAGTTAATGAGGCCTTTAGAGAATTAAAAAAGGAGTAAAAAATTATTCAAACCTTGGAATGCTTTTCAGAGTCCTCTCCAAGTATATTTTAGCAAGCCTTACGTAACTCTTATCGTTTAGTAATGCCATAAGCCTTAAACCGCTTCCCGACTTCATTAGGACGACGCTCTGCTTCCCAGTGTACTCTATTTCCTCTATCTCGCCTATTTGAAGAATACCGCTATAGCTCTCAAAAAGCTCGAATTGCTCACCTATGAAGGCGGCGAGGACATCTTCATCCAAGTCTATTCTTGAGCCAAAGCTTAAGCAAGTTATCCCATCTGGAAGTAGGACATATATAGAGTTTATAGCGCCTTTAGATTGGGTTAGACAATTCTGAATAGCACTCTCAACAACTTTTACCCATTCAAAATACTTCTCGGCATCCTCGCTTGTCACTATCTCCCTAAGTGGAGGCTTCTTTACAACAGGCGGTGGCTGCACAACCTTAGGGATAGCTGCCTTCTCCATTACTGCAGTCCTTTCAACAACCGTGGGCTTCTCCTCAACCCGTCCAGTTTCCTGTTTGGCAGTAGCCATTCTATAACGGGCTATGATCTTGTCAAAATCTAATTTCTCTTCTTCAGCTTCTTTATCTTTCTCGCTCTCCATATTAAGCTACAGATTCATTTTTATGATGTATTCCAATAATTCTTTGTCAGTTTCCAATGTTACATACTAACCTTAACACGATAGGCAGGACACTTGCTTTTAAAGACAAATAGGCAAAAAGAAGCATAATCTCGCCGATTTTTAAGACTCGCCTGAGAGAAAGAAAAAGTTTTTAAAATTTGCTTCAAGACAGGCATTAATGAAAGTCTCCTTAATTTCCTATACTTCAAATCCTGAGCTTATAGTTGCAGTAGCGGCAAGGGCGTCTTTTAAAAGCGAGACGCCGACTCAGATACTGGAAAAGCTGGCTAAACCAGAAAATGCTGAGAAAATTAAAAAGGCCATCTTGGAGCTTTTAAAACATAATCATCTTTCACCGATAGAGCACGCTTCCTTCACCTTCATTGTAGAGGGAGTTTCCAGAGTATGCACTCACCAGCTTGTCAGGCATAGAATAGCCTCCTATACTCAACAAAGCCAAAGGTTCGTGAAAGTTGATACTTCGAGTGAAGACTGGTTTATTATTCCAAAATCTTTAAAGAAGGGTGAATTAGAAGAGGAATTTAAAAAGAAAATGCGTACTCTTGCATCATGGTATGAAGAGTTTTCTAATAAGGGCGTAGAGAAAGAAGATGCAAGATTTATACTCCCTCAGGCTACTAAGACAAACATAATCATAACTATGAATGCTAGAGAACTTCTACACTTTTTCAACCTCCGGCTTTGCGCTAGGGCACAATGGGAGCTCAGGGAAGTAGCGATGGAAATGCTCAAACTAGTCAAGAAGGTTGCTCCCACAATCTTTAAGGATGCCGGGCCTTCTTGTATGAAAGGATTCTGTCCAGAAGGAGAATTAATGCCGGAGGAATGTAGAAAAATAGGTATACCCAATATACAAAGAAGATTTAGAGAAATCGTTTAATAGAAAAAGCTTTTAAGCTCTTTCCAGCTCCTGCCCTCCTCCAAGGAGGAGAAGGCTTTGAAAAAAAGCATAAGGGTAAAATTAATATTGCTAATTCCCAAAATACTGTTTACGGTGCTCTTTACAGCTTTATTCATGGTCTTGACTAAGATTAAGTTCTGGCCAATATTTGGAACAGAATCAAGCTTCTCTTTTGGAGCTATTTTCGGACCTGTGATACCTAGTTTTCTAAATGTTTACTGGGGTGCTTCAGCTATAATGCTTTCACGTATACTAGGTTTCGCCACCGGATATTATAAGATGGGAGATATAAGTAATATAGCGAAGTTTTTAATGAGCTGGTTAACGTTTGTACCAATAATAGCCGCTGGCACCTACTTTGCTAAGATGTTTAAGGGAGACAGGAGGCTTATCGTTATACCTGCTTTCAGTATCCTTATGTTTTTGCTTCATCCAATAGGTAGAGAAGTCTGGTATTATTCGCTTTTCTGGGCTATACCAATTATAATTGCGTTCTTAAAGCCACATATAGACTCCTTCATCAAAAACCATGTGGCTCAAGTCTACGTCTACTCTTTAGGTTCTTCTTTCACGGACCATGCTATCGGGTCAATACTATACCTTTATCTAATCAATATTCCTGCGGAAGCTTGGGTTCAAGCTATTCCATTCACCCCCCTTGAGAGGGCTGTATTCGCAGCGGGAATAGCCTTCTTCTATTTTGCTATAAAGGTCTCGTTAATAATCATGCAAAGGGTCTCTGCTTTAACAGTATTAGCTGAAAAATCAAAAGAAATAGTCAAGGAAAAAGTCAAGGTTAATGAGAAGAGGAAAAAGGACTGAAGATGTATAGGCTAGAAGATATCATAGGGTTATTGGATAAACAGAATAGGTGGAGGAGACAGGAATGTCTAAACCTTATAGCTTCGGAAAGCGTAATGTCGCCTCTTGCAGAGAAGTATTATGTTTCAGATTTTCACGGAAGATATAATGAACATAGTGGGCCTGAGAAACATTATTGCGGTACTAAATATGCATATGAGATTGAGGAAATATGTAATCAAATATTCAGAGAAAGGTTTGAGACCCCTTTCGTAGACGTACGCCCCATCTCCGGGGCTATTGCAAACATGGTTGTGTATACTGCCTTTGCAAAGCCTGGAGATGTAATAGTTGCTCTGGGAATACCGAATGGCGCACACGTCTCCTCCACGCAGTGGGGAATAGCAGGAGTAAGAGGATTGAAGAGCATAGACATGTTCTTCGACGTTGAGAATATGAATATAGATGTTGAAAACACAGTAAAGCTGATAGAAAAGGTTAAGCCAAAAATAGTAATGTTAGGCGCTTCAGTTATTCTTTTTCCAGAGCCAATAAAGGATATTAGAGAAAGAATAGACCCTAAGATTAAGATCGTATATGATGCCTCACATGTCTTTGGACTAGTATATGGAGGGGTCTTCCAAGAACCGTTGAAAGAAGGGGCTGACCTGATTACTTCATCAACCCATAAGACGTTTCAAGGACCCCAAGGGGGAGTTGTCATAGGGAGTAAAAACTTAAATGAAGAAGAATGGGAGAAGGTTGAAACAGCAGTATTCCCAGGAATAATTTCAAATACTCACATCCATAGGTTTCCAGCGCTTGCTATTACTGCGTTGGAAATGAATGAATTCGGTGTGGATTATGCAAAACAGGTTGTTAAGAACGCTAAAGTCCTTGCTGAAAGCCTCTACGAAAAAGGTTTTGACGTCCTCTGTCCAAACCTAGGATTCACCGAGTCTCATCAAATACTCGTCAACGTAAAAAAGTTCGGAGGTGGAAAACCAGTTTCTGAACTCCTCGAGGAATCAAACATTATCTGTAACAAGATTGCTTTACCAACTGATAAACCACAAGACGCTACTCGAAACCCCTCGGGAATAAGGCTTGGCGTTCAAGAACTCGCTCGATGGGGAATGAAAGAAGAGGAAATGAGAATAATAGCAGAATTGTTCGTAGAAGTCTTGGTTAAAGGGAAAAACATTAAGAATGAGGTAATGGAGCTTAAGAGTAAGTTTAATTCGGTACACTATTGTTTTAAGCCACTTTGAAACAATTAATAATAACCCTTGACCTCTTAGATAATTAGGATTTCTCTACGACTACTCTCAATATGTTTTCTCTACCTTTTTTCTTCTTTTCGATTAACCCGTATGCCTCTAATAAGTTTAAGGCTTGGCTAACTTTGGCGGTTGAAAAACCTGTTTTCTCAATTAGTTCTGATTGAAGAATTACTCCACTATTCTTTATAGTTTCGTATATCTTAAGCTCATCAGGCTTGAGAAGTCTCAGTAACTCTGAAATACCCAAACGTCTTAGGAGAGGGTGTTTTTCCTCAAGAACTATAGTTCTGAACATAGAGTAGCCAAAAGAGATTGAGAGAAGACATACTATTATTACATCGTAAAAAGTATAAACGTTTGGAATAGGATAGACCTTAGGGCTTCCCCCTTCTTCTATTACAAGCTGAAAAATACGAGGGGTTGATATTGTAAAAATCAGAAGTATGCCTGAAATAAGCGTCAGAGTAGCCCAGGGGGTATTAAGCCTCATGGGGGTTTATTATAAAGGCAATTGAAGTCTTATAACCATTTCGTTATATAATCTACCATCATAAATCTCTTTCTAAACTACCTTTTTTTCTTGTGAATATTTATGTTTATTTTCAATCCCGAAAATAGTGGTTTTTAACATAATTTTTAATAGAGAATTGCAACCACTGCATCATTTATTAGCTTTAATGTCAAAAATCAGAATGAGAAATCCCTTTGTATATAAAGACATTAGAACCCTCTGCCTATATGGGAGAAATATGCTTCGTTAGGAAGGCCTCTAAGTATCTCGTTAATAAGCATTCTAAGTCAGAAATATACAACGAAGAAAATCCCTTCTCAAACGGAAGCTGTTCTCATATTAACACTGAATGGGATTTTAGTGTTTTTATAGAGGCTAAAAGAATGTTGAAATATTAATTACCGCTCCCTGGTTTTATGATTTAAATCAAGTGGCTTTTATT
>JAVZMD010000077.1:0-7542 GCA_038883435.1 Thermoproteota archaeon
ATGCGTTTTACAATTATAAAAAGCGACTCTAGCTTCACTCGTCAATTTGAAAGTAGATGTTACTGATTTATTAAGCACTAAAAATGCATATTTGCCATAAGACGAATTTTGGTTCGAGTGGATAATCAAGTAAACATCAATTGCATTAAGCATTGCATCATTGCTCGCATAATATGCCTTAAGCAATGCATAGTTCCCTTTATTAAGCTCATCTATAAATGCAAAAAAATCTGGATCATAGATTGGTGAAAATGGAAGTATATAATTTATGCTTGAAGAAACAATGAGAGAACAGAAAGCAACTAGTGCCATCGATTTTGTTGCCTTAGATACCTTCTCAAGCTTTTTAACACCTCCAGACCTTACAGCTGCAAAAACAGGCATTAGGGGTGTTATAAGCCATATCATAAATATAAAGATGGAAGGGTTGAAGAAGAAATATGTGAAACTTACTGCAGCAATGATTACCGATATATTTTTCACCTTTTCCTCAATAGAGCTACTTTTCTGTATCGTTGAAAACTGAGTTAGCATAAATTTGTAGCTAGCCATTACAAGTAGAAGTATTATTAAACAAATTATGCCGAATCTAAGAGGATTACTTAAGATAAGGGCCTCGAAATAAGGGGTATTTATAAAATTCCATAAGATCCAAATACTTGTTATAGTCCAAAATGTTATTATGACACCGAAGATTTTTTTACATGTCCCCCAAAATCTTCTCAAAATTTCTTTAGCAAACAATTTTAAGGATATAAATAAGATTTTCTTTACCAGAACATTTCTTATTTCGAAACATACACTTAAAATCAAAAGCAAGATGCCTAATATTAATAAAACTAAGGTGAGGTACACTATCCTAAAAACGAAAAGAACAAATGCGACAATTATAGCTAAAGAAGACGTAATTTCCAGAAACATGTGAAACATGTCTATTTTAGACCTTAGACGTCGAAAGAGAGCTGTCTTAATCCCTCTGAAATACAATTCTTGATCAACTTTTTAAATATCTGATTAAAAGACCTTTCTGTATCAGCTCGGCCATAAGCTTCTCCACAGCGTCGTAAACCATTCTATATATCTTAGCTACTCGGTTTTTAAAGGATTTTAAGCTTGTATACAAGAAATCCTACTATCGCAGCCGGCAAAGCGATAATGAAAATGATCAGGGTAAATACAAGATAAACATATAAAATTTCAAGAGGTGCCAGTGCGCTGATTCTAAGTATTATATACCATCCAGGAGGTCTTTCTGGTTGATAAAGTGTTATATTCGGACTATATGAAGTGGGTAGAATTTCCCCAAGAAGGAAGGTTAGGAAATATATGACCCCGCCGATAAAGATAAAAAGAAATCCTGTAACAATCTGGCTTTTTTCTCTCCACCATTTTAAGCTTGCATGAATAAAAAATATTGCAAAAAGATAAACTAACAAGGTTGATATAGATATTGGTGACATCGCCTCCAAGTAGAATAAGAATGAGAGAGGAACCATAATAGCTACAGCTCCTATAAAGGTAAATATAAACCAGCCATATTTAGAAATAATCCATTGGCACTTCGTTTTAATCGCCATGATGATTAAAGAGAGAATTAGTAGAGTCAATACTGAACTTAAAGGCGAATAGCCATTGTCCTATAGCGTCAGGTGAAAGCGGAATTTGTACAAATAAAACTTGAAGGAGATGAAGGATTAAGAATAGAGGAAATGGCGAAAAGGATATGGTCACGAGCCAGTTAATTTTCCTTAGAGGTTCTTCTTTTAAGTTAGTTGAGAAGATAATATAGAGGATTAGCAATATTACATCTAGCAACAATATTCCTTTAATAAAGTCGAGCGAAGAGAAAAAGGAACCGGAGCAGTTTTGGCAATAGCAAGGGAAGAGAAAACAATTGTAAACATGCCTATCAGACGACTGTTTAAATCATCTTTTTTTATTACTAAAACTACAGGTGATAATGATAAAAGAACAAAAGGTAAGCAATATTCCAACAATACGTTCCATGGGTTTCTAACTAAGTATAATGTTAATCTACTACCTTCAAAAACAGGAAGATGAACCACTCAGATGTCAATCTCTTGTCTATAAGTCCTTTTCCAGAGAGGGTTGGCCAGATGGTCTCAGATGAGTTTACGAGTTTAAATAGCATATCTGTATAATACCTATCAAAAGGAAAATTGCTTGGATCTCCAAATGTCTTAAGCTTTAAACCAAGACTTTTATCATAGGTACTTGAATTTTTCTCAAAAGTGATATTAAGTTGGCATTCTTCTCCGACTCTGTTATAATAAATCATCGTTAGATTAAGCTCTCGGGCGAGAATTTCTGGAGCATTAACAGTTAAGAAAGTATCAACAATATAGTCAGAACCATCAAATGTAATATTCTTTAGTCTCATATCAAGCGATAACGGAATTGGACGCGGTGGTTCAAATGTAGAGCTACGGAATAATTCAATGATCCTATGTGAACATTCAAGACAAATAAATATGGCAACGAAATACAAGAAGGAAATAAAAATTAATTTTGTAATTTTTAGGATTGTTTTCGACTTAATAAGCGAAACTATTTGAGAAAACACCGTTTTCATAACTAACATATACTAACTATCTAATCAATAAGCCTTTCTGAATCAGTTCCGCCATCAGTTTTTCGACAGCGTCGTAAACCATCTTCTCATTAACAGCACCCGTGCAAACAAGCTTTCCAGAAGCAAATAACAATATAACAACATCCGGATCATGCATCCTATATATTAGGCCAGAGTAAGGACTATATCTGTACTATAATCGGCATTGCCGTGCTCATCCTTGGAAGCAATGCTATTGCTTCCCCCTGCTTGAGCTCCTGTAGCTTTAACGCCTGCTCCTGGTTTAGATGCATGGTGTCCGCAACCTTCCCCACGTCGCTCGCATACTGTAGTCTCAGGCAGATTATTGTGGCACAGAGCCCCAGTATGTCCCTGGATACTGTGAGCGGCCTCTGGTCTATCAGCCAAATGGATTCCCCGAACTTCCTCATCTCCCTAAGCATCTTCTCAACAATCGTCTCCTGACCCTCGAACCTTGCTGGCGCAATATTATGGGCCTCCTCGCAGACTATCACGTGGGGAAGGCCTGTGTTGGGCTTTATTCTCCTATGGTCGTAAACCTGCTTCATCATAAGCCAAGTGAATATGTTGGCATCCCTATCGGTGTCCAAGCCGGTCAGGTTGAAGACGATGGTGCGGGAGAGAAGCTTTTCAAGCCTAGTCTCGTTTCCCCCGGATGTGTTGAACATTCTGCCCATCTCGCCCTGAGTTAGCTCGCTAAGCCTTCCGACGAGCGAGAAAAGCTTGTCCCTCGCCTTCCCGGAGCGGAGCAACGTGAAGTCGTCTGAGCCGAGGCTTCTCTCGAGAAATGTTACGAAGCCCGTTAAGCTAGGGTTGTCATCCTCCCCAAGGTACTTCAAGTACATTTTTCTAAAAATGTGTGAAACCAGGGGGCCGAACTCGTCGGGCCAAGCCATTGAGAAGACCTCGCTCAGAGCCTTAGCATGCGCCGCAGGGTCGCCGTTATGCTGGAGTAGGCTTATCCTAGTGTTCTCGGGGCTGAGCACCATCGCATCCTTAAGCTCATCCACATACTCTCCATGCCTGTCGAAAACCATTACAGTCCCCCCGAGCTCCCCGTATCTTTTGAGAAGAGCTTTGGCGAGGGTTGTTTTACCTGAGCCGGGGACGCCGAAGATAGCCAGGTGGAGAGGAAGGTCTTTAACACCTATCTTGACCTCGAGCCTCCTCCCCATGGACTCGTAGTATCCTAAGAGTATCCCATTCTTTTGAAGCTCAGTTGGATCAAAGGCTTCGAATTCTACAACTCTCTTAGGCATGTAGGAAAAGCTTGGAGTTATCGGCTTGGGAAGGCTTATGAAGAAAGACAGCTCGTCGCTGGTCAGGTGAAGCCTGTTTGAACTCATTATCCTCCTAGTAAGCATGCTTCTCGCCACTTCTCTGAGGCTCAGCCACCCAGCTTCCTCAAGCCTAGCCCCGTAAGAGGATGAGAACGATGCTTTAACAGCCTCAACATGGCTCCTTTGCTCGGCGTAAGCCTGCTTAGGGTTTTTTGCCGGAGGCCCTATTACCACGATAATTGGGGAGCACATCCAGCACCCCGACTGGCTGTTAAGCCTCTCGTATTGTGAGCGGAGGAATTCAAGCTCAGTGGACCTCTTAAGGTCTGAACCTATTAGTACGCCCCTGCTGTTGAAGATTCCGCTTTCTCTAAGCTTCCTGTAAGCCTTGGAGTATTGCGTGGAAAGGCTTCTCCTCTTAGCCCAGAGGCCTAAAGCGTGCAGTACCCCCCTGCAGGATTTGACTGGGACGCAGAACCTCAGTGAGCAACCCGATTCTGCGGAGGATCTTAAAGAGTTTTCGAAACCGTTTTCAAGAATGCTGAGCATGCTGTCCTTCAGCTTCATTAACAGGAATGAGGCTGCTGAAACGTTTTTACCCCGGAGCAGGATTAGAGTGTTCCCATGCCTAGAAATGGGAAAGCCTCCTAAGGGCCAGAGGACAGTGTCCGATGAGGGTTTAAGCCACTCAAGCTCAGCATGAGGATAGCCCGCTAGTATCGACGCTTTAAGCCTCGGAACCATCGTGTTAAGCCCCTTTAAACTTCCCGAAGCTATTGAGAACCTTACTTCATAGTTGAACGGCTCGTAAGATACGGTGAACATTCCTTCGAAGCCCGTTGAAGACAAGCCTCGAAGCATCTTGGTTCCTGAACCATTGTTCTCCAAGTCCGTTGACTTTACGCGAAGCTCTGAGACGAGTCTTCCCGAAACACTGAAAATGTTTCTGCCGAGGGCGAACTCTATTCGAAGGACTTTAAAGCTCCTTCCTCTCTCCTCAGCCTTGCGTTCAACAGGCCTCCTTACGCTGCTGACCTCAATCCTCTCGTAGACTATTCTCCTGAAGCCCTGCCAGCCTGCCAACCCTAAGTCACTTATTTTTCTCCAACTAATAGACATGGCGACGATACCCGGATGACATTCGGATGGAACACGGACGGCACAGCGGTTTGGGAGGGGAAAAACATTTTACCTTAGTGCCTCCTTTCCAAGAGAGTAGGCTTGGGTGTACTCGGGCATCTGGTGAGGCTGCTCGCCGTAGTTTCCCTCGGCTTCCTGCTAATACCTTACGCGACCTACCGTGTCATACGGCTGGTTGATGAGTTTATGGCTTCAATCGTGCTCCTCGGGCTTGTGCTCTCCCTGCCTGTTTCCCTCGGCCTGCTTTTCTATGGGAAGCTTTATTGGAGCGCTGTTTCCTTCATCGTGGTCTGGCTCGTCTACCTGCCTGCTATGGGTATCTACATGGCCTTCACAGCGTTCTCGACGTTCCTCCCGGGAGGAGCCTTGATCCCCGTCCTGATAGTGGTTGTCGGAGCGGTGCTTCTCCTGGTTTTCGTGAGGAGGGCTGGCCTTACATTTCCGGAGCTGTCTTGGAGGAGAAGCAGAGGGCTTGAGGAGGCTGAGGGCTTCGAGAAGGAGGGGGAGGTTGTTGAAGAGGGTTTTGAGGAGTTTAAGCTTCCTGAAGCCATAGAGCCTCTTGACGAGGTTGAGTGCAGGATACTGATGAGCCTCCTCCAGCCTGAGCCCGGTGAGTTCTCGAAGAAGGAGCTTAAGGAGATGATAGGAGCAACTTACAAGAGGACGCTTAAGGCTGTGGATGAGCTTGAGGAGCTTGGGCTTGTCGAGGTCAGGGAGCTTCCGAGGAGGGCTAGGGGAGCCTCGATCGTCCACGTGGTCAAGGCCTCGCCGAAGGTGCTCAGGGATAGGGAGAGGGCTGTGGAGCTTGTTAAAAGCAGGCTGAAGGAGCTTGAGAAGGCAAGCCGGGTAAGAACACAGGTGAAGTGAATCCCGTGAAGAATGTCATAATCTGAGGTTCATCCGTGTGCTATCCATGTTCCATCGCTATGTCTAAATCCCTCCTTAGGTAAGCAATATACTGGAAGCTACGGAGAAGCGTGAAACAGGGAGTTTTTGAGTGAGCATCTTAGCCTGCATTGTAATGGCTGAAGCCCGCCTTTAATTGGGCATGGCCATGCGTGGATTCTAATGATTCCAGCGTAAGCTAGGGCTTTCCGCTCCGGGCTTCGGGAGGTGGTGTAAAATGGTTTCTCAGAAGTTAATATCCAATGTTTATGAGAACAATCTTGAAGGTGCTTGGAAGAGCTTTACTGTTCGCGTTGGGAAGCGTAGGGTCGTTAACTTTGGGAGGGTTGAGACGGATAATGTAGCTACGTTGAGAAGCCTTGTCGGGGATAGTAGTTTCATCGCCATAAGGGTGAACAATCATGAGGTGATAAGGAAGTTCAACCCTGAGCGGAAGGGCTCGTACCAGTTCATGATGCCGGAGTACGTGGGCGAATTGAAGCCCGGGGAGAGGATAATGGTATGGGTTAGACCAGTTTCTAGAAGGGAGTTCATAGAGAAGGCTGTTGAGAACCTGCCCTTCGGTCTTAAACTGGAGTTGGAATCGGAGGACATGGGTATGCTGAGCATCATGGATGCTATCTCCATACCTGTCAGGGTTGCGAGGTTCGAGTGGAGCGAGGGAAACAATTCTCTGGAAATAGATTTGGAGTTCAACGGCAATGGGGAAAAACACATCCTCGCTGTAGCCGTCAAGGGAGACGAGAAGAAAGCAACCATAAGATTCAGAAGAACAAGCGGAACCATACACTCCATTAGATTATGTGAAACTCTAAATCAGATAGTAATAAGATATCATGATTTCAAAGGACGGTATTTTGATCATTATGTAATCCTTAATGACGCAGTTACTTCTGATAGAGAATTATTTGAGCAACGGGATAGAATAAAAACAAGACTCTTAAGTAGAGAGGAAATAGATCAAATTAGAAAATGGATAGAAAACAATGAGCGTGCAAAATACGGTAATAAAATAAGGAATCTGATAATTGAAATGGTGAGGCAAAGAGGGGAAATAGCCGGAAGGAAAATAAAAACTGATCTTAATAGCATATTTAGAGAAGTTGAAATAATTCGTAAGTACAGTAATAGAAGAGAATTGCTGGGTAAAGTTGATGTAGTTTTTGAAAGCGAAGATGAAAAACTTATAGTTGTTGAAGTTAAAGCCAGCATAAAGAAGTTAGGAGAACAGTATGAAACGGCATGGAAGCAGTTTAAAGGAAATCAAAGAGATAAAAAATCAGGGTACATCAGGTTAATTAAGAATTACGGCCTAACTCTAGGAGAAGAAGTCAGGAATGACGTAGAAGCTTATATAATAGTTGTAGCTAAGGTTGATTTAGAAAACGGTTTGCTAAGCATAGAGAAGATTAAAGAGGTTTCAGAAGATTGAACAAAAATGAAGAATTTGAAATCGATTTCCTAGAAGGGTTGAGAGAATACCTATTTAAACGCTATAATAAAGAAGAAGTTATAAAGGAAAGAGGAGCATGTTGGTTTAGTATCGACCTATTCGATTCTGAATGGATAATTTTAGGTACTGGAACATATCCTCGTGTCGAG
>JAVZMD010000078.1:0-7504 GCA_038883435.1 Thermoproteota archaeon
ATACCTGAAGCACTCGCCTATAAGAATCTAATCGATGTAGCGTGGAGCGAAGGAGATTATATAACTGCGATGAGGAATGCCGTAAGAAAAATAAACGTGGAAAAAGATTATCGGGAGATAAGGAGGTACATAGAAAGGAGGACATGGAATAAAAGTGCAGAGCGCTTTAAAGAAATAATGAGCAAATTAGTGATGCGTAAGATATGAAACTTCTCTTCATAGTCTCACATTACTACCCCTATATGGGTGGAGTCGAATATGTTGTCAAATCTGTAGCTGAGAGGCTTGCTAGGAAAGGTCATGAGGTTAACGTATTCTGTGGTGAACCGGGTATAGGTAAGCCTAGAGAGGAGGTTGTTAACGGGGTTTCTGTTGTACGGTGGCCCGTTTGGAGCCCTGGAGATGCTTATCACATTCCGAGGATGAGGAGTAGCTTGAAAAGATGGCTTCTTGGATCTGTAAAGGATTATGATGTAGTTCACTTTCATAGTGTTCATAGTGTGTTTACGATGTATTCTTTAAGCGTGTTAAGGGGTTCTAGAGTGCAGAAGGTTTTAACCCCGCATTACCATGGTACAGGACATACATTGTTTAGGAGACTTTTGTGGAAAGGTTGGAGGAGATTTGTTAAGAGTGCTCTTCGATATGTTGATGTTGTTCATACAGTCTCCAACGTGGAGGCATTATATGTCACTAGAAACTTTTGCGTAAAGCCTTTGACAATTGAGCATGGCGTCGAAGAATGGTTATCGAATATATCTTGGAACCCCTCAGATTATATAATGTATAGCGGGCGCATTGAAAAATATAAGAATATTCATAGACTTGTAAAAATCGTGAAGATACTTAACGAGACAGGGTTGGATCTGAAACTGAAGATATTTGGGGATGGACCCTTCAAGCGCAAACTGCTAAGCTTTTTTAATAGGCTAAAGGTAGAATATGAGTTGAATCCTCCACAGCCCTACAAAGAATACATCCACTATCTGTCAAAAGCAACTTTATTCGGGCTACTATCTGAAAAAGAAGCGTTCGGACAAACAGTTAACGAGGCAAACGCTCTCGGAGTTCCAGTCGTAGTTGTTGAGCCTTGGGGCCTAAACTTCAAAGAAAGAACCAGAACACTAATAACGAAACTAAGTAAAAGCGACGAAGAGATAGCTAAGGAGATAGCTACGTTCCTAGAAGAGGCCAGAAAGCAGCCTAAGTCTAAAGTTCCAAGCTGGAACCAAGTAGTAGACCTCTACATTAAAAGCTTATACAGTTCATAAGCGTGCCTGTCTTGAAGAAAGCTCTTGTAACATGTGATACCATCTTTATTGGCAGTTATCTAATCGATAAGCTTGTTTCTGACGGCTGGCACGTTATTGCATAGGCGGGACTTCCGCCAACCGCCGGATTGGAAGCCTTAACATCGGTACAGACAACACCCACCTAGCTCTTAGAGTGTAATCGTTTTCTGGAGAATAAAAAGTATCTCTATACCTTGAGGTAGGTCTTTATTGAGAATAGGGCTGATCAGGAGGGAGTTCATTACTCACCTTGATGGAGTTAATAGGTTTATTGCTAACCTAGCTGAGGCATTCAAGTTGCTTGGACATGAAGTCTTCATCTTAAGTTGGTGTTATAAAGACGTTAAAGAGGAGCTCAACAGGTGGTTCAAGACAGTGCATGGGCTAGACGTTGAAGTTGAGGTAGCTACCCTACGGGGCCTTGAGGACAGAGATAAGTGGATTACGATGCTCTTCGACTGGCTCACGAAGGGCAACAAGATGCTTAAGAAGCTCAACGCGGATGTCGTTATAGTCAATGGAGTTTTCCCTATAAGGTTTAAGCCGAAAATAGCGGTAGCTCACGAACCTCTCATCGGTGTATCGAGGCTTCAGCGCACTGTTCTCAAGCTACTCTATGGGACCTATAACCGCGTCGTTTGCGTTTCCAGGGAGAGTTGTAGGGAGTACAAGGGGATAGCGAAGTGCGACAAGATCATTCCGCTACCGCTGAAGCTGAAGAACTTTAAGCCCCTGGAACCCTCGAGGAGGGCGGAGTTGATAGTTCACATCGGTACCAGGCCCACCAAGAATCCGCTAGTTAGCGTCAGAGCTGTCGAGCTGCTCAGAGAGTGGGGCTACAATGTAGAGCTAGCTATAATCGGCGGGAGGTCAAAGTACCTTGAGAGGGAGGCTGCGCCGAAAGGGTTCGTTAAGCTACTACCTGGCGTTAGCGAGGAAGAGAAGAACAGAGCGCTTTGTACCGCAAAGGCGCTAATACTGCCGTCGTCTGGAGAGGCTTTCCCCTACGCTTGCCTTGAGGCTATGGTGTGCGGCACACCACCTGTGGTCTCCTATGCAGTTCCCAGCGACGTTGTCATACACGGGTACACAGGCCTTAGAGTGGAAACCCTAAACCCCGTAGACTACGCCAACTCTCTTGAGAGACTCCTGAGAGATGAGGAACTGTGGACTCGTATCCACAGAAACGCTATGGCGTATGTCAAGAGGTTCGACCACTTGGAGGTAGCAAAGGAGTACCTGAGGCTAATCGAAGAGATAGTAGAGACGAATGGGTAAGCCTCGTTTGAACGCTATAGAGTTTAAGACGATTGATGCTCTTTTAAGCTTAGAGTATCTGATAAAGTCCCTGAACGATAACAGGATCCTTCACACCTTCTATCTCGAGTTTGGTAGGAGGCTCTACACCCTGGAGCTAGTTCTCAGGTTCTGCCCCCCAGGCTCCAGGGTCGTGGACCTGGGCGCATCCCCGTTCATAGTTAGCTGTGCACTAGTCCGCATGGGATATAACGTTGTCGCTGTAGACTATTACCCAGAAGAGTACTCCACTATGGCCTCCGCATACGGCGTGAAGGTGATTAAAGCCGACTTGGAAAGGGACAAGCTGGACTTAGCCGATAACAGTGTGGATTGCGCTGTCTTCACAGAGGTTCTAGAGCATTTAAACCCCTACTACGTTAGCCATGCAATGAGCGAGATCAACAGGACCTTAAAGTTGGGAGGGAAACTCATACTGACGACCCCGAACATAGCGTCGCTGTTTAGGAGACTTAGACTCCTCCTGGGGATACAACCTCAGTACGCTACTCACGTTCATGAATACACTAAGAAGGAGGTAGAGGGGCTCCTCAAGAAGCACGGTTTCAGGGTGATCAGGAGCCTGTACTCTGAAGACTCATCGGTATTTAATTTGCTTGTAGCCTTTGATAGGTATGGAAAACCACTTCTACCTGATCTTAGTGAAAGTATGTATAGGCTTCTTGCTAGAGTTAAGAGTAAGTCTAATGATAAGTGTTCCTTAACTCTAGCAAGATTTTTCGAGGATACTTAATGATAAAATTTAAGTTCGCATCATATGGTTTAATATATTTAAGAAAATTAAGTCATCAAGTAATTACGTCATACGCTAGTTTCCCTTAGAGCAAAAGGGAGGAGAGTTTTATGAAAATACCTTTAATGAAACCCTTCATTAATGAAGAAGTAAAAAATGCTATTCTCTATGCGTTGGAAAATGAGAGATTTGTGCTTGGAGAAAGCGTCTTCAAGTTTGAAGAGGAACTTGCTCGATATTTTGAAGTTGAGTACGCGGTGACGACTAGTTCTGGGACTCATGCATTACAATTTGCACTAATAGCTATAGGTTTAAAGAACGGCGATAAAGTTATAACAACGCCTTTCTCATTTATTGCGACTGCAAACTCTGTGGTTCAAGCAGGGGGACAACCTATTTTCGCGGATATTAAAAGGGAGACATTTAACATAGATCCTGGAGAAATAGTTAAGAAGATGGATTCAGGCGCGAGGGCAATTCTTCCTGTACACCTCTACGGTTATCCTGCGGACATGGATGAGATCAATGAAATTGCTAGCAGAAACAATTTGAAAGTTGTTGAAGATGCTTGTCAAGCACATGGAGCAGTTTACAAAAATAGGAAGGTTGGGGGTTTAGGTGATACCGGTTGTTTAAGTTTCTATCCGTCTAAAAATATGACAGTATGTGGCGATGGCGGTGCGGTGCTGACGAATGATGAATCTATAGCTAAGATTGTTATGAAGCTTAGGGATTGCGGTAGAACGTCTAAGTATGTGCATGATATAATTGGATATACGGCGAGACTTAACAATATAAATGCCGCTGTTGGTAGGGTACATCTCAGATACTTGGATAAATGGAATGAGGCTAGGAGGAAGTTCGCTAAGATTTATCAAAAGATTCTGTCAGATATTGAAGAATTGGAACTCCCTCCATCTGAGACTTCAACTATTAAGCCTGTCTTCCACCTATATGTCATAAGGACAAAGTATAGGGATAGGCTTAAGGAGTGGCTTGAAGAAAATGGAATAGAATGCGGAATACATTATCCAATACCCATACACTTGCAGCCGATTTACAAAAGGCTCTACAGTTATAGTGAAAGCGTTTATCCTGAAAGTGAAGAAGCTAGTAGAACATGTTTGAGCATACCAATGCATCCATTTCTAAAAGATGAGGAAATTCTATACATATCTGAGAAGATCCATGAGTTCTTTGATAAAAAAATTGTATTTAAAGTGATGCAAAATGGTGAATAGGCAAGTAAGAGTTGGCATTATAGGTGCCGGATATTGGGGAGAGAAATTAATAGGGGAATATCTGCGTTTTTCTTCAAAAAATCCAAAGATTAAACTTTCAGCTATAGTAGACATAGATGTTGATAGATTGAAGTACATAAAGGAAAAATATGGTATACCAGGCAAGCTTCTCTATAAAAACTATTTAGATGTTTTAAATAATAGTAAAGTTGATGCAGTTCATATATCGGCGCCAAATGAATTTCATTACGAGTTCGCTAGTAGGGCAATTGAAAAAAGAAAGCACGTACTATTGGAAAAGCCTATGACATTATCCAGTAGATCCGCATTTAAGCTTGCTAGGGAATCTGAGAAAGCAGGCATAGTATTACTGGTTGACCACATATTTAGATTTAACAATGCCGTAAATCTTGCAAAGAAAATGTTGGAAGAAGATGTTCTGGGGGAGCTATACTACATAAATTTGAAATGGATAACATACATGGAAAAGCTTCCATATAGGGATATAATCTTCGACCTAGCTCCCCATCCAATAGACATTATAAACCATCTTCTAGAAGAGTGGCCCTCAAGGGTGTACTCTAGAGCAAGAAGTTTCAAGAGAAGGGAGGATTTTGAGGACTCAGCATTTATACTAATGGAGCTACCAGAAGGTCAAGTGGCAAACGTATCTCTCAGCTGGATACAGCATGGGCCAAAAATCAGAGAAATAGAACTTATAGGTGAAAAATCATCATTATATATAAATGCTCTAACTCAAAATGTACGATTATATAAAGCAAAGAGCGATTCTGTTGAATGTCCGACAAATGCGAATAATCCGATCGAGACTCTTTTAGCTCATTTTATTAATAGAATAATTACTGGAGAGCCTCCAGTAAGTAGCCCGTTAATAGGTGCGATGACGATCTACGTTATTGAGAGGATAAAAGAGAGCCTTAAGAAAAATCAAAGCATAAATGTTGTGATGCCACCATGAGAAAGTCGAAATATTCGATAATTAAAGACATTACTGTAGGAGAGGGTACGAGAATATATGACCAAGTAAACTTATATAAGTGTAAAATAGGGAGGAACTGTAAAATAGATGCTTACGTTTACATCGAAGAAGGTGTCGAAATAGGAGATAACGTTAAAATCAGGGCATTTACATTTATACCAGAAGGAGTAAGGATAGAAGACGACGTATATATAGGTCCAAAGGTTATTTTTACAAATGATAAATATCCACGAGAAAGAGGAAAGTGGAGACTTGTAAAAACCCTAGTGAAAAGAGGTGCGAGTATAGGAGCGGGATGTATCATATTGCCAGGTATAACAATAGGGAAATATGCCTTGATAGGGGCGGGAAGCATAGTCACAAAAGATATAGAAGATTATGCTATAGCTGTAGGTTCACCAGCTAGAATAGTGGGTTACGTTTTAGATGACCATTTTAAATTTAAGGTAAAACGTTTTCTAGAAGAAGCTCCAAGCGATCTTAAAGGCGAAGAAGCTGAGTGGCCTTGGCCATAAGTTAATGAAAATCTTTACAAAGCATTAATCATGGATGAAAAATTTCACTGCAACTTACGCGTTGCATGCATTATACCAGTTTGGAAGGAGCATACGATAGGCCAATTGTTAGTCATGTTCAATAAACCATATGTTAATGAAATTGTTTTAGTAGTTGATGAGCCTACAGTCGACATTGAAAAAGCAATAGCCTTAGGATCCAAACTAGCTATCCCTCCTACAACTGTTATAAGAAACGGTAGAAGGATGGGCGTAGGATACGCTATAAGAGAGGGTTTAAACTATGCATTAAAAAAGGGCTACGATATCGTAGTGATCATGACTGGAAATGGAAAAGATAATCCGGAAGAAATACCGAGACTGCTGAAGGCGATAGAAGAAGGATACGATTACGTACAAGGTTCAAGATTTCTTCCAGGAGGAAGGTGTGAGAAGACACCGATCTTAAGGGGAATCTTCATAAGGCTCTGGCCGTACATTTGGACTCTTTTTACTGGAGTTAGATGCACAGATGTGACAAACGGATTCAGAGCATATAAGATAAGCATGGTGAAAGACAAAAGAATAAATTTAAACCAAGAATGGCTAAACCATTACGCGCTAGAATACTACATACACTATAAAGCAATAATATTAGGATATAAATTCAAAGAGGTGCCAGTAACTAAAAAATACATGTTCAGGCATAGAGGAGGATATTCAAAAATAGTGCCATACAGAGACTGGATACATATAGTGATGCCATTAATCCTCCTAAAATTTGGAGCTAGAAAATGAGGGGGAAAGAGATAGTTAATGAGGAAATTTACGGGTTCAAAGCAAAAGACATACTGGAGTCGCTTCTTATGCCAATAAAAATAAAGGATCCAAAAAATAATACATTAATTGAAAACGTTGAACTAAGCGATGAAGCCCTAGCACTAATTTGGGAATTCGCAAAAGAATTGTCAGAAAAACTAAGTAGAAAACCATCAACACTCTATAGGATTATGAGTAAAAGTCCGATATCATATAAAATAATACCAACAACAATTAGAGACAAAATACTGAATTTGAAAACACAAACAACGAACCTAAATTACGTAAGTAAATTAAAACTAGAAGAAATTAGACAAAAATTCCTAGAAGCAATAGGCTATAACATTAACACCGAAGAAGACAGGAGTATATGCATAATAACACACGATGTAGATAGTGAGAAGGGTTTAGAAAGAAGTTTAAGGCTTAAAGAAGTGGAAGAGAGATGCGAGGTTGAATCCACATGGTTTCTACTAACAGAGGAGTATAAACTGGATAAAAGGATTTTTAAGAGGCTTGCGGAAAATGGGGAAGTGGCACTTCACGGAGATAAGCATCAAGCAAACTTCTACAATTTAGAAAAAGGAGAGATGATGAAAAGATTAAAG
>JAVZMD010000079.1:0-7343 GCA_038883435.1 Thermoproteota archaeon
AAACCAACTCCCATGTTGAAATTCTGGTACATATTTCTCCAGTCCTCTCCACTCTCATTCTGTATTAATTTAAATATTGGATCTGGTTCTGGAAGACTATCCTTGACGTACTTTATGTTTCTTCCTAATTTCAGGCATTTTGTTAATCCTCCACCCGTATTGTGAACTATAGCTTTGACTCTCATCTCTCTGAGTATTTCTATTATGATGGGCAGGTAAATTCTAGTTGGTGATAGTATGGCCTCTCCAATAGTCATATTTAACTCGTCAACGAAAGAGTCTATTTTAAAACGGCCATAGTATCCTTTAGTCTCCTCAGAGGATATCTCTGGATATTTTTTTAGGTATTCATTGGATAATAAGCAATGTCTTGCAAGTGTAATCCCATTACACATTATTCCACTATTCTCTCTTTCCTCATATCTAGCTTTACCTCCACTTCTCAAGCCGATTATAATGTCTCCTGGTGAAATATTTCTACCAGTTATTACCCTGGAGAGTTCAACCCTGGCTAATACTGTTCCAGATATGTCAAAGGTCCTGACTATGTCAGAAAGGTCAGCAGTTTCACCGCCACTGAAAAGAATATTGATTCCGTAATCTCTGAGTTTTGAGAAGGTTTTCGAGAAGCCTTTAGCTAGACTGTTGAGAAGATCCTGTTTTGGAAGCTTGAAGGGGTTGATTGCAACGTAGTCTGAAAATGCAAGGGGTAAACCCCCCACGCATGCAGCATCGTCGACATTCATTGCAACAATGTCTTCAACCAAGGTTTCGAAAAATCTTTTATCACTAGTCTCTCTGTAATAAAGGTAGGACACTACGGGTTTTGTACCGGCTCCATCAGTATGCAGTATTATACCCCATTCAGGGTTCAAGGGATCCTTTACTATGGAGCAGAATGCTTCAGGAAACAGGTCGTCGGTAATCTTCTTCAAAAACTCTACTCCCTTCTTACTAACATCTACACCAAGCTCCTCATATTTAGACGGCATTACACGATTATCCTAACGTAGATTTATTAAATCTTTAAAGAGAATTTTTACTGCTTCATAAGGTTCTTCATGAATTCACAGGCTTCTTCATAAGTCTTTGGCGTTCCTACATCGAACCAGTATCCTTGAAAAACATAGCCGTAAACAGGCTCATTCCTACATAGCCATGATATGAAGTGTCCTGGAGCATCTCTATTACCCCCTTTCTCCAAGTACTCTTTTATCCTGATGAGGGAGCGCCATGGAAACATGTAGATAGCTGTTGATATGAGGGTCGAGCTGGGATTGGAAGGTTTTTCAGTAAAATCCACTACTCTTAGATCATCTGAGAGCCTTATGCAAGAATACATTTTAACCAGCTCCTTGTCGCCAACGTCGTACAGGGCGATGGTTGGAGCCTTCTTTTTACGATAAAAGCTTACAAAATCCCCCAGGTTTAAAGAAAAAAGATTGTCTCCGGCAACTATTAAATACTCGTCTTCAACCATCCTGTCGAGAAGCATTGCAAGCGAGAGCACTGCCCCAGGTTTTTCCTCTTCGCGAGTACTGCTCTCAACATGGAGCCTCGTATTAGCATAGTTTCTGGATTCAAGCCATTCTCTGAAATCCTCCTCGAACTTCCTGTTTATGGTTACGATTATTTCACTCGGATCCAACACCATTATCTTCTCCATAGCATAGTCTATGATTGGCCTATTGCAGACTTTGACAAGGGGCTTCGCCATGTTTACTCCAAGGTGCCCAAGGCGTTTAGCGAAGCCCCCGGCCATGACTATTACTCTCAATCCTTTTAGGTTTTTGAAAAAAGGCATAAAAATAAATCTTCCTAAGCTTAGCATCAGTAAATCCCCAATCTACTTTTACATTATTTTTCTAATTATCATGCGTCTGATTTTCAAATAGGTTTATTAGGCAAGGTTTTTTTGCATCCCCCCATGAAACCCGGCCTACTATGCATACCGTGCACCGTTAACGCAGCCTTCGACATGGCTTCAAGAGCCACCGACGACCCGGATGAAATTAAGAGGATCCTCTTTGAAGTTTTAAACTGGCTTTCAAAAGCCATAGAAGAGGATACTTCCCCCAACATTCTTCACTCTCATGTTTTCAAAATCGTACAGCAATTAACTGGGGTTAAAGACCCGTTTAGGGATTTGAAGAAGCTTTCTAACGATGCTGCCCTAACGGTTTATCGTGATCTTTGGAACATGATTGAAAAGACTGATGATAAAACGGAGGCTTTGAGATTAAGCCTTAAAACATCTATAATCGGCAACATGATAGATTTCGAAGTTCATGGGCATCGTTTTAATTTTGAAGATTTCCTCTCTAAGATAAGAAGCTATTTAGAAGAGCCTCTTACAATAGATGATGTAGACGATTTGTGCAAGAGGATCGGTAATGGGGTAAAAGTGCTCTACTTAACTGATAATGCTGGCGAAATAGTTTTCGATAAGCTTGTAGCAAAATGCTTAAGGGAGAAGTGGGGATGTGAAGTTACAATGGTCGTAAAGGAGGGGCCTATTCTTAATGACGCTACCCTCGAAGATGCTAATTATATTAGGCTGAACGAAGCTTGCGACAAGCTGATAACAACTGGCGACGATACAATAGGAATCGTAATAGGCAGGGCTTCCGAAGAATTTAAGAATGAATTAAAAAGAACGGAAATAGTAATATGTAAAGGACAAGGAAACTTCGAATCTTTAATCGGATTAGAGAAAACCATTGGAAAACCAATATGCTATGTTTTAAGGGCAAAATGCGAGGTTGTTGCAAAAAGCCTAAGTGTTGAACCCGGTTCAAACGTAGTTAAACTTATAGGAAATATATAAGCTGAGCTGCGAATAACTTTTTCAATACCTACTGAATAAAAATGCGAGGGATTACGATTGCACAGAAGGCAAATAAGGAAGAAAGATGTTATTAAGCTAATTGATAATGCGAAGCTTCAGAAGATTTCATTCAAGCAAGATAAATTCAACCTTGCCGAAATCATCGAATCAGAAAACGCCAACATACTTATCCTTGATAATATTCCGACACTAATAATCTTTGGAGATGGAAAAATCATTCCCCACCTTCAAGGGCTTGGGAGAATAACCGTTTGCCCTGTTGTAGTCGTGGACAGGGGCGCTGTCGAACATGTGGTTAAGGGTGCTGATGTGATGATCCCAGGAGTAGTCAAGCACAGCAGCTTTAACGAAGGAGACCCTGTGGCTATTGTTTCCGAAGAGTATATCGCGATAGCAGTCGGGGTGGCGCTTCACAGTTCCGAGAAAATCAAGGAGGGGAAGGGAAAGATCGTTAAAAACCTGCACAGGCCTAACGACAAGTTTTTCATAAAGCCCCCGAGTCCAGTTGAGCCTGGCAGTTTTGAGGAGACATAATAAGCTATATTTTTCAGCCAATATCCATATTCACCTTATCGTTAATTGTATTACAAAGGAAGCGTCTTAAAAGCACTTTAGAAGAAACTAGGCTTATTCGAACGCCCTCGTTAAGCCTGTTTGTTTAATTCCTTCAAAAATTCCTCGGGCCTGAGTATTTTAATCACATGCTCCTTAAGCTTTAGCTTCTTAGCCTCATTCCCTAAGTTGAGCAGATCCTTATCCAATGTGATAATGCAATTTGCCTTAGCCTCATAGGCGACGTTGAGAAATTCGTCATCAGCTGGATCTCTGCAAAGCCTAAATTTCTCCTTTGGTAATACTCTTCGATGCTTTGCTCCCGATGATTCCAGCTATCAGTACAGAAGTGTCTAAAACTATTTTATCCTCGCCCACTTTTTAGCCTCCAGGGCAATTTTCTCTTTTTCCTCCTCAGACAGATCCTTAAACTTCACGCTCATCCTCTCTAAGATACGAACATAGTCAAGCTTCTCCACTATGTAAACATCGCCAACTCTTATGAAGACTAACTCATCCTCAGGGTCGAACAATTCCTTAACCTTCGCTACAGTTACCTCAGCCAACTCCCTCCGCTATTTTGAAGACCGATTCTCCTTATAAACCTATGGCCATAAAAAGTTCAAAGAGCAACAATCTGTATCCTTTTTCACCATCTGGTCTTTAATATAGTTGAACGTGTCTTATAGCTCTTGCTAAGGAGGAATCATGTTTCATCAACAGACTCGAGTCAGGGTCTATTGGCTCTTCACCTCTTCCTTACTAATATCCCCCCATCTTGTGCACAGAGGCCGTATACCACTGGGAAGAAATAAGTAAAAGACGCTACTCGAGTCTCCAATCCTGTCCAGAAGCTTCTCCGCAACAATATATCCCTCTTGCTCTTAAACAGTTATACTATTAACTTGCGAACAGTATTCAGCCCGCTTCCCCGTAAACTCTTTCTATAACCTCATTGGTAACAATCCGGCTTGAAACCAGTCTTTCAAAATCAGCCAATAGGAACAACCTGCCCATGGACAGTTTTTTGAAGAGCAGGTAGAGCAGGGCTTCAGACGTGAATAAGGCTCCCTTCGTAGATGTTTCCTTCTCGATATCGCTCAGATTCTCAACCCTACTGTAAGAGGGAGCTATGAAAGCGAAATACACCTTGCTGATTCCCCTCTGCTCCTCAATCCTCCTCTTAGCCTGCTGAACATAGTTAGCCATCGCCCTCTTATCCTTCGCGTCCAGAAAATAGTTAGCCCTGTTCTTACAGTCGTACACGATGGCGAAGTCCTTCGAATATATGATTCCATCAGGATACTCACACTCCTCCTATACCCAACCTGCTCCACCTCAAAGCCTAAAGCCCTGAAAACCTCCGCAACCCGGTCCTCATAATCCTGGTTGGAAGCAGGCTCCAGAATCTCGTGGAAACGCTTCCCCACCCAGTCCCGCCACGTTAGAGAAGCCTCTTCCAGCAACCTCCTCCACTCCAAAGGTATTTTTACTCCAAGCCTGCTTAAAACCCCCAATGCCTTTTCCCGAGGAATGCTGAAAAACAGGTTTTGGAAGCCTATTTCATCCAGAAGCCTTGAGCTCGTAACACCCTCCATTTTCGAGATGAAACTAATATTGAATTGAGCCTCCCCCTTATCATTCTCACTCATACCCCTTACAATAAGGAAGCAGGGAGGCCTAGAGCTGAAATCACCACCCCTATGCTTAATGTATACTCCTATCCCCGGTATCGGCAGAGCGTTCTTTAAATGCTGAACAGGCCTCAGAGATTTTCTGAGATAACGCACCACATTACTGCTTTCCCAATAATAACCCGTAAGACCAGTACATAAAACCAAGACCTCTTTCATTCAACCCACCTCAACAAAAAAGACCACCAGCATTCGCCAGCCCCGTCTCCCAAAGGCCCCGGCAACCCCAGGATTGCAATACTCTTCGCTCCTCAAGAATCCCGAGAAGAACTTAGCATGATCCAGCCTTAAAAACCTTAGGCAGTTCCACCATATTGCAACAGAAAAGAAACACCGCCTATCCGCTAGACTCCTACCCTAAACCTTAACACCCCACTTGACCTTCTCAAGGGAAGTCTTCAGATTAAGAGGAGAACCGCTTACTATCCATGTGTTCATGATGCGTATTTACTGTTACCTTAAATATAAAAAATTAAGTTTCCAGAGTTATAATTAACTGAACATGGAGCCTTATTTATCGTTTATTATGTCGGATTTTTAGCACGTTATTATGAATAGGTTTTCTATAATCGAACCTATTGTTTGTCAAACCGGTTCGATAATGCTCCTCAAGATTCTGGAGCATGTTTCGTAGAATAATGTTTTCTCATAATTGTTAAGAGGGTTATTTAACTCCTCTTTAACCCGTAATAATCCATAGATAAACTGCTCCAATTCTCCAACTACTCGGTTTCAGCGTAGTGATGCTCCCCCGATAATGCAGAGCGCGTCAATCACCTTTGATTTTTCCACGTTATTGCAGACAACGCCTAAAAACTTGCTTGTCCAAAACCAGACTTCTTCAGGAGTGCAGGACAGCACATAGTGCATAGCTTGTTCTGCAACTTCTTCAGTTTCAGCATGGGAAATAGCTGCTATCATCAAACCTATTCTATAAGCATCCACTATGGCTCCCGTGCTATCGCTGGGGAACTCTATTTTGAAGCCTACACGCGTCTTTTTAAAACCGTATTTGTCAGCCAGCTCCCTTAAGTGTGGCCGAACTATTAACACGCGTCCACCGGTTAAAGACCCGATGATGAAGCTTGGACGCCTAAGTTCATTATTGAGAGCTAGGTTTCTTGACCTGGGCCAGGCTTCCACCCATACTTTCTCTTGTTTTCCCTTAGAGTATTTTAACACGTATTTGTAAACCATTTTATGCACCCACGCTTGCCTCTAGGCTCGCTACTATCTCTTTACCCATAGTTCTAAGCACCACTGCAGCCTCCTCCGGCTTAACCGGCTCACTCCAAGATAATTCAAGCGTGACCTGCAGAGAATCAATCCCCTTAAGCTTCCAGAAGTTATCTAGGATGCTTTTACCCTCATCCTTCTGCGCATCATCCTTGCTCATGTCGAAGGAAACCGTGTAATTAGGGGCTTTAGATCTAGTTATGGTTCCAATCAACCTTATGCTGCAATTCTTCTCAGGGCCTAGACGAGTCATGAGATTCTTCACTTCGAGAAGCTGGCTGGCATCCTGAGAGGAGATTTTGAGAGTTATCCTGTGAATCTTCGCGAAACGATCGCGGGTAGCTCTTTTCTCCAAATCGCCTGCTAAAGTGTGAACGGGAGATTCTGAAAGCTCTATTAAAGTTGGTGGCTTGAACTTTTCCCCTGGAGCTTTGCCCGGTTCCTGTATGCCTTCTTTAAGCCCTCCAGTAGGCTTTTCACTTACTTCTTCAAGTATTCTTCTAGCCCTCTCTCCTGTCAAAAGTTCAGTGTACTCGTCTACTGAGATTGATTTGGGCAGTTTATTCTTAGAATAGACTTCATCCTTACGCTTTAAGATCCATATTCCGTTTTCAACACCCTTTTTTACTGTCTCTAAGAATTTATCTTTCGTTGACGGGATTATTACTCCAGGCCTCCTATAGAACTGTTCGAACAGGGCTCTAATATTCACCTGCTCCGCTCCAGCCGGCCACACGTATGAGTATACGTATTCGGGGTCGAGCGGCTCATCCTTAACCCTGCCAAGCACGTTCACAAGCAGGTGTCTAAGCATATTGTAGCCGTCTGCACCGGAAGCATACCCGCTTCCATCCTTTACTTGAATCACTTTCACTCCTTGAGTATCGTAGTATAGGAAGTTGGAGAAGGCTCCTCTAATGTAGTCGCAAAGATTCTTCTCCTGTCTTGAAAGATACTCTTCAATATCCTGTTTCCTATCCTTTCCAATCCCGTATCTCGCAGGATCATCCCTC
>JAVZMD010000080.1:0-7001 GCA_038883435.1 Thermoproteota archaeon
TCGGATAAAGCATCTCTATTCCTACACAGGATGTATTCTTATGGTTGGGTAGACAGGGTTGAGAGAAGCACCTACAGAATTGTGCATCCTCTCATAGCGTTAATGGAATATTCAGGATTTGTTTGGAGAGACAAGGTTAAGGATAGGATTAGATTGCCTGTTTTAGAGATTACTGTTGTTAAAATTTTCGAAGTATTGGGTTCGAAGCTTGAATCAATAGTCTTATTCGGCTCATTGTCTACGGGGAGGGTTAGGCCCGAGAGCGATATAGACCTATTAGTCGTAGCAAGAGATCTTCCCGACAAGTATAGTGATAGAACAAGCATTATTCGTGGAATAGTCTCCTCTAAAGCTTTGGATGAAATCATAATCCATAACTGGAAGAAAAACGACGTATATTCGGAGCTCGACATATTATTGATAGACGTTAAAGAAGCTAGTGTAACACATCCTCTATACTTAGATCTCACCAAGGATTGTGTAATTATTTATGATAGGAACAATCTGATGACTGAGAAGCTTGAAGAAGTCAGGGAAAAGCTTGAGGAAATGGGTGCTAAAAGATTTGAAGAACCGGATGGAAGCTGGTATTGGATTCTAAGCCCAAGGGTTTCCAGGGGAGTAGAATTATGAAGTTGGCGAAACTCGCTGAAGATTATTTTAAGAGAGCAAGGATTAGGATTAAAAGTGCTGAGCTAGCATATTCTGAAGAATCCTATCCTGATGTGGTTAGATATAGTCAAGAATGCGTCGAGCTTTCTCTTAAGGCGGCTCTAAGAGCTGTTGCCGTAGAATATCCGAAGGAACATGATATGAGTAGAATTCTAAGAGCGGTTAGAGAAAGGTTTCCAGAATGGTTTAAGAGAGAAGTTGAAAAACTCGGCGATGTTTCCAGAGACCTAGCGGACAAACGAGCTCCAAGTCTTTATGGTATTGAGACTTTAGGTAAAGCTCCCAGCGATATTTTTGACAGAAGCGATGCTGAGAAAGCATTGTCTGATGCTAAGTATGTTCTAGATATTGTGAGCAAACTTCTTTTAGAGTTTCAAATAATATCTGAGAAAGATGGCTGAAGAAAACCATATTGTTATCGAAGAGGCTACAGAAAAGGATTTAGAAGCAATTATGGATATTGAAAAGTCTTCATTTCCAAAGTATCCTTACTCCATAGAAGTTTTTAAAACGCTTCTGAAAGATTATGGAAAGTATTTTCTATTATCGAAAAGCAGAGGGAGAGTTATTGGTTATGTTTGCGGCCGAATATTCAGGGAGAAGTTTGGAGAAATAGTGTCGATTGCAGTAGCTCCCGATTTCAGGTGTAGAGGTATTGGAAGAAGGCTCATGCTCGAGCTGGAGTCCAGATTCAAAAATGATGGTATTAAATTTACCCGTTTAGAAGTAAGTGTTAAAAATGATGTTGCAATAAAATTTTATGAGTCTTTAGGATATGAAATCTTTAAATTAACTAAAAATTACTATCCTGACGGGAGCGATGCATTCACTATGATAAAGTTTTTAGAAGAATATGAGGCTTAAGTTAAACGATCTTGATTCTCAGAATATTGAAGCAGCCACTCGTAAAGAGGGATGAATCTTATCTTTTTACGTCCTAATGTTTCTTCACCTTTATAGTCCCACGTTATGACTAAAAGGTCATTACATTTCAAATCTTCCGAAGCCTTCACAAGCGCTTTTATCTCTCTTTCTTCAACACCGTTCCTTTCAGAAGCATAGGTTACTTGGATGAGTTGTCTAATGTCTAATCCCTCTTTAATGATGAAATCTACTTCTCTACCTTGATAATCTTTCCAATAAAAGAGCTCAAACCCTTCCTGAAAAGATTTTTTGAAAAGCTCTATTGCAACAAGACTTTCCATGAGTCTTCCATACTCAATGATAAAACGAGGTATAAGTCGGTAGAACCCTAGGTCTATGGGATAAACCTTCTTAGGCTGCAGGACTCTTTCTTTAGTCTTGTAGCCGAATTTTTCAACAGTAAACACGAAGAACGCTATCTCTAAGTATTTAAGATAATTAGCTAATGTTTTCTTGCTCTTCTTCAAACCCAAGCTTCTAAAGTATTTGCTAAGCTTAGATATTGAAACGTACTTTCCGAAATTCTCCATAAGCAGTCTGACGAATGTGTCGAGTGATGAGATATCTCTTACCCTAAACCTTTCAACAACATCTCTGTAAAAAATGGTTTCCCTATAAGTTCCACCTTACCTTCATTGCTGTTAACAACTTCGGGAAATCCGCCAAAATCCATGAACTCTCTCAACTTCTGTAATAATTCTCCCCTCGTCTCCGGAGCATCCAAATGTTGGATTTTAACATTCTTAAATTTTAAGAACTCTTTAAACGAAAGAGGTAGAATTAGTTTGGAAACACATCTCCCTCTCAGCTTTGTAGAAACCTCCTTAGAAGACAATTTGGACGATGAACCTGATACAATAATGTAATAGTTTTGAGAATTGTGAAGCGTCCTCACCCATCTCTCCTAGTCTCTGAGATTTTGAACCTCATCCAGCAAAAGAACAATCTTACCATCTTTTCTCGTAAAAACCTCATGTAACGTCTTCACGAAAGCAGAATAGTTCACAGGCCTTAGAGCCTGCAGCCTCACATCTTCAAAATCGATGAAAGCAATGTTCTGCTTAGAAAAGCCTTTTTCCATAAGCTTCTTCGCTATTTGAAACATGAAGTATGTTTTTCCAGCCCTCCTAGGCCCAATTATAGTGACTATTCGGTCAGATAATTCCAGAGAGTAATCTCTTTCTATCAGGCTTGGAAGTTCTCTGGCTAACCATGAAGAAAACACCTCTCTTAATACGTTCTCCATGGGCCTGTAAAGGAAACAGTTTCTTTTAAATCTGTTTCCTAAAAATTATAAAATTAGCATCATTTTTTCAGTTTTTAAAGCTATAGAAATAGTAAAGATTAAACTTCCTTAATTTCGACGGCAACTATGTAGGACCTCTCTACTTTTCTCCCACCCGCTTACAGTCAGATACTCCTGAAACCCTTTGGTTACAATACCTTCCACAACAACTTTGTTACCTTCTTTAAACCTCATACTTGTTAAAGCGCCGAAGCTCTGGTTTTTCTAGAGGCTATTACAGCATTATAAGGAATTATTCCTGCTGCGATAGTGACTAGTGTATTGGCTAGGAACAATAGGAGAGTTTACTTCGCCTATTAGAGCCGTTTGCGAATTACAATACGAGCAGGGCTTCGCTTTTTCTAACCTGCTGTGTTACCGGATCCACTTCTAGCCCCAAGCTTTCTAGTCCATGTAAACCTAAGACGTTCTCATCCTTCTCTTCCGCAAAGACTACTACGGTGGGCGCTTCCTCTCCCTCATATTCCATAATTATGTGACCAACCTCTCTTTCTACTACATCACTCCTTATAGTTTTGAACTTCATCTTTCTTACCGGTTTAACGCCCAACTCTTCCAATGTTTTTCTTGAAATCCAAGAATAGGTTGCTCCTCTATCTACGAGTAGCCTCACCTCTCTCTGCTCTATTCCAGCTACCGCCCGCACCCTGACAAGCACATATGTTTCTCCCAAAGCCCAATATTCTAAGCAACGCTTTATTTATAAACTATTCTAGGAAATTGGCTGCAATGCAAAGATATCATACAGGCTATAGGCAAAACGGGAAAAATCAAGAGTTCTAAGCCTCGAAATATTCTATTTTTTAAAAGCCTAGAGCTTAATTCACCTTATACATATTCATTTAAAAAATTCTCATAGAGTCTAACGATTTTATTCCAATCGTAATTAGAAGCAATTTTACGGCATTCTTCACTCATATCCCTATTAATAGCTTTTAAAACAACATTAGAAATGTCTTTAGGAGAGAGATTACATATGAATCCGTTGACATCGTTTTTTATAAGATCACAAGTAGCATTCCTATCGTGTTTAACAGTAATAACAGGTATTCCGCAAGCATTAGCCTCTAATGCTACGATGCCAAAGCCCTCTCTGCTAGATGGGAGGACAAAGACCTTAGAAGCCTTAATATAAGATATGACTTCATCATGGTCTTCTAGAAAACCTTTGAAGACAATGTTTTTCTCCAATCCTAACTTCTCCGCAAGCCTTTCCAAATTCTTCCTTTCAGGCCCATCTCCGATTATAATGCATTTTACATCAATATTCTTTTCTTTAAGAAGCTTGACCGACTCTATTAGAGTATTAACATTCTTTTCCTTTATTAACCTTCCTGCAAAAATAATATCTGAAGACTCCTTACTAGCTTTAACTCGCTGTATCTTTTCAAAATCTATTCCATTTGGGACTAGGTATGCGCTCACACCCATTTTCTCCAAGTTTCTTTTAGTAACCTGAGAGACAGCAATATGCTTACCCGGAAGCTTTGATACCAATCTTTCAATAACCCATCCAGCCAAACCCATTATGCCCAGGTATTCAAACCAGTACTTATCCCAAACTTCATGCCATGTGAATACCGAAATAGACTTGCTGATGAATGAACGGATTTCCGATGAGAAACAAGAAAGATATGGGAAAACCTGAGAATCAATAACATCAAAACTTCCCTTAAGACCTAATAAAAGCTTAAAGCTGAAATACAGTGCTTCATTTAAAGAACGTCTTCCCTTAGAATACAGAGGACGTTTTTCTCCAATCCCATGGAGGATGATCCCGTCTATTCTATCCTCGTTTCCCCACCATTTTAAACTGAAAAGATGAACCTCGTGTCTATTTGAAAGCCTCCTTCCCAATTCAAAAATTCTCTTCTCAACACCTCCCTTTACCCACGGATATGCAGCATCATAGACAAAAGCTATCTTCAACCTCCCTAATCTGTTTGACACATATTTTGACAAGAAAGCGGGCTTATATTTATTTCCGCTATGAGCGAAAATAGAAAACAATTGAATATCTTACTAATTAGCTGTTTATGACGGTTGTAGCCCATTTTTACTCAAAGTAAGTGGATATCAGTTTATCTTATAGTTGGGATGAAATTTGAGAAGAAAAAAGTCTCCTGGTTCTAAAGGGAAAGAGATTATTCACATAGTAATAATTCAAGTTCCACTTAAACGGTATTGTAAGAAGTTTTAAATAACAGCATTTTTCATTATTCTAATTATGAAGAATCAGTATTTAAGAAAGAGACTCGAATCTATAGAAGTTGAGAAAGGAAAGAGTATTTCAAAACTTCTCTCAGAAATGGCCAAGACAGGGTTTCAAGGCAGAAGACTCGGAGAAGTCTTCCAAGTATGGGAAGAAATGTTAAGAGATAATGACGTTACAATCTTTATGGGGTTTGCCGGTTCAATGAGTACAACGGGCCAGTGGAAGATAATCAGATGGCTTATAGAAAACAGGTTTATAGATGTGCTCGTATCCACAGGCGCAAATATTTCAGAGGATATTTTGGAAGCAATGGGTTTCAGCTACTGGCAGGGAAGCCATCTTGTTGATGATAGAGAGCTTTACAAGCTTAGAATAGACAGGTTTTACGATGTATACGCTGATGAGATGGAGTATAGGAAAATGGAAAGCCTAATAGCAGAGTTTACTGAAACGCTAGACCCGGATTACGCTTATTCTTCAAGAGAATACCTTCACCTGTTTGGGAAATTCCTTAATGAAAAAGGGGTCAATAGCATTATTGCGGCAGCATATAGAAGTGGAGTACCTGTTTTCAGCCCCGGGCTTGTTGATAGCGGTTATGGAATAGCTAACATAATACTCCGTTATAAGAAGAATAAGAGGATAATCGTAGATCAAATGAAGGATTTTGAAGAGATTGTTAAAATAGGTGCTGAAAGCAAGAAGACTGGAGTTATTTACATCGGAGGGGGAGTACCGAAGGATTTTATACAACTAGTAGCAGTGGCATTAGAGTTTGTTAAGGGAAAAGACCAGCCGCATGAATACGCTATTCAGATAACTACTGATAGTCCGCAATGGGGAGGGCTTTCAGGCGCTACATTCGAAGAGGCAGTAAGCTGGGGTAAAGAATCCCCTTCAGGAAAAAACGTTATCTGTTATTGTGATGCTACAATAGCTTTACCAATAGTAGTTCATGCATTAGCTGAAAGAATCGAGAAAAGAGCCAATCCACCGGACTTTTCATTGCTTTTTTAAAAGAAAAATAAAAAATGGAGAAGATAAAAATTATCCTCGTACCGGAGAGATACTTGGTACATTAGGTTTACTTAGCTTAAGGATTTTACTGAGAGGACCGTTTACTGTCAAAACAATAAACCCCCAGACTCCTGATACAGATATCGTCATGGGAACGCCGATGATCATCATCTCGGAAACAACATGTTCAAGCCCTGCAGTTAAAAATGGAGGATAAGGCACTATTTCTCCATGCGCGATGTGTTCAACAGCTAGACCTAGTACTCCGCCCCAGAGTAGAAGGTTTAGAATATTAATCATTAAGATATTTGGAATCTTCCTTCTAAAAAGACTCGTTAGGATAGCTATTGCCATCGGCACCAGGAAGCATGCCATAGTTATTCACCTACCTCCTTAAATTTTCCGGGAAAGATGCTCGTCCCTTTTTAGAAATAAGTGCGCTTATCTCCCAGAATGTAAGTATGGGTATAAGCATCATGATTCCAATCAGAGCTCCGTCCAAGGATATTTCTATGAATTCTCCGCCTTCAATAACGAAGCCGATAATATGGTCAATAAGCACCATTACCGCCAGTCCCCAGAGCATTAAGCAAAGCAAGTCTAAGCGATAGGTCTTAGGATCTTTCGAGTAAATGTATGTAGCGGTTGCCACTATTGCAGTCAACCAAGAGATTATCAACCACATGTTTATCACCATACTTTTCCGGATATTCCGGATGTTAATAAGTATTACTTTTTTAAAAGAAAGTAATACCGATTTTGTTGACGATTCTAAAAATAACAGTATGAATAATATTTATATGGCCTGTTTTTCCTAAATTACTTATGGTTAGTAAAATAATAAGAACATCAATAACCCTTCCAAAG
>JAVZMD010000081.1:0-6864 GCA_038883435.1 Thermoproteota archaeon
TATTATGATTCTAACACCCGTATCCATATTATAAGTCTTGACAATACAACTTTAATCTACAAGCCTGTTTGGCATAATGCGATCAAAGAATCGTTTTGGATTGTCGAATCATTAAAAATCCTGGATTCTCTTGAAAAGATAGATGTCGATGAAATGGTTGAACGCGCTATTACATTTGGGGAGAGAAATGATTACTATCTTGTAATGTTACTTCAGACTCTTGGTAGACTAAACATGTTCAATGCAACTTCAGTGAATTACTTGATGAACGGCTATAATCCGATCGATGGGAGTTTCAAATCGGGCGGAGACTTAAAATCCACGGAACATGCCTTAAGGATCTTAAAGAATCTGGAAAAATTAGATATAATAGATAGAAGCATGTTAGCCTCCTCTATTCTGTCTATGCAATCAGAATTCTTCTGCAAAGTCAATAACACCTTCTGTGACATCGAGAATGCTTATCGAATTGTCTCTATACTAACTACCATAGGGTCTTGCGAAAAAATAGATAAGAATTCGATAATCGAAATGCTTATGAAACATCAGAATCCCGACGGGGGCTTCTCCCATGTAGCTGTTTGCTCTTATAATGACGGGAATAAGTATTATTTTCGCCTGAACTCGTCTCTACTGAATACTTACCTTGGAGTGGAGATTTTAAGAATGTTGGATATGTTAAGCTCCTATGATATTAAACCGATAAAAAACTACGTTCTTTCTTTGAAGAATCCCGACGGAAGCTTTGGGAATAGTATAAAGGATACAGCGATGGCAGTAATCACACTTGCACTCTTACAGAGTACTGAAGAAATTGAAGAAACCACTATACAATACATTTTAAAAGGACAAAAAGAAGATGGGAGCTTTGGAGACCTTGAATCAACATACTTTTCGCTTAGAGCACTCTGTATGCTTAATAGATTGGACGATGCTGTATTTAGCAAGGCTGTTAACTATGTTTTGAATTTACGAAACGATGACGGAGGGTTTTCCGGGCGGACGGGAGAATTAAAGTCACGATTAGATTGCACGGATTATGCATCAAGTATTTTAAGCCTTAGAAAACCTAAGAAATATTATGTGAAGATCATTTCGAATCCTGAATCCGCCTCCCACGGGGTATGCGGCTCAGGCTGGTATTTTGCTGGTACAAATGCAACCCTGTCTGCAGATTTGATGATATGTAATCCTCATATAAAAGGCGAGAGGTTTATTTTTAAATATTGGAATAATGGAGACGTAATTAGCGATTCTCAGAGAGTAACAATAGTAGTAGACTCGAATAAGAGTATCGTAGCCAACTGGAAGATGCAATACTTGGTAACGTACTATGGTCCAAGCCCGTTTTCAACTACGAAGCATGAAGAGTGGTATAGTGAGGGGGAGGTTTTCAAGATTAATACTACGGAGGTTTTCGATAAGGATTTTATGAGTGACTATGTGTTTGACCATTGGGAGGTTGATGGAAAAAAACTATACGGGTCTACTTTGGAGATCGAGGTCGATTCCCCAAAAGAGATTAAAGCAATATATAGAGCTGAGCTGAACCTGGTTAAAATTGTGATTACAGTTTTAAAGGCATCTCTCGTCTCGATAGCCATCCTCGTGGCTGCGACTAAAATTGCTTTAACCCTTAGAAAGACTAGGAGAAAGAGGGATAAATCGGCTGTTAATAGACCTAAAATAAACGGAAATAGCCTCTAGGATAAACGCTTGAGAAATGCTTTGAGAGGAAACTTTAAACCATCCTAGTGAATCATAGATAATACTGGTCAAATGGGGGTTTACAATACTCTAAGAATTACAGCAACAATAATATTGTTGTTTATTACGCTTACACTGAATAATGTATCCAGCTCTCCAAACACCAGTTTAAGCAATATTGCCTATCTAAACTGGAATGCGAGGCTCAAGGTTACTGTACTAACGGAGGATGGGAGGCCTTTAGAGGGAGCATGGGTCTACATTGTCGACGCCTATAGTGGGGGGAACGTGACTGCAGCCTTGACTGATGAAAATGGGAATGCCGGAATATTATTCGTCGATATTAACAATGCTGTAGCACCTTTAAGGGTTGAGCCGGGGGACAGGGTTGATATAGGCTTCAACCTCCTCAGGGGATGGTTTTGGCTCGATGAAAACATGAGGCTAACTGGCGAGCCTGTTAATCCCGAATGGGATCCTGTTTTAAACAATGTTCCGCCTCAACCCATGGGTGAAGAGTATGTTCAATACGTTTCATTTAAAGGACGGTCTGGGTGGGCAAGGTTCTTCGGAAAATACATAGTAATGGTCTACTATAAGCCCGATGGAGGAGATTTAAACGGACCCGTTGACTGTGTACTTGTATTCGACAGTTTCAACGATGAGGCTCATCACCGTTACATATATCTTGGAATCCTTCCCGAGGATTCTGGTGCAGATTACAGTGCTTCTCAAGCTAAAATATTCAGAGTTGGTGTAGGCGACATGATCCTGTCTTTCAAGGATACTGAAGGCAAGCCCCTTGGAGATGTTCATGTAACCTTAGATAAGTGGGGAGTAAGCGGCTATTCGGATGATTCTGGAAGATTGAGATTGGAGAAGATGCCAAGGATAAGCTATATTATTAGTGCAGAGTGGGTAAGCAAGTATGGTAGTAAAGCATTCCTAAGAACTCCTGTAAGAGGAGACTCGGTTATAACCATGCCTGTCTACGATGTCCCCGTTAAAATAATAACTCCCAAAGGCAATCCCATAGTTAACGCAGATGTCTACTTGGAAGATGTATATCTGGGGATTACTAATTGGGAGGGTAGGGTATTGGCTACTCAAGTCCCCATTGGCAGTTACAGGTTGTCGGCAAAATGGTTGGACTCAAATCTTGTTCTCCAGAGAATAAACGTTACAAAGAGTGATGGGATAGTCATTACCCCGTTTAATGTACATAGCTTAACCATAATGGTAAGGGGGGCTTTGGGTCAGGTCCTTGAGGGTGCTAGCGTAACAATCTTTAGAGACGGTGTTGAAATAATGAGGAGGGTTACAGATAGAGGTGGTAATGTGGAGGTTGAGCTGCCAGATGGGGAATATGTTATCGAAGCTTCTTTCGATCAGTTTCAGAAGAGAAAATTAGTAGTTCTTAAGACTGATAGTTTTGAAAGAATCGATTTTGATGTATTTGTAAAAGTGCTAGGTGTTTCAATGACTCTCTCGCAAACCATCCTCTTAGCACTAGGAATAATTATGGTGATTCTTCTTCTAGCTGTAATTATTCATGAATACCATGTTTTCAGAAGGAAGAGATTACCTCAACTCTTTATCGTAAGGAGAATAGAGTGACAGTTAGGATTTTTTGTTCATCAATTTTTCCATAAAATAGTAATATAATAATGTGATATGTACTGATAGTACGTCATTCTTATATAGTGGAATAATGAATTCCCACTTAAATGAGTTCTCCCTCTGATTCGGAGGTTAGGGAACGATTAAAATCTATCATTCACGAAATTGTTTTGATATTAGAGAGATGGTGCAGATACTTAGAGCAACGGGAAAAAGACAGTATGATATTGAAAGCCTTCCTTCTCGGCATCATAGTCCTTCTCCCTATAGCTTTTCTGGGTATTCTACTCACTAGTATTCCAATAATCCTCTCGTCAATACCGCTTGGCATTTTAAGCAACATACTTTTCTATCTGGCTGAGAAAAGACGGAAGCCTTATTACCTGGAATTGCGAGATGCATTACACAACATAAGTACAGGAGCGTCTCAAAACTTATCGGAAGCGATGTTAAATCTATTGGATAAGGCTACCCTTTTCCTTCCCGAAATCAAGAAGAGAAAGCAATATGAGGCAATACTCTGGGGCATATTAGCAGCCATTATAATGTTTCTTGTAGTATCCTTCTCTTCGATATTATCTATCGCTCTCCCACCGATGTTATCAAGTATGATAGTAGGTATGCTCATATGGCTCTATCTTAAAGACAAAGCTATGAGGGAATATAGACGGGAAGTAATAAAGTTCAAGAGGCTTCGTAGAGGCTTCGAAGAGTGGAAAAAAGAATTCGTGAAAAGCCTGTGACCTCTAATGGATAAGCCTAATCTCTACGTAATTGCCCGCTTCCTAGACATCCTCTATTCTCATGGGAATCCTATAAGTAAGACTCGTCTTCAAATGCTCTCAGGCCTCAATTACCCGAGATTTGTAGAATACTTAGAATGGCTTCTTCAACACGATTTAATTACCATAATTAAAGATGAGGAGGGTGTTGAAAGGGTTTCTCTATCTTCAAAAGGTATTGAATCCTACTATAGGCTGGTCGGATGGATAAGGGAGTTCATGGATAATATAAAAATTTAAAATTTATAGCTCTAGGTACATGTTTAAAGCGCCTGAACATCTACATTGCTTGTTTTTAAAACCTGCTGAGCAGTAAGGGCTAAAATTTAATGACCGTCGGTTTCCAGTACATGTCGTTTTACGATTTTTTATTCTGTCAAAAAATGAATAAAAATGCGTTATGCGAAAAGCATATATTTAACGAATGTTAAATTAATACTAACCTAGATGGTTAAGAAAAAGGATAGAGTAGATAGGCTGGACCTAGAGATACTTCAGATTCTTGCTAGAGATCCGAAGCTTAGTTGTCGAGAGATAGCTAAGCAGCTTGAAGTATCGGACAGAACCGTGGCCCGTAGAGTATCCAGGATGGAGAAAGAAGGTATCATATTGGGGTATCAGCTTGTTCTGAATGACTATGTGAAAAGCCTTATTTTTAACATTAGCGATTTAAGTGAAATAAAATTCACAGTGGCGGAATGGTCTAATTTTGAAGAAGCCCTCCGCCAGATGTATTCTAGTGCAGCAGATGTGATATTTTTCTATGCGGGAAAAGGAATTGGTAAGTCGATTATAAAAAGCATGGGAAAGGGTAGGCCTACTTTAGACGAGGCCTTATCTTTTTCCTCCAAGGTGTGTAATATTAGGGGGTGGGGAAATGTACGTTTCGATCGGTTGAAAGATAATTCTATAAAAGCCGATTTGAAAGGCCTGAGAATAAACTCCTCGTTTTTCAGAGGAATACTCGCAGGAATGCTTGAAAACATTACCAGTGAAGAACCTGAATCCCTATTACTCACTGGGGAAGATGGTTCATTAATAATAAGGCCCATGGAGGGGGTGAGCCTTGAAGGATAGGGTACCTTTTGGCATAGCGGAACTCGATAACCTAATTGAAGGAGGATTACCGAGGGGAGGGCTGGTTATAATTGCAGGGAGCCCTGGAGCTGGTAAAACTATTCTTTCGGCTCAATTCATCTACAACGGCGCTACGCTATACAACGAAAGGGGGGTATATGCTTGTTTGAGCGAAAGTAAGGAAAATTTCAAAAATAACATGCTTGGGTTAGGATGGGATTTTAACAAACTTGAAGAAAAAGGTATGATTAGGATAATCGAGCTTCCCACTGCAGTAAAACTTAAGGTGGAAGACATGGTCAATTTAATAGTTGAAGAAGTTAAAAAGTTTAAAGCACATAGATTGGTAGTTGATTCGCTCTCAGCCTTAAACCTGGCTTTGGGAAGTAAGGCGGAGGTAAGGACAGTAATAAACCTACTGGTTAGAATATTAAAGAATGTAGGATGCACGACATTAATGATTACGGAAAGTCCTTGGGGAACTACTGGAATAGGAATGGGAATTGAAGAATTCATAGCTGACGGAATAGTACTAATGGAATCGATAATTGTTGGAAATAGACTAGAAAGAAGAATGATGATACTAAAGATGAGGGCTACTAGTCACGATACTAGATACTACAGGTTGAATATAAACAAAGGCTTGGGAGTGGTATTGAGTACATATCCAGAGATGTAAAAGTAAGAGATGACTAGCTTAGAGAATGAAGGTGAAAAACTATGGAAAAAATATTGTAGTTTTCTCTATGAAGATTTTCATAAACAAGTGGAATATAATCGCAAGAAGATGGAGCAATACTTTAATAGACTTAAGAATACAAAGATCCTAGAAGCAATTGGTGCTAAAAATGCTGAGAAAATTGAACAAGTATCTATCACGACATACAATGATTATCCCTTTCTTGACATATTTGGAGAAAAAGTGAAAAAACTTGAATTAACCATTCCAAAAAGCAATACTGAAACTTTAGCTGAATATTACATACGAATAGGTAAAATTGCAGCGGAATCTATTAAGGAGTTTATTCCAGGAGAATTTGAAATTTTTGTGAAAACTAGTGGAACAACTGGACGTAGTAAATGGATAATACATACAAATATTTCTAAGGAAATAACAAGTGAAATTGGAATCTCATGCCTAGCTATGGCTTGTAGCGATCGTTTAGGAGATACTCGTCTTCGATTCGGAGATACTGGGTTAAATATGTGTGCACCACCACCATATATATCGGGTTGGGTTCATTACTATTTAGATAAAATATTTGGGTTCAAAATATATCCACCATTCGAGATTACAGACAGAGTATCTGATATTAAACAGAGAATGTTAATGGTACTAAATAAAATAGACACGATGAAAGAACGCATAGCATTCATAATGTCAACAGGCTCATTACTTCACATGCTCATAAGATATATTACAGATAGATATTCTTTTTACCAAGACCTATTCGAATCATTAAATATTGGAATAGCCAAACTGTATATGCTTTCAAAACTTATCCAAACAAAATTGCTTTGGAAACCTAGGGAGGTTAAGGAAACCCTGCCAGTAAAAGGCTTGGTATGTGCAGGCTATGATTCTAAGCCATATATTGAACTCTTTAAATCAAGTTTTGGAGTAGAGCCTTTAAATGTCTATGGAACTAGCGAGTTAGTACTTTTAATGTACGGAACT
>JAVZMD010000082.1:0-5032 GCA_038883435.1 Thermoproteota archaeon
TCACTATTTTGTGAAGGAAACTGAGTGATTTTTGTCTCTTTTCCAGGCTTGCGTTGCATTTTAGTATTTTTCATTTCCACTGGAAAAGACGCTTTTTAACACTTATTTTTCTCCTCATAGTCCGTTTTCTCCGAAATCTACTATTGGTTTGCAAGAGTGAGAAGAAGAAACTTGAGATTCGTTTTTCAGACGGTTCAGACACGATTATCTCTCTCAGACTAGAGGGGAGCGATCTGGATAAGTATAAGATGGCTCTTGCCAATCTCCTCCCCCTGATGTTCTCTCAGGATTCTTTTCAACAAGAATTGCCTTCTTTTCCTTCGGAGAAACATGGTAAAGGAATTGATGCGAATGGTGTTTTTCTAGAAACATTGCGTAAACAGGGAGTTGTTCTTGGTAATATTTTGAAGGTGATTAGAGAGTTTAGGGATATGAGTTTCTCGTCTAAAGATATTAAGAAGAGGTATGAGGAAAGAACAGGTAGGCCTATTCAGCTGAGTACCGTCGCCACTTATCTTATGAGGCTTTATGACAAGGGTCTTCTTACCAGGAGGAGAATTGGGAAAGAGTACATGTACCAGGCTGCAGCCCTCCTCCTGAAAAACGAGTGAACTCTTTGGAGTTGTTCTCAAATCTGAAATTTGAGTGAAAAATAGGCTATGGAAGAGGCAATGAAGTGTTTTCAGAATCTAATGTAGAATCGGTAATAAAGAGGTAGTTAGACACCTAATTTCCCGGTTTTACGATCCCTATTTATCCGGTGGTGGGACAAAAGTATAAATATTATAGACTATACTTATAACTATAGGTATGGCTACAACTATTCAGGTTAGTAGGAAGACAAGGCAGCTTCTGGATGCTTTGAAGAAGAAGTTGTCTGCGAAAAGCTACGATGAGGTTTTACAAAGAATCTTGGCTGAGAAAACGGAAATTCCTTCTTCCATGTTCGGCTCGAACCCTGAGCTGTCCTCTTTCAGAGAGGAGGAGGAAGCAGAATTTCATGAGCTATAGGTATGTGATTGACGCATATGCTTGGATCGAGTATTTCAGGGGTTCAAAACCCGGTGAAAAGGCAAGGCACTATATTGAGGAAGAGGATTCGGCTACTCCTACAGTGGTTGTTGCAGAGCTGAGTAGAAAATTGTTAAAGGAGGTTGAAAGGGGTGCGGAGACTCTTGAAGGTAGAAGGGCTAAGTTGGAATTCGTCGGAATACTTACGGAAATCGTAGACCTGTCACGTGACATTGCTGAACTCTCGGGCGAGATAGATATGGAGAGGAAAAACAAAGTTCCTAACTGGGGCCTGGCAGATTCAATAATCTTGGCGACAGCCAGAAAGATTAATGCTAAGATAGTTACGGGAGACAGGTACTTCGCAGACTTGGGAGACGAAGTAATAATGATATGAGTGAGACGATCTTATTGAACAACTATTAGATTATGCGTGGCTATTTTTCTTTAAGCCTGTAGTAGAATGTTTTCCCTCTTCTCTCTCTTGTTAACAGGCCCTTTTCAGTAAGTTTTTTCAAAAGCCTACTCACGTGTTCTTCCGTCCTCCCTATCAATTCATAACACTCTTTCGCTGTTATAACTCCTTTTCTGCTTACTTCTTCCAATATTTTCTGCTCGGTATCGGTGAGATACTCAGCTGTGCTTTGTTTAGCTATCGGCTGAGAGGTGTCGCTGATCCTGACTGTTTTCTCTTCCTTTGGCCACTCTTGATCTTTAAGATAGGTTATCACCTTATAAACCGCCTCTGTGAGGAGCCTAGTCCCCCTTTCAACCCTCTCCATTTTCCTAATGGCATCGTCTAACCTTCTCTCCAGCAGACTATACCTCTCCCTTAAATCTGCGAGTTCTTTCTCGAGTTCCTCCTCCTTCCTTTTCCTTCCTAGTATTGACACCAAGTCTGCATCATGATTTATACTGATGCTATTATATTTTTGCTTCTTATCAACACGTCAATTTTGGTTATTATGCCTTCTAATCGCCCTTCTCTGGTCACTAAGACGGCATTATGCCCTTTTAGCAAGTAGTCTACTACTTCAGTGATGCTAGTGTCTGGTTCAACCATGGGGTATATTGAGGAAATGGCCTCTATAACCTTTTTTTGGTAGAATTTCTTAACATCCTTCTCTTTGGCAAAGGCTTTCAACAATTCTAGCTCTTCAACAGCTCCTATCGGAGACCCGTTCTTCAATACTGGTAACTGGGATATGCCGTACTTACGCATTAATTTCAGGGCTTTTTCAATGGTGTCGTCATCGTTGACTACGATGACGTCTTTCATGGCAATATCTATTGCTTTAGATCCTTTTGGTTGAACGTCTTCCATTAGCGCTTCAGCTATCTTTCTTAAGGTGGAAAGGCGGGGATCAACTTGGTTTTTCTCTATCCTAGCTATCAAAGCTTGGCTTACTTTTGCCCTCTTAGCTAGAGTGCTTTGTGTTAAGCCTTTTCTTTTCCTTTCTTTTCTTATTTCTTCGCCTGGTTTTCTTAGAAGGTTAAGTAGATCCAACCTTCTCCTAGCTCCCTTCAGAAAACATATTTTTACTTTACTCTTTTCCTGAGGTCGATTGTGTTTTTCAACCTTTCTAGGAAGGCTTTAAGCAATTCTTCAGAGACCTCTCCTTCCTTGCTTTTAAATTGCATCATGATGTTGTTTAATTGCATGATGATGTTCAATTGGTTTATGTCTATTAGCCCGAGATAGGCCATTATTATCAGGGTTACAACGGCTTTTCTAATATTATTTTTAGCCTGATTTAATGTCCTGAAGAAGGCTCCTTTTGGCACCTTATTGCCTTTGAACTCTACGTATCCGTTTCTCACTATTTTACGGTCAATATTATCATAGTAAAACATTATTGCCTCCAGTTGTTTAGATGTCAGGTTTGACTCTTTTACAAGCGTTTCTAAAAACCTATCCGTCTTTTCCATAGTGTTTTCAGCCATTTTCCAATATTAATCCTAAACATCTTATAGTTATACTTTATCATATAACTCGGAGTGAAACATCGCTTCAAGGAAAGAGAAAAATAGGGTTAATGGGCAGGTTAATAATAGTTATGGCTAGGAGAAGGAGAAAGGAGGCAAAAGTTATTCGGAAAGTCATCCCTAAGATTTTCCCATGTCCCAAATGTGGTGTTCAATCCGTCTCGGTGGGGGAAAACAAGGCTTCGGGGAAGATTAGGGTCGTATGCGGTAACTGTGGATTGTCGGCAGAGTTCGAGCCTGTCAAGAACATTGATAACGTTGACTATTTCAACAAACTTGTAGACATGTATCATAGTGGAGAGATTTATTAAAAAATTGTAGTTTAGATTTATATTCCGCATTGGTTTGGCTACTGTAAGTTGCGAATAGGCAAGACTGAGAAATACCTTTATGATGCTATTAGCAAGAACGGCTTCATCCACATTACTTTAATAGATCCTGAGAAGATGGATAGAATAGAAGAGATTGTTGAAGCGGCTGAAGCTGCTGGTTCTTCAGCTTTTATGGTTGGTGGAAGCACTTCGCATAAAACATCTGATTATGAGGAGGCCATAGCTAAGATCAAGTCAAATTCTAGGCTTCCTGTAATAATCTTCCCAAGCAATGTTGCGAGCATAGCGAGAGGAGCTGATGCAATATGGTTCATGTCCCTGCTCAACTCGATGAATCCCTACTATATTATTGGCGCGCAAGTGCTGGGGATTAAAACGATTAGGGAGTTTGGTTTAGAAGCGATTCCCATGGCATATTTGATTCTCGGAGCAGGTGGGGCTGCTGGCTACGTGGGAGATGCTAAGCCTGTCCCCTTCGAAATACCTGAGTTAGCAGTAGGTTATGCCATGGCTGCTGAAGCACTTGGTTTCAGATTCGTCTACTTGGAGGCAGGTTCAGGTGTGAAGACGCATGTTCCTGAGAAATTAATCAGCATGGTGAGGAAGAGAGTAAGTATACCGATAATAGTCGGTGGGGGGATAAGAGACGGTTCTGCTGCTGAAAACATTGTTGCCTCTGGTGCTGACATAATTGTCACTGGAGATATTCTAGAGGAGACTAGTAAAGTGAAGGATAAACTTTCAGAGATTATAGAAGGTGGTAAAAAAGGTGTTTTAAGAAAGGAGAATAGGGGTTCATACTGTTGTCAGTCCTTTGGTTAGGAAATGAAACTGGAGGATTATAATCTGTTTTTACAAGAGCAGTTTTGGAGAGCATATGAACATGCTTCTCATGCAAAAGAAAACGGTTATGATCCGGAGAAGAAACCAGAGTCAATAATCTCTTTTTCACAAGCTGAAACTATAGAGAAGCTTCTGGGTTTAAAGGGCTTTAAAGACAGGTTCGAGGAGCTTAAGAAAACGCTCCCTCCATTAGAGATTCCTTTTAAGATAGCTGAGGACATCATACTGGGCAGGTTCGGTTCTTTCCCAGAAGAGAAGGCTGCAGAATTGGCTTTGAAAGCAGCATTGGCATCACTGACCCCACCTGGGACAACAGCCGCCCCTATCGAGGGAATAGAAAAGGTTCTAATAAAAAGAAACAACGACAACACCAGGTATCTTGCAGTATACTTTTCTGGTCCAATGAGGTCTGCTGGAGGCACGGAACAAGCTCTTTCAATAATCCTAGCGGATTTTATAAGGAGGATCTTAAAACTCGACAGGTATAAGCCTACTCAAGAAGAGGTTGCAAGATATATCGAGGAATTACGTCTTTATGAAAGGGGAAAGAATAGGTTTCAGTATAAAGTTGCTAAAGACCAGATAGCTGAAGTAATTGAAAATCTACCTATTGAAATCACCGGAGCCCCTTCTGAGGATGTTGAAGTAGTAATATACAGAGATCTGCCGAGGGTTGAGACTAATAGGCTTAGGGGAGGGGCTCTAAGGATAATAAACGATGGGATAATTGGGAGAGTTAAGAAGTTTGAAAGCATAATTAACAAGCTCAACATATCTGGATGGTCTTGGATATCTAAGATCGAAGTAGAAAGTACTAAGTCGGAGTATTTAAAGGAGGTTTTAATAGGTAGGCCTTTCTT
>JAVZMD010000082.1:5042-6683 GCA_038883435.1 Thermoproteota archaeon
CGAATCCTTCGGAGGCTTCAGAATAAGGTATGGAAGGGCCAGGAATACTGGTCTAATGGCTGTAGGTATTCATCCAATGTCTATGAGGGTTATTCAAGGATTCTTATCTATAGGGTCTCAACTTAGGATTGATAGGCCTGGGAAATCAGCAATAGTAATGCCCGTAGACTCAATTATGCCTCCAATAGTCAAGACTAAAGACGGGTCTATACATCTCGTAGATACTGAGGAAAAGTTCAGGGAGGTTCAGGGAAGTATTTCGAAGGTCCTTTTCCTAGGAGACATACTAATATCTATAGGAGATTACATCGAGGGGAACGCTCCCTTAGATAAGACTGGATATACTGAAGAACAGTGGGCTGCTGAGCTAGAAGCTGCTCTAAGAGAGAAATCAGACCGTATTAAGAACTTGCCCCTAGATGCTGACAATCTAAGGAAGCTCGTTGAAAACCCTTTTCTTAAGCTAGATTTTGGAACCGCCTTGCAAATAAGTATAGCGTTAGAGGTTCCTCTTAATCCTCGTTTCTACTTCTTCCTTGAGAACTTAAGTGGACGTGAACTCGTACATGTTGTCGAATGCTTTAGAGAGGCCAGGTTAGATGGAGAAGCAGTTTATGTTCCAATTAAGGATGATTCTCTGACTGTTGAATTTGAAAAGATGTGTTTACCCTCTAAGGTAGATGGTAAGTTTATCAGAGTGGAGAAAGTATATGCAGACTTCTTCACATACTTGTCTAGGCTAACTCTGCCTAAGACGGGGCTAGAGAAAAACGCTATCGACTATCTGAATAGTTTCCTTAATTTCAGGATAAAACCTAGAGGAGGCGCATTCATATCTGCGAGACTAGGTAGACCTGAAGCGGCTAAGCTAAGGGAGATGGATCCTCCTTCTCATGTTCTATTCCCAGTAGGGCTAGAAGGCGGTTCAAAGAGGAATATTGTCTCTGCAGCATCTAAGAAAAGCATATTTGTAAACATTTGCAATAGGTATTGTGAGAAATGCGACACGTATACTTTCTATTTCCACTGTCCTCAATGCAAATCCCCAACGTTAGCAATATACTATTGTTCTAAATGCAATGTTTACTCGAAAACTGAAAAATGCGAGAAATGCGGAGGGAAGGCAACTCCTTATCATTCTAAAAGCATTCACCTTGATAAGATGCTGGCTGAAGTTGAAGAAAAACTAGGCATTAAAATAGGCCCTGAGTTGAAGGGGGTGAAAAGCCTAATGAATAAACACAGAGTTCCTGAGCCTATTGAGAAAGGGGTTTTGAGAGCTAAATATGACTTGACAATTTACAAAGACGGGACAATACGTTTCGACGCTACGAACGCTCCCTTAACCGCATTTAAACCCAAGGAAATAGGAACTCCCATAGATGTCTTGAGAAAACTGGGATACGATACCGATGTCGAAGGAAAACCCCTTGTCAACGAAGATCAATTACTGTACCTCCATCCCCAAGATGTTATTCTTCCAATTGAGATGGGGGATACTCTAGTTAGGATTGCTAACTTCATAGATGATGAGCTCAAACTACTGTATAATGCCCAACCCTTCTATAATGCTAGGAAAAGAGAGGATTTGATAGGCCACTTAGTATTAGGTATTTCACCGCATACCCTGGGTGCTATAGT
>JAVZMD010000083.1:0-5868 GCA_038883435.1 Thermoproteota archaeon
CCATAGCCATCTCTATGCAAGTCAATCGCTGCTTTAATAGAAGGATACTCTTTTAAAATTTTACTGACCGTTGCAAAAGAGTTTACATAGGATTTGTCATAGTTGTAATCATGGATAGTTTTATCGTGCAATACAGAAATTCCTTCTTTTTTAAAATATTCCGCAAGATAATCCCCTACTTTTGCGACAGTATAATTTAAATCATCTGTCCTATCATAGCCATACGTTGCTATGTATTTGTTTTTCTCTGTAGCAGCATAAGCTTCCATAGTATGAGTGTGGCAACCATAATACCCATTTTGCTAAGTCTAAGTCGATAAACCTCCTTGACCTATGAGGTTCAAATCTGGTCTCGAAGATTTGAGCAAGTTCTTGGAGCTCGATTCTTACTAGCTTAGTCAAATCCAAGATTCCCTTTTCCATTAACTCGCCTACTGACCTGAAGTCTTGGAGGATCCTGTCTAGAATATCACCTGCGGTTCTACCCTTTCCAAGTATTATTGAGAAAATGCTTGTCGAAACAGCTTTATCAAGTAATCCCGGCTTCATTCTCGAGATTAAGACTTGATGGAGTCTTAACGATAGTTCTTTTAAAAAACCTTCTCCACCTAAAGATTCAATAACCTTTAAGGTAAAGAATATTAATGAAGGCTTATAAACAGAATCCTGAATGGTAGACAAATAGGAGAAGGGCTGGCTTGGTTTTTCTTGGCTCAACAAGTATTGAAGGTGTAGTGCCAAATGTGTCTTTCCACTTCCAGCATCCCCAATGAGCATATCTATCTTCGGTTCTTCAAGTCTAAAAGAGTATTCTATTTCCTCCTTAATTCTTTTTAATGCATTAATTCTCGATTCTCCACCCAATATCCATATCCTAGTAGGAACTGGAGTTAGTGGGAACGGGTTCGCTTCAAGCATTAGCGGATAATACTTATTTGATGATGACATAATGATAGACACCTCTTGCAGTTTTAACACCTTCACTGGGTTCTCCACTTCCAACGTGAAGTTGAACGCTGTACGGATTACTATTGTTTAACTCTATGATCCTCCTATCGAATTCATCACTACTGATCCCTAGTTCGCTCATCAGCCTCATTCTTAAATCAGATATTTTGACATATGGTGTTATTGGGCTTGTTTTCAAAAGGTTTCTATAGGATGATTTCAAGGCTTCGAGAAAAACCTCGTCAGACACTTGTTTAACTCTAAAATATCTCACCAGCTTTAGACTCTCAGCCTTTCTTATGCAATACTCCCTTCCTGCTTCAGTAGTCTTGTATTTAACTGCTCTACCTTTTGTCTTCAAAGGCTCTAAATACCCCTTTTTAACGAGCTCCAGAAATTCTTTTTCGCTTATCCGACTCTTCTTCTTAATCTCATTTTTAGAAAAACCCTTAGTAGTGTCAGCGACAACTAATGCTAACAGTTGAAACTCGTTCAGCTACTATCACCTTGTTAAAACGAGTCGAAGGGATTTTTAAAGCTTCTCTATTAAAACAATTGCAAGCTTAAATATCACAATATAGAGTTAAATCCAAGAATAAAATGCAAACGAGTAGAAGCAATTTGTCAAGGAAGAATCAAAGAGTTTCTTTTCCAGATGTAAAATTCGAATGCATACGTTGCGGAGATTGCTGTAAGAACACGGATATGGTTGAGAGGAGAATAGTTTTAACTAAGAGAGATGTTGAAACAATATGTAGCACAACTAGTCTTAGAGTAGAGGATTTTGCTGATAAGAGTGATGATGAAAAGTATCCTTATATCATGAAGCTGGTTTCTGAAAAATGCTTCTTCTTGGATGCTCACAACACATGTCTAATATATCCTCATAGGCCCTTAGTTTGCAGGTTTTATCCGTTTCTTATGCGTAAAATTGGAATAAGGTATGTTTTCGAAGCGGATCCTTCATGTCCTGGATTAGGTAATGGAGAAAACATTGACAGAGAATATTTCCTAAACCTTGTCGAAGAAGCTGAAAATTATTTGGGCAATTTCTAAATCATACGAGGAGCTCCACAATTGGGACATTTAACTTCACTTTCGGGATATACGGTTCCACAATATTTACAGGTAACTGTTAAAACAGATATTTGTGGTATTTGCGAGGGATGTACAACTTGTAGCTCTACAGTCCTACTGGTAGCATCTGGACGGCCTTCTACCGCAACAACTCCTTTAAGATTCCAAACAACAATTCTATCTAAACTCTTGAAAGAAGGTTGAGCTCCAGGCGGGATTGGTATCTTAAATAGAAAATTTTGGATGAATCCTTCAGGAATATGCATTGCTCCGATCAATTGAGGCCTTGCTGAAAATAATACTGCAGACTCCCAAACCTGTTGTTCAACCTCTCTTTTAAGATTCGCATCATAGACTCTTCTTATTCTTCGTACTCGCTCAACACATTCAAGTTCGCATCTTATCTCAGTACAATCAAACTCTTCATGAGATTCCACTTTGACGATGCCGTCGATATTATCGCCGAGAGTAAAGAAAGGTTTCTTCAACTCTACTGTTAAACTGACCTTGGGAGGAGTCACTTTTTCTTTAAGCTTTTTGAATACACTCATCTTTTTGAGATTAAGATTTTCTAGAAATATTTAAACTTAATTCATCGTGTTAAAGTCTTATTATTAAGAAACAGTATTGCCTCTAAGACTTTATAGTTTCTCACTACTTTTTCCAAATGTTACTACATGCTGCAGAGTGATAAGTTTTAAAAGACTTAATTTTTAAATAGCTCTAATGATATTCAAATGCGTATGTCTAGATATGGACGAATAAGATATTTTCTTAAACCGGGTCCAGAGAATACCAATGAGGTTATAAGGGCTGTCGTTGAAAGGATTAAGTCAGGCAACATATATGGAGTAGTGGTCGCTAGCACTTCCGGGAGGACAGGGCTTAAATTTGCGGAAGCCATAAGAGGGAGGGTTAGTTTAATCGTTGTTTCTCATGAGAAGATGAATCCTAAATTAAAAGAGAAGATAATTGAACTGGGAGGTTTGGCTGTTGACAATACTCATTTACCATTACATATTAGAGTAATGGATAAAGTTAGGGATTCCTTCTATACTCTTGGGCAGGGTTTTAAGGTTGCAGTCGAAGTGATCCTAATAGCTGCTGATAAGAATCTTGTGAAGAAATACGAGGACGTTATAGGTGTGGGTGGGAGCGGGGAGGGTGCTGATACTGCCATAGTAGCCAGAGCAACCCCAACTAGGGAAATATTAAGCCCCAACAAGTCTAAGAGACTTGAGATAAGAGAGGTAATCGCTATGCCGTTAAGGAAAAAGTGGTGGGATTAGTAAACATAAGCCTACACTAAACTAGACTACAACTATTTCCCTATTACTGGAGAGGTGTATTTCCTTTAAGGCGCTGGGGCAAAGAGGATCTGGGTTTTTAAATGAACCATACTTCTTATATGACCTTGCGTAGCATCCTCCTTTACATACGTTGCTTATGGAGCAATCGGGACATGGATTGTTATTCATGATTTCAACAAAGAGACTGTTCGTATTTAGTTCAAGCCAAGCCTCTTTCAGACTCTTATTCCTAAGAATAGAAACAGGAATGTCGAGAGTATCGCAAATCAGGACTTCTCCACTTGGACCAATATCCATAATTCTTTCGGACTTACAAGAATCCCATGAGACATATTTAGATTTCACTAATAAACCGGCGAAGGGTATGCACCACAGAGTTATTTTGAAACCAAGTTCTTCAGCAGTTTCTTCAGCTAGCCTTATAGCTTGAACACATACATGGGGGTCAGCATTGAAATCCCTACTTTCTGCCCTCCCGAATGGCATGACTGGAAGTAATACGGCTGAGGAAGCCCCTAGACTGTCAGCTAAACGGACGAATTCTCCAGCCTCTTTAAAGTTTAAGCATGATATCGAGAATATTGGCGTGAAGCTAACTCCCTCTTCCCTTAGTATTCCTATACTCCGCATTAGAAGTTTCCAAGAATCCTTGCCTCGTATATTTTCATGAGTCTCCTTTATAGCACCATCAATGCTTGTGAAAACCTGTATTCCTAAGGAACTGAGCCTTCTAGCCTTCTTCCTATCCATTGCTAACAGGTTAGTGAAGAGCGATGTATTGCAGCCTTTTGCGGCATCAAGTATTTTGAAGATATCTTTTCGCAATAACGGTTCTCCACCGGTTAAATGGAGATTTTCAACACCCATTTCACATGCTTCTTCAGCGATTTCTAAAACTCTCTTTTCATCAAGCTCATCATTCCAAGGACGCGAGGAGGCGTAACAATGTTCGCATCTAAGGTTACACCTAGAAGTGAGCAGCCACGTTACGTACTCAGGAGGGCTTAGACTTGGGATCATGTTCCCACCTCGAAATTTTCAAAACCCCTTTAAACCGTACCGAGAATCGGATACTGGTTTCTTAAGCGTTACTGTGAACAAAAACCCATGTGTTTAAATAATTAAATGGGGGCTTATTACTGACTTTTGCTAAATCAGAAGCCTTACTTGGTAGCTTCTACAAGAAACCTGCAGATGCCATCTCCCTTAGCGATACATTCTACTTCAGACACTGTAAAGCTTTTACCATATAGCTTCTGGAAAACCCCTGCAAGATACCCCCTAAAAAGTTGACTCACAGGCTTCTCTTGTTTATTCCTAAAAGGTAGACATTCAAAAAGTTCCCGGACTAATATTACCGCTCTCCTACCGTTTGCCTCCTCAGCTTCTGCAATGCACCATCCCTTAGCTGAACGCTCAGCCAGTATTATTTTCAAAGCTGTTTGCTTATCCACCTTATACTTTTTAATAAGTCCTTCAACCTTGCTTTCCCCTAGGGACACACCCATCTCATAGAGTATTACTGCGGCGCCAGTCCCAAATTTCTCATATAATCTCTTCAATATTGCTCCGAAGCTCTCAACCCTGAGGGTGAAGCTTCTCTCACCGCCAACCATCAAGGGGAAGAAAAGTTCGTCTATAATCATATCTTTAAACATTTTTTGTGAAAACTTTACTTCTATAATACCATCTATTTTCCTAAGCTCTTCAACTATCTTCTCAGGAGTTATATCTTTTGCATTAGATATGTCCATGAAAAAACCGACATAAACCTCGTTTTTCTCCAAATCGGCATCGTAAAAACCGTTTAACTCTAATACATTCTTCTCCCTTAAGGCCTTTAAAGCATAAAAAAACTTGGGCTCTGCTCCCCTGCGAAGTCTTATGAAAAACTCGACGAGTCTACCATTTGGAAGATATTCAGAGCACATTATATCCTTAGGATAACATATTTCCACGGGATCTTGACTTTTGCCAAAGACCATTTTTAAGCTATTGGTAATAGCATATTAGACATATATAAATCTTACTTATTGTCTGAATATCAGAAAAAGAATTTGACAAGTAGTCGAATTACTGATTGAGCGATTATTATTTAAGCTACTTTAAAACCAATACTACTTAGTTGAATAGACATGGAAGTAAATTAATAATTTGGACAATAGGGCATAGCAATCTTTCAAGAGAGGAGTTTCTAAGATTACTTAAAAAACATGGGATTAAAATTTTAGTAGATGTTAGGAGATTTCCCAAGTCAAAACTTGAGTATTTTTGTAAAGAAAACATGGAGTACTGGCTTTTCGAAAACGGCATTACTTATTTCTGGTTGGGGGAAGAATTAGGAGGATATCGTCATGGAGGCTATGAGAAATATATGGAAACATCAAGTTTTAAGGAAGGGATTAGAAAACTCTTAGAAATAGCTGAAAAAGGTAGAACATGTATAATGTGTCTAGAAGCAAATCCTAAGTATTGCCATAGGAGATTTATAGCATCATTTCTGAGAAAGAGAAAAATCAGTGTAATTCATATA
>JAVZMD010000083.1:5878-6634 GCA_038883435.1 Thermoproteota archaeon
TTAAACTTTAGAATTAGATGTCTTGTACTACTCTGCATGGATAGTCATATTCATAAGTTCTTCCAAGGCGGATTTAATGTTATCACCCCAAGCTTTAATGTTTAATGTAACTAGTAGGGAAACTTTTGTAGGATTAAGTTCCAAAATGCTTCGAATAAGCTTGTATGCTTTTTCAAAACCATGATGAGTCAGAAAGTCGGTTACACTATCGAAAACAACAAATACAGGTGATGAAGATGATTTAACAATTCTTCCTAATGATTCTAATACCTGGACCACATCCTGAAGAGGTACGTGCATTTCAAATTCAGATATAGATATAGCTCTTAAAACCATCATAGATGGGTGTATAAATATAATATTCTTCAAGTCTTGCAACTTATCTTGAAGAAAACTTCCCTTTCTCGTTATTACTATACTTGTCTCTCCATGTGCTAAAGCTTCAATTACATAGTTTCTAACATATTCAAAATATGTGTTCCCGGGCTCAAATTCTAATAGTATTCCCCTACCTATCAACTCGCTATGATCCAAATTAATATTTGCAGAAAATCTAGTCAAGTCTTTAACAGTAAAGCCTTCAGAAAGCTTAAGCATATTTATATACTGGAGCGGAATTCTGTTTGATAATAAATCCACAAGATTATTATAAATCACTGTTTTTAAGGCTACTTGCATATTAAGTCTTAGTACAATTTTTATGTGTTGAATAACATCCTCTATTTTTTCACCTAGTCTTTCATAGAGTTCTTCTAT
>JAVZMD010000084.1:0-6182 GCA_038883435.1 Thermoproteota archaeon
GCGAAAAAACCGCCGTAACCGGCTCCTGAAACCGGTATTCTACCCGTCTCAGCCTCAAAGAATATGTTTTCCATCCTTTCAGGAGTGAAGTAAGTGTTTCCAAGCCTCTGGAATTCCGGGTTTAATTCTACACATATCGCTCCTTTCGGACATGAGAGTGTACAACAGTGGCACCCCCGACAAAGATCTTCAACCGGATCCGTAATCCTCCCGTCCTCACCAATCCCATGGACATTATAGATGCAGGCCTGAACGCATTCCTGAACATTCACGCAATTATTGTAAAAGCTGATCCTAAACTTCTTGGGAAGTCTAATTTTCCAAGGAGTTTCCCCAGTATCCACATGATACCGTTCGAATGGGGAATTGCTATGCGCCACCGTGCCGTCGCCTAAATCCCCTCCAAAGTACGAATGGCCTTCCGTCTCCTTCTCAATATTGCTCATGGGGAGCGTGGGAAAAATCAGTATTATATAAGTATATCGGAAAAATTTTCCGATATACTTATATTATGCTATATTTACTCAGTACACAGCAAAAAGGAATTCGACCTTTCCCTATCTTCCTCTGGAATTTAAGTCTGGTAAAAGCGTCTTGAGGTTCTAGTTGACTTAATTTTTCATGCCAATGCTGGTTTTCGTAAGCTTGTAAACGAAATCTTAGAAAATATTGGATAAATATCCTATAAAAACTTGAAAAAGTCTGCAGTATTGGAGACATTAGTAGGATAGGTGCAGTAGGCACTTTTGTCCAATTAAGACCTTGCTATGAGAAAGGCTTCGCCATGTCTGAGGGACTCCTTACTTGAGGGTAAAATGGAGTAGTATGTAAGATCTACTTGCTTCTAGCCTTGGCTCTCCTTACTCTACCATAGTATACGATGGTGCATGTGATGATTATTGAAATTGAGATTAGGGCAACCCACGTGTAGTCTCTACGCCATTTCGCAACAACTTTCTTAGGCCCATCCATGACAATGGTTGCGTTTAGGTTTCTGAAGTAAAAATCCCCCTCCCATCCCTCGAAAACGTAAGGAATTATGTGAAAAGACGGTGGTTTCACTCCGAATGAGGCATATGAATTGTTTAAGTACCATCCCCCTCCCCAAACTTCACCATATTCCGAACTCACATTAAGATAGTATTCCGTATTCCAAACAGCCTTTAGAACTATGGGGGCATCTACCTTGAGAGTGATATTATTGCTTTTCTCTTCAAAGCCTCCTCTCCAACCTTGAAAGACGTGACGTACGACTGGAGACTCATATACCACGGGTTCTATGAATATTTTGGCAATGGAAGAAATATTATACCATCCAGTTCCTGAGGGATTCCCATAATCCGTCTCTACAGTTAAAAAATACTCCGTCCTCCATAATGCGGTCTCATTTATTTGGTTTTTAACAATTATCACTGGAGATAAATCGCAACCCGAATAGCTCCCTTGCCCTTCTCCAACCCATGCTTCGAAAATCCTTCGAGTACCATTCTCCAGCTCAATGACACGTGGGTCAACCCAGAATTTCACCGTGGACCCCTCGTCATACCAACCCCCTCCATATGGAATACCATAAGGCGAGTATAATTTAATTAAGAATTGCTTACACCATAAGGCTTCGATGAAATCCGACTTATTCACGATTATGTTTATGTTTAAGTCTGTAGCGTTATTAGACCATTTTTTGAAAGCAAGCCTTTCACCATAGCCAATTTGGATAAATGGTTCTACTGAGAGTTTAAGCACAGTGCCATTAGAATACCAGTTTGAAGTAAAATTATTTGGATTCGTTCTATACGTGAATAAGTATTGTATTTCATATATTGCTACTAAAGAAACATTGCTTCTCACGACTATAGTCCTCGTGTTATTTTTAATGCCATCGCTCCAATGTTTGAAAAAGTATCTCCCGCCTTCCATGAATCCAATAGATTGGGGAACACTTACATTATGTATCGTATTCTTCAACCATTCGAAAGCCATGGGAATAGAATAGTTAGCACCGTCTACTGTAATCCTAACATTAACGTTGGATGTTACCACTATATTCAATTTAGGAATAATTATCTGTATTGTTGCAATCGGCGACCATGGAGAAATAGCTCCATTCTCATCTCTGACCATAGCCTTAACGCTATATGTCCCCGGCTTAGACCATGAATGAGTTAAGCTTACAGGGGTTCCTGAGGGCACGTATTCAGTCATCGAACTAGAGTCATCACCCCAGTCAAAAACATACATTACATGGTCTCCATCCGGGTCTTCGGAAACGGTTGTAAAAGTATATTCCTCGTCAACGTGGCCAAGAATAGGTCCAGATGGTTTTTCAGGCCTGTTCGGAGGATTGTTAGTATTGGGCGTAAATCCACCACCTCCTCCACCGTCACCTGAACCAGAATCATCATACCCTCCAAAGTCTGTGGTCCAATACCACTTATAAGTAGAGCTTGCGCTGTATGCTAATCCTATCCCTATCTCTTCAAAACAGGAGTTAAGCATGTTCTCATTGTGGGAAGGAGAATTTTTCCAGGCTTCGAAAACTGCTTGAGCTGTGCTAAATCCTGCAGCAATATTTTCACCAAGACATGTGAAATGGGTATAACCCGCTTCTATTATTCTATCTACAAAGGTTTTCCCCTCAGGGGTAGTATGGGAAAAATAGTTTCTATTAGCCATGTCTTCACTGTGAAGCTGTGCTGCAGTTGAGAGAGTGTTAGAGAGGGATAGAGGTTGAAGGCCGTTCTGTTGCCTATACTGATTTATTAAACTCAGGAAAGCAGCTTTTTCAGACTCTATGTCGGCCCTACATAACTCCGTTCTGAGCCGGAGGATGAAAATAGCTACGATTATTAAAACTATTAGTGTACAAACCTTGATTGTACAATTAAACCTCAGGTAGTTCTCCAAGGATGAATATACTAGAATCTTTCACTAAGTTAAGCGTTTGCAAATCTTCATATTGACTAATAGCCTTTAAGTTAAAAAAAGAGCGATGTAAAAAGAAAATGGTTTTTATTCGAAGGCCTTTGTAAGTACTTCTTCTACTACCCCACGATTCTTATCTGGATTGAACATTGCATCAACAATCTTACTATAGTCTTCATAATTCATATTGTTAAGCCTCTTGCAAGCTGCTCTTATTGCCCTCATGTTAAGCTTAAGTGCGACGTCAACAGGCATTCTCTCTGGGTTTATGTCTATTCCGAAATACTCATTGTAACCGTACATTTTCAATACGAATAATGCTGCATAAAGCTGGTCTAAAGCTAATACTCCAACATTAAGGTCTTGATCGTAGTTTCCAAGCGGTTGACTATTCCAATGCGTATGCGCTAGCCTTCCTTCTCTGAGTATTGAAGCAAAGGCGTATGCAAGCTCCTCATGCCCCATTAGAACATGTCCAACCTCAGGGTTAAGAGCTACCATCGCATGCCCCTGTTCAAGTAGCTTCCTGTTCTCTTTAGATTTCAGGAGTTTCTCAACGTTCCTAGCCATTAAGATGCCGTTTGCAGTATTCCTGTAAATATTGTTCCCCCTAGGCTCATAAGGCTTGGGCTCTATAGCAACTCTTACTCCAGGAACCTCATCCATGGCCTGCGCTAAGCCAGTCTCAAACCTCTCCCACATGCCGTAGAAATCTGTGCCAAAAGGATTCTCATAACCATCTATACCCGGCCAGACTACCATGAAATGCGTATCAAGCTCCTTGTTCATCTTCAGGGCTTTAATAGTCCTATCTATGGCAAAATCCCTAACCTCTTTAATGGGGCTTGATAGAGAGCCGAATTCAAAGGTCTTATCGTAGAAGAGATTCGGAATTACCGTTATCACCTTTATTCCAGTCTCTTTCTCAACCCGCTTATACTCATCCACGTTCTCCTCGTTAATCTCATTTGGGTAATGTGCTTCAATTCTGAAATCGCTTCTTATGGCTTTTTCATCGTACATTTTAAGAACTATCTCCAATCTCTCACTTATGTTAAGTGTCTTGCCGTAATTATCGTGGAACCTTGATGCGGCTGGGGAGAAATACCATATTCCTGCTGAAAACTTTGGTTCAAGCTTGAATTCTACAAGCCGTTTAAGAATTTCTTCTTTGCTCATTACTCTGGCTTGTTCCCTAAGATCCCTGATCATTTTCCATCGATTTTTGACTGAAGCACGTATTATTAAACTTGACGCGAAATCCTAATACTAGAAAGCTTTAAAGCTATTATTGTGAAGATTATTAGAAAGCAATGAAAGAAGTCAAACTACTGATCGTATATGACAGTTATACTGGAAATACTGAGGAAATGGCTAAAGCTGTTGCAGAGGGTGCGAAGAGAGCTGGTGCCAAAGTTGTTTTAAAGAAGGTTGACGATGTTACAACCGAGGATTTTCTGGAATACGATGGGTTTGCCTTCGGAACCCCAACCCACTGTGGAACAATGTCAAGTAAAATGAACATGCTTTTCACTAAGGTTGCTATGCCTGCATGGGGTAGGATGAAGGGTAAGGTCGGTGTTGCATTCAGCAGTTCGGGAGGATTAGGAGGGGGTAATGAGATTGCTTGTCTTTCTCTGATTTTGACAATGTTAAATTATGGCATGCTCGTATTCGGCATTCCCGACTATGTTGCACCGGGAGTCACATTGCATTATGGTGCTGTTTCAGTAGGTAGGCCTAAAGAAGACGTGTTAAAAGCATGTAGGTTGTTAGGTGAAAGACTAGTGGAATACACTTCTATAGTTAAAAAAGGAATGGAGGATTAATAGTTTTCCTCTACCCTAGTATATGGTAAAGTTTTTGGATAAGTATCAATATAGAAATCGATCGTAAAAAGGTTGAATGAGTTCGAAGAAACTCTAAACGAGGCTGTGCGATGTAAAAAGTGCAGACTATGGGAGAATAGGACTAACGTAGTATTTGGGGAAGGCGATTTAAATTCTAAGATAATGCTTATTGGCGAAGCACCTGGTTTAAATGAGGATAAAGAGGGTAAACCTTTTGTTGGCCAAGCTGGCAAGATGCTTAACGAAATGCTTCTTAAAGCCGCAGGGTTGGAGAGAAAGGATGTGTATATAACAAATGTTGTAAAATGCCGCCCTCCAAAAAACAGGGAACCTTTTGAAGATGAAATAGATGCTTGTTTTCCATATTTAAACATCCAAATCCAGTTTATAAAACCTAAGCTTATTATAACACTTGGTAATATTGCTACTAGCACTCTGTTCAGAAAGTTCAATCTTAAGCTTGCGCCAATGAGTCAGATTCACGGTAGGGTTTTCAACGTTAGTACATTATTATATGGAAGCATTAAGATAATTCCCTCCTATCATCCCGCAACAGCACTTTACAATCCACAAGTCTTAAGCTTAATGGTGGATGATTGGAAGCAAATAGGTGAAATAATTAAATCTTTCGCATAATTTATCTGGGAACAAATATTCCTAAATAAAAGTCTTTCCTAGCGTTTAACGAAATATTTTTTACCTCCCTCAATAAAAGCGTGAAACAAACTGCATGAAACAATTAATTCATAACGGCGTCTACATTCCTCCCTACGAATACAAGGGGCTTTCAATAATCGTTAATGGTAATAGGATAAGGTTAACACCTGAACAAGAGGAAATGGCGATTGCTTTCATGAAACAGCCCCCGGAAAGGCTGGAGGATAATGTCTTCGTAAAAAACTTCCTCAAAGATTTCTACACCGCCTTAGGCATAAACGGCAATTCCCATAACAATTCTATAGACTTCTCAGAAGTGAAGAAATGGGTTGAAGAAGAAAAGAGAAGGAAAGAAATGCTTACCAAAGAAGAGAAGAAGGCTTTAAGCGAGGAGAGAAAACGTATTCGTGAGGAGTTAAAACAGAAGTACGGTTATGCTGTAATAGACGGTGTTAAAATTGAGATAAGATATGCTGTCGAACCCCCCTGCATCTACGTGGGGAAGGGCAAGCATCCTCTGAGAGGCAGGTGGAAGCCAAGGGTGAACTATAGCGACATAACTCTAAACCTATCGCCAGATGCGCCCACGCCTCCAACTCCAGACGGTGGAGAATGGGGTGGGCGAGTATGGGATCCAGACGCACTTTGGATCGCAAGGTGGAGAGACAAGCTTACTGGAAAGATGAAATACCTCTGGGTCGGGGAGACTGCACCCGTTAAGCAAGATAGGGAAAGAAGCAAGTTTGACATGGC
>JAVZMD010000084.1:6192-6476 GCA_038883435.1 Thermoproteota archaeon
CATGGCGATGAAGCTTGAAGAAAATTTGGATAAGATAAAACAGCTTGTGAAAGATGGTTTGGAATCAGAAGATGCCTTTGAGAGACAGGTTGCTACAGCAATCTTCCTAATAGACCTTTTAAAACTCAGAGTAGGTGACGAGAAGGATAAGGATGAATTAGATACAAAAGGCGTGACGACTCTTACGAAAAACAACGTTAAGATATTAAGCGAAGATACTGTTGAATTCAATTTTCTAGGTAAGGCTGCCGTCAGATTCCATCGTAAAGTAAAACTTCCAGCAA
>JAVZMD010000085.1:0-6453 GCA_038883435.1 Thermoproteota archaeon
GAGAAGACTATTCGGACTATCTTGTTATATTCATTAATGTTCGAGAGCGATCTTAAAATTAAGCTTGCGAATTCGTGACTATTTAGCCAGTTTCTTTTTCCTACTTCTCCCAAAATCGAATTTAGACTGTCAACTAACTCATTCGGAACCCTTCTTTTTCTATGAAATATTTCGACTGCAAAACATAGACCCAGAATAAATTCTGTATTAAGGAATGAACTTGGTTTTTGTTCTTCAATCTTTTTAAGATCTTGGTTTAATAAAGTTTCAAGTTTTTCTAAATTCTTCGTCGCTTAAAGTTTTCAGATGGAGTGCTATCCAAGAAATCGAGTAAAGATTCTTATCGGCATAAGCCCATTCAAATTCTAAGCGTAATTGATTCTCTTAAGCCTGATATATCGGATTTTTCGTTTCAGAATATGATAACCCATTTTCTCTTTCCATTACAACCCCCCTCTAAACGCTTTATCCAGAATGGCTGGAACAAGTTTTTCAAGTTCTTCCTCTGTTTTCTGCTGAATCATTTTTAGAATTTCTATTTCTTCCACCATTTTGTTAAGGTAAGCTGCTAGCTTTCTCTGCTCTTCAAGAGGTGGAAGAGGAATGAGGAATTCTAAAAAGTCGCCGAGAATAACTCTAGGTTGCCTTGTTCCGGTTATGTGGCTCATAGCGAAGTTTACTGTTTCTTTTCTCCTTAAATAAAATGCAACATATTCTCTGATTGCACCAACTACAATGAATGGAATAAATTCCGTCGTGCAAATTCCCTCCCTATCTGGAACATAGACTTTGTTTAAATAAGGTCTAAGTTTACCGTAAAGAATGTGATTCGTGTTAAACTTATACTTCATACTTTTAACCTCTTTACCATAGCATTCAATGGGTTTTAGCAATTTACCGCTATTACTCTCAATACAATCCATCGTAACTAAGAAAAATTTCTTATCTGAAAATTCTTGAGGATTAACTCCTTGACGATCTTCTTTTAATACTTTACTTAGCTTTACCCATTTCCATCCTTCCTCTTCTGCTCTGCTGAAAACCTTGTTTAACGCTGCCTGCATTATTTTCTCGGCTTCCTCTCTGGCTTGTCTCCTTAGTCTTTTAGCCTCCTCAGCCCTATTGACAAGCTCGTTGAGCCTTGAAACTATGCGTTCCTGCTCCTCAAGAGGTGGAAGAGGAATTTTTACGCTTTTTATAAATTGAACCGGGACTCTTTGTTGACCAACACTGCCAGTCATATTTCTCGCAGCCTCGTCTCTAAATGATTTCTGGCGGACGTAATAATGTATCCACTCTGAAATTACTTTACCTTCGAGTGGTCTAAGAACATGGAATTCTGTTGAGCCGAAACCGATACCATTTATTAAGTTCCTTGCGATCGCGGCTTTTCCGTTTTCCATACACGGTGTTATTTTCGCAAACAAAACATCGCCTTCTCTAAAGTATGTATGTCCTTTCCTTACCTTTCCCAGTAATCTTATCTCGGGTTTTTCTATTCTTCCTGTAACTTCGCTAACCGCGGTCATTGGAACAAAAGTAACTTTCGTGTCATCAGAAAGATGCCTTATCTCGTTGCTTGAAGGGTTAATTTCACAGCAATTCTCTAATTTTACCCATTTCCATCCTTCAGGCAATTCATAGGGTTCTTGAACCTCGTCTTCCGTGGCCTCATAAGTCTCTTTTTCTCTGTGGAAGTCTCCTAGTTTCGCTTGCTTAGTCATTTCCCCCACCTAGAATGTTTCTGAATTCTTCTAGGATTTTCAGTATCTGCCTCTCCTTCTCGAGGATGCTCTCGACGAGCTCCTCGGGCTCCACGTAGCTTGCCTCCTGTTTCCTGTTCTGGTTCCTAGCGGTTAAATCGTAGTCTCTTTTCACGATTTCCTCAACCGGGACGATCCAGGAGTTTTCTGAAACCGTCCTGTTCTTCCATTTCTCGAAGCAGTCAACAAGGTCTTCGTCTTTCACGGGGTTTGCCTTAGTGTAGTTTGTTCCTGAGGGCGGGGTAAGCTCGTAATACCATATTTCTTTCGTAGGCCCAGTTCTGTCGAAGAACAATAGGTTTGCCTTCGGGCCCTGCCCGCCTTTAGGAGCAATATGTGCGAAGGTGCCTGGGGGCAGGCTTATTATCGTGTGGACGTTGAACTCTTTCAAAAGCTCCATCTTAACCCTCTTGTAGGCTCCTCCCCTGAACAGGACGCCTTCAGGCAGGACTATTCCGCATCTCCCGCCTTTCTTAAGCTTCCTCATGCAATATTGGAGTGCTGCAAGCTCCGTTGAGCCCGTTGGAACCGGAAGGTTTTCCTGAAGGGTTTTAGCCAGGCTTCCGCCGAACGGGGGATTGGTAAGTATGACGTCGAACCTTTGAGAAGGCGTTTCCACGACGTTTTCCTCGAAAGTATCTCTTCTAACAATATTAGGCAGTAGTAGGCCGTGTAGGATGCAGTTCATCGTCCCTATCAGGTAGGGAAGTCCCTTCAACTCCTGGGCGTAGAAGGTTTTCTCCTGCAGGAACTCGTATTCCTCCGTTGTCAACTTCCTCTGCTCCCTCATCCATTTGAAGGACTCAACCAGGAAGCCGCATGAGCCGGCGAGCGGGTCGAAAACAGTCTCGCCAACCTTAGGGTTAACTATCTTCACCATCAGCCTCACTATCGGCCTGGGCGTGTAGTATTCCCCGGCTGCCCCGCCCTCCCTGCCCATCATCATCAGAAGCTCCTCGTAAAGCTGGGAGAGAGTGTGTGAATCCTCAGGATTTGTGAAGTCGATTTCGCTCAGCATCATTACTACCTCTTTAAGGTTGAACGGGTCCCTCATCTGCTGCCTAACCTCTGCGAAGAGAGTGGCTATCAGGTTCCTCTCCTTCGAGCCGTGGAGCCCCCTCAGGTAGGGTAGCAGCTCTGTCTCCATGAAGTTCTTAAGCTCCTCAGCCTTCACGTCTCTCCTAGCCCAGTTGGACCAGCTGTACTTTGGTTCTATTATCGGCTCGTAGCTCCTCCCCTCGAACTCGGCTTCAAGCCTATACTCCTTCTCAAGGTCTTCGAAAATCTTCAGGAAGATTAGCCATGAGAGCTGCTCCATGTAGCCCAGGATGGTTAACCCGTCTCTCCTCATTATTTCGCACACCTGCTCAATCTTGTTGGCTAGTTCTCTCCTATCCATCTATCCCCGTCCCCCAGCTGGTTGAATGAGCTCCGGGTAAAGACCCTTCTCAATATCCTGAATAACCTCTTTCAAGGGCTCCAGCCCGCCGAAAATCTCGATGACCCCTTTCAAAGCGCCCATTTTGTCGAAGGGCGGCGTCCTGAAAACCCTCGGATCGGTTATCTCGTCGATGCCGGCAATCTTATATCTGTCAACCAGTTCGAGAATCACCTCCCTCGCGTTAGGCCCGTATTTATCCCGGAACTCCTTCTGAAGGTCTAGCAGCGCCCTGGCCCTCTCATCCCTGCTTAAAACCGGTGCTTTAAACAGGATGTGCGCTATCAGGTCGAACTCCTCCGCCCCAGGCTTCTTAAGAAGCTTAGACAGAATGTTAAGGTTTATGCCTGATTTCTCCAGCTCCTCCTTGAATTTAATCCTCTTCGCCCTGTCCCTCCATATTCCGGCAAGCTGATCCAGCGTCGTAATCCTCTTGATCAACCCGTTTCTACAGTATTCAACGTACTCCGCGTCGAGCAGCTCGTTCCCAAGGACATTGGCTTTAACAATCCCCTCCTCAGCTATGTAAACCTCAACGTTTTCAGCCTTTATCAACCCTTTTTTCTCCCTAACGTCCCTCTCAAGGCTTATGGCTACTGATTGCTCCGGCGTTGGGAAAGTCGGTACGCTGGTCTCCTTCTTCCTGTATCCGCTTGCCGACACGTCGATTTTAACACTGCCCCTCGGAGCGTCTTTAAGCAGTAGTGAACCGTTTTCATCAGTCTTCAGCGTAACGGGTTTGCTGGGAGCTACGAGAGCCATGACGGATGCTTTCGCAACTCCCCTGCCGGTTTCAGCGTCTATAATCCTACAAACCAAGTACCAGTCTGACGGGCCGCCGTTCTTCCCTCCCATATCCGGCAGGTCCCACTCGTCGAACAGTCTTGTTGCATCAGTGTAGTCGATTATCCGGAAAGTATACTTCCTCGAATTCTCATCTATCCTTGCCCCCCTCCCTATTATCTGGTGGAACACTACTTTAGAATCAATATGTTTCAGGAACACTATGTTTCTAACTGGAGGTATGTCGACACCGGTGCTTAGCAGGTCGACCGTAGTGGTGACCACTGGAAAATCCTTCTCAGAATCCTTAAACTCTCTCAACACTTCGTGAGCGTAAGGCTCATCCGTAACCACTCTGACAGCATAGTTGCTGGCTCCAAACAATGGGGCGAAATAATTGTTCAACTCCTTAGCCACCTCCGCTGCATGCGACTGGGAGACGCAAAATATGGCGGTCTTCCCCTTCGGACCCGTGCTCTCCAGAATCCTTGCTAAATGCTCACATATCCTCCTAGTTCTGTCGGGAAGCGCTATCTCCCTTTCAAACTCTTCAACAGTATAGTACTCCTTCAACTCAACGCCGGGAGGAACCTCTATCTTAGCACCCTGGCTTTTAACCTCAGCTATGTTGAGGACACCTGACTTATCTATGTTGGTGAACACCCTGATTATCTCGCAGGGCGCCAAGTATCCGTCTTCAATCCCCTGCCGCATAGGGTAATCGTAAACAGGCTCACCGAAGTACGCGTACGTGTCTACGTTATCATCCCTCTTGGGCGTAGCCGTTAAGCCCAAGTGAATAGCGTTGGAGAAATACCTTAAAATGTCGTGCCACCTTTTCCACCCTGACCTGTGGCACTCGTCGATTATTATCATGTCGAAGAAATCCGGTTCAAAAAGCTCATAGATCCTCTTACCATCCTTCTCACTGTAAAGGGTCTGATAGGTTGCGAAGTATATGTCCCTGTGCTTCGGAATGCTCTCCGCTCCAACTAGCTCCTCCCTAGCGTTCCCGAAGGGGAAGAACATGTCGTGAGCCTGCCTCCTGAGAAAAATCCTGTCAACAAGGTAGAGAACCCTCCTCACCCTCCCCGTTTTGTAAAGCTTCCAAACTATTTGAAAAGCAACGTAAGTCTTGCCGCTGCCCGTAGCCATCGTCAGCAAAACCTTTTTCCTGTTCTTCAATATGGCTTCCAAAGCCTTCCTAACAGCAGCCTCCTGATAATATCTCAGAGGCCTGTCGGGAAACGGGTAATAGGGGTAGCGCAAAGGATCTTTCTCCGAAACCCTCCCCAATTCCTTCCCCTCAACGTATCTCCTCCATAATTCCTCCGGCGAGGGGAATTCCCCTAGAGTAACCTGGCGTTTACGAAAATCATCATACTCCTCAATCATGTGCCCGTTAGTGGAGTATGCAAAGGGTACGTCGAGCCTCTCCATGTATTCTTTAGCCTGCTGCATACCTGTCAGGTGGGACTCGTCCTCAGACTTAGCCTCCACAACGGCAAGAGGTACCCCATCCTTATCCGGGTAATACAGTATGTAGTCAGGTATCCTGGTTGGCAGGCGGTCCCCCTCATCGTTTATAATCATGCCCCTGGCTATCGGCTTATCCCTGACAATCATCTTCTCAGTCCACCCGCTCCTCTGAAGCTTGGGGTCGATCAGCTTCACCCTAGTGTCAGCCTCGTTAAGCATGCTTCCACATCCCTCGGGCCATGTAGAATTAGCATTCCGGTAGTCTTATCCTTTTCGGTTTAATGGCAGGTGGAAAACTGAAAAGCAGTGATTGATTTTTACTAGGAACGATTAAACTAAGCAATATGATGCAATATCAGCGTTAAACACACAAGGCTGTGAAGAAAGGGCGATTATTCTCACTCTCAGACCATCTGATTTAGTTAAATCAGTTCGATTAGATAGGAATCAGGAACTACCTATATTTACCTATCTTGATTTTAAAAATTGTGAGGTTTTTGTAAAATGGATTATGGATGTTCTTTGGCTATCTGAACAGATGAGAAATACATTAAATAAGACGAACCTTAAATGCGGTGCCTTAATATTGTTTGCAGACAAGGCATACATAGAAGAAAAGGATTATGAAAAGGTTAGAAAAATAATAGAACAGGCGCGTATCAAAAGTTAAAGATTATCTCGATACTTAGGCTTAAACAATCTTATGTAGTTATTGTTTCTTATTATTGGGCTAAGCTTTTCTAATATTTCCTCAAGCTCTTCTTTCGCTCTCTTTATATCTTCAATCTGCTTTTTCCTATGTTCAACCATCCTGTAAGCAAGCTCTTTAACCGGAATGGCTTTTACATACTTCGGCCTTCCCTCTTCTATTTCAACCAATCCCTTCTCTTCCAGCCTTTCAAGAACATAGTATATCCTAGACTGAAGCACATCTGAATACTTAGCGAGCTCCCAAGCCTTTGCTTTCCCCAGAACTAGACAGCTGAAGTA
>JAVZMD010000086.1:0-6416 GCA_038883435.1 Thermoproteota archaeon
TTAAACTTCCTATCGTGCTCAGCAAACCTTTCGAAGATCTCTGCAAACTTCTTGTCGTGCTCGGCCAGCCTCTCCAGAATCTCGTTAAACTTCCTATCGTGCTCAGCAAACCTTTCGAAGATCTCTGCAAACTTCTTGTCGTGCTCGGCCAGCCTCTCCAGAATCTCGTTAAACTTCCTATCGTGCTCGGAAGTTCTCTTCAGAATTTCATCGAGCCCAACTAGGCCGGCTACAGCATATTTAAATTCCTCGTCTTCTCTCAGTAGCCGGATTATTTCTCTCTTCAGCTTCGAAGACAAAGCCAATGTGATCCTCTTAGTAATAATGAAGAAACTTCATTTATAAGCATAACTATTATAATGAGTGGTATTAATTCCCATGAAAGTAACACTAGGAATTAGGAGCCTCATATATTTCTTTTAACAGGGTTGGGTGTTAGTAACAAAATTACTTGGAACACTCTAGTTAAATAACAGCGTACAAAATTCATAAAAAGTAATTTGAGTTTAGCTCATTTTCTCCTCTAAGTATTTGATTATGCTTTCAAAGATTTTTCTTCCATCGCCTTTTTCCGGAGGGACCTTGCCCCATTCATGAAGTTGCCATCCGAAAAATGCTCTCTCGGGATGTGGCATCATGCCCATGACGTTTCCTTTTTCATTGCAGATTCCGGCAATATCGTAGGTTGAGCCATTAGGGTTATAGGGGTATATGCCATTAGCGTCTTCTCCGTTTGGAAGAACATACCTGAAGACTATCTGACTATTATTCTTAAGCCTCTCCAGAGTATTTTCGTCTGCTAAGAATCTGCCTTCTGCGTGTCCAATCGGAATATTAAGTATATCTCCTTTCTTCATCGTTAGGGTAAATGGTGTTTGATTATTTTCGACTCTAAGCCATATCCATCTACATTCATATCTTGCAGAAGAATTGTTGGCTAGAGCTACTGACGGGGTTTCGTTAATACCGTCTCCAGGCAGTATGCCAGCTTCAACTAGTACTTGGAAACCGTTGCAAATCCCTAGTATCAGCCTACCCTCGTTTATGAATTTTCCAAGAGTTTTTCCAAGCCTTGCAAGTACTCTCTTACCCCATACTGCGCCAGCCCTCACGTAGTCGCCATAAGAAAACCCTCCTGGGAAGACGAGGAGGTGATAGTCTAAGAGGTTTTTATCCTCCACCTTGTTCATATGGACTATTTCCGTTTTAATGCCCAATTCTTCTAAGGCTATTTTCGTCTCTAAATCGCAGTTTGTACCACCGGTTCTTAATACGATTGCTTTAAACCTCATGTTCAATTTTCAATACCCTCTCCAAGCCTTCTTTATCTCGGAGCTGCTTAACTCGCATTTCTTATTGTTTAAGTCAACGATGCGGAGACCAACTTCTCTAATTACTCTGCCTATTCTACCGAAGGGCAGCCCTGAAAACAATTCTTCGAATCTTCTCGATTTATCTCTATCTACTTCCACAAGGAATCTTGAAGCCGATTCGGAGAATAAGACATAGTCGCTCCTACGAGATTCAGATGGAACACTGTGAATATCTATTTCCATCCCTAAGTTTCTGGATGCTACAACTATTTCCGCTGCAGCCACTCCTAAACCGCCTTCAGAAATATCGTGGCAAGACAAGACAAGTTGCTCATCCATTGCTTTTACGAGCTTATCCATTATAGCCTTAGAAAGGCCTCCATTAACCTTAGGTACTTCGCCGCCATCGACTCCCTTCAGTCTAAAGTATACAGAGCCTCTGAGTTCTTCTCGAGTAAAGCCTATTATGTAAATAGGATTCCCCTCCTCCTTAAGGTTTGGAGTAATTACTTTCCTAATGTCTGGGATTATTCCAATACCAGTTATCAAGAGTGTGGGTCTCACAGGTCCTAATGGAGACTCGTTGTACAGACTGTCTTTTCCAGATATGAATGGAGTTTCCAGGATCTTTGAAAAATCATAACATGCTTCGACTGCTCTGAGAAGACTACCCATGTTTTCTTCATTCTCCGGATTACCCCATACGAAATTGTCTAATAATGCAATCCTCCGCCCGCCGACGGCAACGTTGTTCCTAACTGCTTCTTCAATCGAGTTAGCAGCCATCCAATAAGGGTCTGGATAGAACGGATTTATCCCGCAGGATATTGCTACACCCATCCAAGAATCTTTAAGAGGCTTTATTACTGAAGCGTCACTCGGCCCAGCCTCATCTCCATATATTGGCTTTAAGACAGTACAGCCTCTAACCTCATGGTCGTAAGTCCTGATAACTTCCTCTTTACTCCTAACGTTTAGTTCTGAAAGGATTTTAAGTATCTCCTCTTCCAAACCCTTTGGCTCTTCTAGATCAACCTCTACACGTACAAGCTTTGGCATTTTCGCTTTCCTCATTACCTTTGGAGGATTGAAAAGGAAGTTCAAATCTAGATCACATACAACACGCCCTTTCGCGAAAACCCTGACTCTGCCTGTTTTAACAAACCTTCCGACAATGCTTACTTCAACATCTTCTTCTTGGAATATTTCCATAACTTTCTTAAGATTTTCCTCTGAAACTGAGAGAAGCATCCTCTCCTGCGATTCAGAGACCCATATTTCCCACGGAACCATGTCTGGTGCTTTTAGGGGAACCTTATCTAAATCAACATCGACACCCAAGCCAGATCTATAAGCCATTTCTCCTGCTGCACATGATAAACCACCGCCGCCGAGATCGGTTATTCCCGATGCTAGTTTCTCATCTCTTATCCTAAGTATTGCTCTTCTAAGCCTCTCTTCCACTATTGGATTCGGTATTTGGACAGCCGACCTAAGTTCTTCAGCTTCTTCGGTAAGCTCCACTGAGGCAAATGTTACACCATGAATGCCATCTCTGCCAGTTCTGCCGCCTGCGAGGACTGCGAAATCTCCCTCTCGCGTATTCCTCACGTACGCATCCTTGGGGAGAATCCCAACGCAACCGCAATAGACAACTACATTACCTGTGTAACCCTTATCGAAAAATATGGCGCCGGATACTGTCGGAATACCCATGTTATTACCGTAGCTACCTATTCCAGCTACAACACCTCTGTATATGTAGCGTGGATGCTTAACTCCAGGTGGAAGGTCTTCATATCTGGTATCTAGTGGGCCGAAGCATAACACGTCTGTTAAAGCAATTGGCTCACCCCATACTCCGAGAATGTCTCTTATGACTCCACCAACACCCGTTGCGGCACCGCCGAAAGGCTCTACTGCAGAGGGATGATTATGGGTCTCTACTTTCGCGGCGATTGCATAACCATTGTCGAAATCGACTATACCCGCATTATCTTCGAATACTGAAACACACCATTCTTTATTGAGTTCTCTCGTAGCCCTCATTATGTATGTTTTCAAAATACTGTTGATTACCCGCCCATCATCCGTTATAACATCTCCTTTGAAAACATTGTGGAAACAGTGTTCAGACCATGTTTGCGCAATCATTTCTAATTCAACATCTGTCGGAGGCCTATTTCTAAAATACTGTTTCAAATATCTCATTCTATCTAGGTTTATATTAAGCCCCATTCCCCTGCTTATTTCAAGAAGATCGCTATCATCTGCAGAAGCAAGATTTATTACATAAACGTCTATGTCTTCATAAAGCTTCTTTCTAAGACCCGGTTTCAGATCTTAACACCTCTATGCTGTAATCGTCCTTGACAGGATTTGCCAAGAGTTTCTTACACATTTCTTCAGCAAGCCTCAATGCTTCTTTAACATCGTCAACTTCAACGTCCAGAATGTATGATTTTCCGACTTTAACATTAGTGACTGGAAATCCCAAGTCTCTTAGTGATTTTGCGGTAACATCCCCCTCTGGATCGAAATGCCCCGGTTTAAGCTTGACTTCAACTTTAATCTTCATTTCTTCCTCCTTTCCTCCAGAAGCTTATCGGTGAGATCAGGATGTTTTAAGGCAAGTATTTCAACCGCGAGTATAGCAGCATTCTTCCAATTATCTATCCCGACTGTTGCAACAGGTATTCCCGGTGGCATTTGGACAATTGAGAGCAACGCATCTAAACCACCGAGCTTAACTTCTTTCGGGACGCCGATTACGGGTTTGACTGTTTTAGATGCTATTACCCCTGGCAAAGCGGCGGAGAGTCCTGCGACTGCGATGAAGACTTCAGCATCACTATTTTTAACAAAATCGTCTAATTCATCAGGGTTTCTGTGAGCGGAGATAATCCTATAGTCGCACTCAATCCCAAAGCTTTCTAAGAGGCTGACTATGTTTTTACCAAGCTCCTCATCCGACTTGCTTCCTATGACAACAGCTACCTTAGCCATATTCTAACCAACCTCCTCCAAGCCTTTTCCGGGAATCCATATAATTCTTTTACCGAGAATACCCTTCCTCTCCCTGTACTTGTATATCTCCCTAGCCATGTTAGCCAGCATTATCCTTCTCTCCAAGGACTTTTCTGAGCCAATGTCACTCCTATGAAATAGCCCCCAGCCGTCTGCCAACCTGGCTTTAGAAGTCAGCCTTTCAGCGATAAGGCTTGCTTCTGGAATTGTATCGGCAATGCCTAGACATTCTATGAGCCTTGAGCCGCCAGTCTCTATTACACCGTCTTCCCTCGAATGAGCCGAAGCCCAGAAAATACCTTCTTCCTCATCAACTATGGCAGGGTGTCCTTTTGCTAAATCTCTGCTTAAAGGATATCCTTCCGGTGAGACTGCTTTAACAACCGTTGCCTTTTCCTCGAATTCGACTTTGATACTATTCAGCCTCTCGCTTATTATTGCCTCGCATATTTCGACCAAGTCCGTCTTTAAAACAACTAATACGTTAATAGCCTCAGGATCGCCGAGCCTAGAGTACATTTCTATTATCGTAGGCCCCCACACAGACGTGAGCATCATTTGTCCGGCAACAACACCATGATACTTACGGCCAGTCTCTTTCTGAATCGCCTCAACCATCATCCTGACTATTTCAGTAGATTTTTTAATCTCATCCTCAGTCAATATTGCCATATTATCGTTAACACCCCACTTCAGGTTCATTCCACAAGCTATAGACCCCATTCCACCTGTTTCAGGACCGAGATCACCGTCGAAAGCATGCTTATTATCCTGAACTGCCGGCATTGGGACAACGGTCCTACCATCAGTAAAACACTGAAGAGTATACTCTGGTCCCCAGACCCTCTCCTCTATAAGTATCTTAAAATCCATGTCATCGTAGCCCTTCATATAGTCCTTGTAGATTGATTCCACGTGTTGCTTTTTCACCTTCTTCTTATCCTCCCTCAAGTAGACTTGAAAGTCTTCTATCACCTTAACTCCCTTGCCTCCTACTTGTCTCGCAGGCTTTAATGCAACGCTCTCAGCATATTCTTCAACATACGGAACGGCTTCTTCAAACGTCCTAAACTTCTTGTACCAGAGCCTCCCTGGAATCATATACTTCCACTGTAGATCCCTCATGCTTGCCTTAGACATCTCTATTTCAGCAACCTCTTTGTTAGCACCTATGCAGGGTATGCCTTCTTCCTCAAGCTTGTCCGGAACTCCTCGGAAATTAGGCTCCTCAGGTCCAATGAATACGAAGTCAACACCAGTTTTAAGAGCTGTTTGAAAAACTGTTTCAGGATCATTCGGATTACCGACGTAGTATTCTCCACCCGTTTCCTTAACGATCCTGTTTATACCCGGGTTTACTAATTCTGAGACGCAGAAGAGCTTCGGTTCATAACTGCTCTTGAAGAAGGCCTTTGCTATAGCGTGTTCCCTTCCGCCACTACCAACTAAAAGTACTTTCAAAGCCCTAAACCTCCGGGTAAATACAGTTAAAGCAGCCTAGGCATAATTCGTCTTCTCTCAAACCTATTGCTTCTACGAGCCCGTTTAGACTAAGGTATTTGAAAGAATCAGCACCTACTACTTCAGCTATCTTCTCCTCTGACAAATGTCTACCTATAAGTTCGTCTTCAGGAGGGACTTCGACGCCGAATGGGCAATGCGAAATTATGTGGGGGCTACCTATTCTAACATGTATCTCCTTAGCCCCCTTCTCCTTCATCAGGTAAACTATGTTGGCGAGAGTATTGCCTCTTACAACGCTATCGTCGATCAGCACAACCCTCTTGCCCTTAACCGCCTCGCTTATCACGTTAAGCTTCAACTGTACACCTTTCAGCCTCTCAAACTGGTCTGGCCTAAGTGCACTCCTAACCCTCCTACCTGTAAGTTCAAAGCCTTTCTCTATAGGTATTCCCGTCTCATTAGAGTAAGCCATTGCAAAGGGTATGGCGGTCTCGGGTACGCCTATCACAACGTCTGCATCAACCTTGCTCTCTTCAGCAAGCTTCTTCCCGAGGCTCCTTCTCACTCTGTAAATGGGGATATCGTTAACGTAGGAGTCTGGCCTGGCACTGT
>JAVZMD010000087.1:0-6373 GCA_038883435.1 Thermoproteota archaeon
GTATGCTTACACTCTTGTTAAGATCGCTAAGATGTTGGGCAAGCCTTTTGATAAGGCTAATGAGGTTGATATTCAGCAGCTCGTGAAGAAAATTGTGACGAGCAACTTTTCAGAGTGGACTAAGCATGATTATAAGGCTGTTCTGAAAAGGTTCTACGGCTGGTTGAATAAAACTGGTAAAACAAGGCTCGACTTGAGCTGGATTAAGCTTACGATGAAGAAGAATCAGATTAAGCTTCCGGAGGAGGTTTTGACTCTAGAAGAGGTTGAGAAGCTTGCTAACGCAGCCTTGAATTACAGGGATAAAGCATTGATAATGGCTTTATATGAATCTGGGGCAAGGGCTGGGGAATTTTTGCCTCTTAAGATTAAGAATGTTGAGTTTAATGATATGGGTTGCAAGATAACTCTTCATGGCAAAACTGGTTCGAGGAAGATTCCGCTCATCCATTCAACGCCTTTAATCAAGGCTTGGCTTGAGAACCATCCTGGCAAGGATGATCCTGAAGCATACTTGTGGTGTGGCCTAGGATATGCGAACAAGGGGGAAATGCTTTCACATCAGGCTTTGAAGAAAATTCTCGTTGAATGTGCTCAGAGAGCTGGGATTAAAAAGAAGGTTTATCCCCATCTCTTCAGGCATTCGAGGGCTACTGAGCTTGCTAAGAAGATGACTGAGGCTGAGATGTGTCAGTTCTTCGGCTGGACTTTAGCAAGCAAGATGCCTGCAGTATATGTTCACTTATCAGGGAGGGATTTGGATAAGGCTGTGCTGAAGGCTTCTGGCCTTAAGATAACTGAGGAGATGGAGAAGGCTGAGAACCTTGTTGTTTGTCAATTCTGCAAGAAGGTTTACACTAGCGATGTAGACTTCTGCAAGACTTGTGGAAGGCCTTTGAAGGAAGAAGCAATAGAGCTTTTAGCAGGTAAAGAAATCAGCCTGCTTAAACTGTTCAGCACACTCCTCATGGACAAGCAGTTCAGAAAGATTCTCATCAGAAACATAAGGAGGGCTGGGCTTGAGGAAGAGCTGAAGAGGATTATGGAATAAAGCCGAAATTCAAGATAAAGCAAAGAGAGGAGAGGCTTAAAAGTTAATTAAGCAACTGGGAGAAGAAATATTGGAGGGGAATCAAGATGCTTATCGAGTGAGTAAAGATCTTACTGGTTTCAAGGTCCTAAAAGGTGTTTTTAGACAGATTAATCGCATTGAGATAGAATGCGGGAGCAATTAATACCAAAAATTCATACCAATTCATCGGGAATTCTAATTTTTATCTCTTTAACTTTTTTAAAAGATTCGTCTCTTGTTACCAAAATGTTAGCTTTGACATCTATGGCGGTTGATAGGACCAATGAATCCACTAAACTTAGCCTGTATTTTTCGATAAAATCTAAAGCTCTAAAAACAATTCCCTCATCTAGTGGGACCACTTTTATTAAGCCTAGTTCAAAAAGCTCTTTCAAGTAACTAGATACTTCCTTCGCTTTTTTGTAACCAGACTCTTTATGAACGACCCAAATTATTTCAGATAATGTTACTGATGAAACATATGCTTTAAATTTCTTCTGCTCGATTAGTTTTAATAATTTCTTAGAAGATTCTAAAAATTCCTTCTCTGCAAAAATTACATTGAGAAAGATGTTTGCATCAAGGACTAGCTTCATCTCACCTTTCCCATTCTTTTATAAATTCCTTATGTAGCTCTAAGCTGCTTTTCTTAGTTTTCCCCAAGCCAACTAAACTATCTATGATGCTCCTTCTTCTTAGTTTTAAAGCTACCTCTTCTCTTCTTAATTCTAAAACTACTTTGCTACCTTTACCTATTGCTAATTTTTCTCTTAGGGCTTTAGGCAAGGTTAGTTGCCCCTTACTCGTTACTTTAACTTCGTATTTCTCTTTCATAAGTAAGAAATATCCCTCCTTACTTTATAAATTTAACTTTTAATTTTAAAATCACGCGGCGCATGCCTCAATAGCGTTAAGCACGCTCTACCCTCAGGATTGCCTGCAGCCAACAAGCTTAAAAACACCTTGGAACATGAAGAAGGATAAAAGCAATCGATCCTGAAAAGAAGAATTTAGAAAAATTGGACAAGATCATGCTCGAATGGTGGTTTAGCAATTCGTGATTTTTTATACATATTCAAAGTTTTCTTACACAAAGACTTCGACATCTAGAAAATGTTGAGGTCTTTATTTTTAAGATAATCAATATCTTAGGGCGAGAACGCTAATGACCAAGCCACCAGTAAGAATTACATGTGCTCTTGATGAGGAGACTGCGAAGCTATTAGATACGATGAGGTATGAGCTAAAAACTTCTCGAAGCGACTTAATTAGAAGAGCAATATTATTTTTAAATGAAAGTAAGGAGTTTATAGAAAGCAATATGAGACATAAACTTGAAATCGCATTAAACATGCTTTTTAGCGAAGAACATGTTATTCTAGATGTTGACCATTGGCTTCTTTTTCTTAAATTAATCGATTCCTCTCCAGATAAAGACACATTTTGGAAAAAGCATGAAGAAATCGCAAAATCACATGCAGAGCAGTTTTTAAACAAAATGTATTCTGTTGAATATATTTTTAAGCGTTTAGAAGCATGCAACTTTCTAAAAATGGTTAAACTTTCCGACACAGAGTTTACTCTTATTCTTCGATCTGAGGTTTCCAAAGAGTTTATTAAAAGATTTGTCCAATGCCTATTGAACTATATGGGCTACACTATAGAAGTTAAAGAAGACTTGGCAAAACTCCGAGTCAATATAATAAAGCATTATGCTAAAAAACCATAATTTTACTCTAACTAGTTTTAATACATTTTCATAATTTTTATTAAAAAACATTAAATAGATTTAAAAATAATCGATTTTGCCTTGGATTATGGTGAGGTAAAAGATGTTAAGAAGAAAGGAAAAAAGCTTGCCAAAATTGGAGCAAAATGAGTCAATAAGTGGAATAGAATGGATAGACTTAGGTATCGAGGGATTGACCAACTTTATACCAGGTTTACCCAAAGGCGATGCTATATTAGTCAGAGGAGAACCTGGCACTGGCAAGACAATTCTCTGCCTTCAATTTTTGCATAAAGGTGCTGAGAAAGACGAAAAAGGCATATACATAACTACAGAAGAAACTCCGGAAACAATTTTTAGAACCGGTAAAGAACTCTTTCCCGACTTTCCAATCCTGATTGAAAAAAGGCAGATCGTTGTAGTTAACTTATCTATCAGTGCAAGCTATGCAAGCGAATATTCTCTAATTAGTAAAGAAGAGGCTGTAGAGATAATTATTAGGGGGCTCAATGCCCAACCCAATGCAAGCAGGATTGTAGTGGACTCTCTTTCATCACTTGAGCGAAGACTAGCAGATCCTACTGAATTCAGAGAGGTCTTCATGAAGCTCCTTTTAGAAGTTAAGAAAAGAGGAGCCACAACAATATTAACAGCTGAAGGTATACCAACAAGTCCGGATATTACAGAATATCTTGTTGACCATTTAATATATCTTGATTATCATAAACACGATGTCGTTTGGACAAGAGTGTTCATTTTAAGAAAATCTAGGAGTGTGCCGTTAAAACCACAAATATTAAAGTTGAACATAGAGAAGGGAGGCTTGTCTGTAGAAGAAATTCCGATTTCGTTAAAACCGGTGTGGTTTGCAAGTAAGCTGTAGGTGATGCAGAATGTCAGAGAATCTTGAGGAAATTTTTGCATCAATACAGCAGGTTTTCATCGTAGGATTGGCACCAGTTGCTATACTTATTATGGCTACAGCGGGCTTTGCTCTTTTATATGCGGGAATAGTGCGTAAGAAAAATGTCGCCCACACTGTAATAATGTTAAATGTCGGCTGGACTCTTGCATTCATAATGTATTACTTAATTGGATTTCCCATTTCATACTATACTGATTCGCCATTCTTATCATTTCCAAAGTACCTGCCTACAATAGCAAACCCATTGCCTCCAGCATTATCTAAGAGTGGAGCCTATGGAATACCGCCAAGCCCATCAGGATATGGAGATTTAGCATTATGGTTTAAAATGGCAATGTTTACAATAACCACTATAGGTATAGTGCCGGGAGCCATAGCTGAGCGGGATAAGCTATGGGGCTGGGTAATTGCAGCGGGAGTCATAGCTGCGTTTCTATATCCTGTTGTTGAGCACTGGGTATGGGGAGGAGGATGGTTAGCACAGATCGGTTTCATCGATTACGCGGGTTCAACGGTTGTACATCTAACGGGAGGAATGTTTGCGTTGACAGGGGCTCTTGTAATAGGTCCAAGAATAGGAAAATTCGTCGGTAAAAGTAAAGAAGCAAGGTCCTTCTTTGGACACAGTTTACCATTATCTGTAATTGGCGCATGGCTACTTGTCTTTGGATGGTTTGGATTTAACGTAGGATCGAGCATAGCGAATACGGCTCAAACAATAAACGTTGAGTTAGCATGGGTTGGAGTTACAACAGCTATGGCTATGGCTGGAGGTCTTTTCGGTGCAGCACTGACTTCGAGAGGACACGCATTAACATCTATGGCTGGTCTACTCGCAGGTGCTGTTTCTATATGTTCGGGCGCAGCGGTAATAAATCCAATATTCGCATTCATAACAGGAATCATCGCCGGAATACTCACGACACTTGTTCAAGGGTTGCTTGAACACAAATTACATGTAGACGATGCTTGTGTATGTGTTCCGGTGCATGCAGCCTGTGGATTCTGGGGGACAATTGCAACAGGCCTATTCAGCCTTGATATTCTAGGTGCACATCCCTTGTATGCTGTGAATACTTTAGGCGAATGGTTAAACACCATAATCGTACAGTTAATTGGCGCATCGGCGGTAGCAGTATGGTCAGGATTAACAGGATACTTACTCTTCTACCTTGTAAATAGGGCGGGTTTACTGCGTGCACACAGAGACGCGGAACTATTTGGCTTAGACATTGCAGACCATAAAACTTACGCCTATCCGGAGGATGAGTTGGAAAAAGAATTCCCATAGGAGGTGGCGAGTATGAGCCAAACTCAAGAAACAGGCAACATAAATGAAGCACTTGCAGAAAAAGAGGAACTTAAGGCGAAAATAGAGAGGCTTGAAAAAAGAGTGGAGAAGCTTGAAAAAGAACTTCAGATGATGAAATCAAAAATTGTAGGAAGAAAATGGGTGTAAACTTGGAGGAGAGGAGAATTGAAGAAAATAGAGACAATAATTAGGCCCGATAAGTTCTTTTACGTGAAAGAGGCGCTTTCTAAAGCAGGATATACGAGTCTAACTGTTTACGATGTTAAGGGTCGCGGAAGACAAAGTGGCATAATACAAACAATTAATGGGAAAACGATTAGGGCTGATCTTCTGCCGAAGGTTAAGATTGAAATAATTGTTAGCGATGAAGAGGTTGAGAGGGTGGTCGAAATCATCTTGAAGACTGCGAGAACAGGAGCTATTGGTGATGGTAAAATCTTTGTGTCTAGCATAGATGATGCGATTAGAATAAGAACATGTGAAAGAGGAAATCAGGCCTTATAACCACTTCTTTTTTATTTTTCCTTACGGTCTATAAAATTATAAATTCTTCATTTTTACTACAGTAATACTTAAATCGATTTTTAACCAAGCCTTTTATTCAGCTAAATCTAATGACGAGCTATGTCTTTAGAGTAGTGGATTTTCTCTTTATTTATTCCATAGCCTTTAAATCTTTCAGGACTGCATTAGAGCAGTAAAATTGCTTGGCCGATAATTACGCCACCTCCTTAGTTTATCAGCATAACTACAATAAAGTATAGAGATACAAGTGGTACTAAAACGATTTCCCTTACAATTTTTTAACATCACCATCCCAACAAGCTTATGTATCCGGGAAAACAACTAGTAAGTGGTGCCTGACGAATGAAAATTGCTATGGCTCAGGTAAATTGTACAGTAGGAGATATTGAGGGAAATATTAGGAAAATAAGAGAATATATGAAAATGGCTAAGGAACGTGGAGCAGACCTTGTAGCGTTTCCAGAGCTGACTGTAACCGGGTATCCTCCTCAAGACTTGTTGCTTGAAAAAGCCTTCGTAAAAAGCCAAAGGGAAATGCTGTTTAAAACTATTAGAGAAAACAGCGTTTCAATAGCGGGGGTGGTTGGGTTTGTTGATTATAATAAGGGGCATCTTTATAATGCTGCCGCCGTTTTTAACGGAAATAGGCTTGTTAAAATAGTTTACAAGACGCTTCTACCAACATACGATGTGTTTGATGAAGCAAGATATTTCAAACCTTCCAAGATAAACGAGATAAAACCTGTACGAATCAGAATCAACAAGGTTGCATTTAAACCTGGTGTTGAGATATGTGAAGACCTATGGGAT
>JAVZMD010000088.1:0-6315 GCA_038883435.1 Thermoproteota archaeon
TTGGAAGAGGTCTTATAGGAGAGAAATCATTCGGCAGAATGAAGATTTACTTTTTAAATAAGGATAATCCTAGCATCAAAACCTTGCTTATTATCTTAAGCACGTCGCCTACGAGTGTCCTCCCCGAGAATAATCGAATTAAACAGTTCCCTTAGACGAGTGTCGCTTAGTTTGCTAATCATTCTGCTTCTAAAATCGTCATCCCTAGAGAGATATTTCAACACTTGTATGAACTCCCCCCTGAAAGCTCTCCTACCACTATGAAGTTCTTTCATGAAGAAAGCTTCTAAATCCCTTAGGTTTTTCAAATGTTGAATTCTTTTAAACCTCTCCTTAATCCTATTTGGAAAAGTGAAATTTATTCTATTCTTCTGAGGTATTATAAAGAAAGCGCCCGACAATTTATGGTAAAAATTCGGCAATAACCTCCACATAGAGTTCTTCGATATCTGTCTTATAAGCATGTCTGCTTCAGCGACGTATCTTAGTGCTGGAAAAAGCCATTGTTTAGGTGAGAGGTGAGGAATATTTTCAAATACCCATTCAAGCAGGTCTTCAGGCTTTTCCTCTGAAGAAGATAGGGACGTAGAAACTCCCTCGAGTGTAGAAGTATAGGCAGCCATTCTCAATACTTCGAATATATTCTTCTCAACATTTCTGTAAGATAGGATTTTCTCCGCCTCCTCAATGCTAATATCCTCATTAGCAGAGTAAAGGAGCTCTAAGTCTTCTATGGCAGCTCTCATATCTCCCTCTGAACGCTCTGCAACCATTGTGAGTATTTCCTGCTTGCAACGAATACCCTCTGCCCTACATATGTCCCTAAGCCTCTTGACTATACTCTGCGGCCTTATTCTATGTAATGGAATCATATAGACCTTATCTCTTATCTTGTATAGATGAGGAGCCCACGGATCGTTTGCAGCCATTACAATTGGTACTCTAGATGATTCTATCAGTTCTAGTAGAAAGTTAATAGTCCCCGATTCCTCGCTTGAAAGACCATCGATCTCGTCGAAGAATATTAGTACTTTACTGCTGAATAGGCTCCTGCTAAACGCCGCCGGTTTAATAACGTTTTCTAAAAACTCTATCTTCCTAGTTTCACTCGCATTAGTCTCTATAAGTCTGTAGTTAAGCGTAGAGGCAGCCACTTCTACGAGGACTGTTTTACCAACACCGGGGGGACCGTGGAGTAAAGCAGCTTTTCCACGCTCATCCCACTTCTCAAGCCAGTCTAGGAAGTCTTTCTTGGCAGCATCATTCCCGACTATTTCATCTAATGTCTTTGGCTTATACTTCTCAACCCAGCTTAACTGAGGTATACTCATTTCTGAACATCTGTAGCTAAAGCAGCGAGGACTGTACTTATCTGTATTTCAGCATCAGCACCCATAGCTACTCTGAAGTTCGCTTCTCCCAGAACGTTAACAACCTGAAGCCTCTTCTTATCGTCCATCTCTAAAGACATAAGCTCAGAGTTCATCTCCCTTAGTATATCGTTTGCCGATAAACCATCATCATAGAGGAGTTTCGCAAGTCTCTTCCTAGCTGAGGTAAAATTACCCTTCAATGCCTCCATTATCATTTCCTCAACTTCTCTTGGGTGGAGGACTCCCACGACCTGTCTGACGCCATCTCCCGTAAGCTTTTTCAGACCTCCTGCAGCAGATTGCGCTATGTTTATAGCCTTCCTCATATCGCCTCTAGCAGCCTTAACTATCTCATCTATAGCTTCTTCAGTCCATGAAACTCCTTCTTTCTTTAATACTCTTATTACGCCCTCCCTTATATATGTAGGACTGAGAGGCGGAAACCTGAATACAGCACATCTAGATTGGATAGGTTCGATTATCCCCCATTGGTAATTTGCAAGGAGTATGAATCTGGTAACCGAAGCATATCTTTCCATTATTCTCCTCAAAGCCTGTTGAGCATCTTGAGTCATATTATCACTCTCGTCGAGTATAAGTATTTTGAACGGGACTTCTGTAGACGGCCTACTCCTAGCAAAATCCTTAACCACTTCCCTTATAGTATTTATACCCCTTTCATCCGAGGCATTGAGCTCCATGAACTTGCCTGCTGTAGAGCCTTGGTAAAGATCGTTCACTAAAGCCAGTGCAGCTGTGGTTTTCCCAGTACCTGGGGGGCCGACGAAAAGCATATTGGGAACATTGCCAGTTTTGACGAATGCCTTAAGACGAGATACTATCTCTTCTCTGTCTATTATTTCATCTAGTGTTTTAGGTCTATACTTCTCAACCCATAGAAGGTCCGATATGCTCATCGCTACCGGAAATAGGGGTTGTTTAAAGTTAAATGTTTCGCCTAACGGGTTAATGGAGAATTGGACAGTACAACCAGGGAGCTAATTAACTGGATATTGAAAAGAGAGTTTAGAAGAATAAGGTTAAAGTACGAGTTTGAAGAGACTACAGTAACCCCCCAAGTGGATTCTAAAAGTATCAAGCTACCTGGATTGGGAGAGGTGGTTATGGAGAAGGGGAAGGTAATAAGGATTTACAGGGGAGTGGCAAATCAACTCGCAGACTCGGGTTGGGTTAAAATTGGGGAGGAGCGTTTAACTTCAAAAGATGTTGTTTCTATGAGGTGGCTTGAATCATCTGAAGAAGGATTCATTAAACTACCAGACTTCTTCTACCTCAAGGCCATTAAGCTAATGAAGGATGAGAAAGGCGGTAAAAGCATTGAAATCCAGAATGATTTACAAGAGATAGTAGATATAAGACTTAGAAAGCTGCTTAAACTAGTATTTTTAAAAGATGTTCCTATGAGTATAATGGAAAGGCTTCAGCCAGAGGAGGTGTTATTATACAACCTGCTGAAGGAGACTGTAAACGCTTGGCAAAGGGAGTTGATGTATACAGATGGAAGACAGTAGGATTAAGACTAGGATTCCGATTCAAAACCTATTCCTAGATTTCATACGTAATTTTAGAGATGAAAATAATGAGAGAAAATATTACGAGCAGATAGCTTCTCTCCCCTCTCTCGGAACCTCCTCTATAGTCATAGATTTCCCAGACCTACTTTCCTATAATAAGGAGATGGTTGAGGAAATTGTTGAAAACCCGTCGGTTTTAGAGGAAATGGGGAGCATAGCCCTCTCGGTCCTAAGTAGCTTAGACAAGGATTATGCTTCTAAAATACAGCGGGTTAATGTACGGATAAGAGGCCTAGGAAAGAAGATATCTATAAGAGACATAAAATCCAGTCTGCTGGGGAAGCTAATATGCTTCGAGGGAGTTGTAGTAAGGGCTTCAGAGATAAAAAGCATACTTTTGAAAGGAGTCTTCCGGTGTAAAAACTGCGGTGAAATATACGAGGAGCTTCAAACAGGGCTTTTTTTAAAACCACCACGCTGTGGAACATGCGGAACAGGTAAACTCTCCGATTTTGATCTTCTCCAAGACAAGTCTACGTTCATAGATTACCAGGAGATAAGGGTTCAGGAGAAGCCGGAGGATCTTCCGGCTGGCGTTATGCCTCATAGTATAAGCCTCAGACTTACAGGAGACCTTACTGACAGGGTTAGACCCGGCGACAGGGTTCAGATAACCGGGGTAGTCGTTGCTGCTCCGGATAGACACCCTATGAAGAACCTTCAATACACAACTTTCTCGCTTAGTGTTGAAGTAAATTACATAGAGGCTTTAATGCATGAGCTTGGGGAAGTTACTCTAACACCTGAGGAGGAGAAGAAGATCATAGAAATGAGTAAGGACCCGTGGATATACCAGAAGCTGGTAAAGTCGATAGCACCATCTATATACGGCCTAGAGGAGATTAAGGAAGCAATACTTTTACAAATGGTCGGGGGTGTGAGGAGGACTTATCCCGATGGTGTAACTGTCAGGGGAGACATAAACCTGCTTTTAATAGGAGACCCTGGCACGGCTAAGAGCCAGCTTCTCAAGTATGTTCAAAGAATAGCTCCCAGGGGTCTTTACACCTCTGGGAGAGGAGTTACAGCAGCGGGCTTAACGGCAGCGGTTGTTAGAGATAAGACTGGAAGCTTTACGCTCGAAGCTGGCGCGGTGGTTCTTGCTGATAAGGGCATAGCCGCAATAGACGAGTTTGAGAAAATGAAAGCTGAGGATAGGGTTGCCATCCATGAGGCAATGGAGCAACAAACCGTGAGTGTGGCTAAGGGAGGAATAGTAGCTACATTAAACGCTAGGACAGCAATACTTGCTGCGGCAAACCCCGTGTATGGTAGGTATGATGATAGTCTTAACTTTAGTGAGAATGTTGATCTACCCCCTACGCTCCTATCGAGATTTGACCTATACTTCATAATAAAAGATAGACCGGATAAGGAGACAGATGCTAAGCTTTCAGACCATATTCTAAAGCTGCATATGGAAGCATACGACTACGGTGACGAAATTATTCCCCCAGATCTTCTAAGAAAGTACTTAGCCTATTGCAAGAGGATAACCCCGAGGCTTACACCTGAAGCAACTGAAAGAATCAGGAACTTTTTCCTACAGCTCAGGAGCAGCAGTCAGGAAGCAAACGCTCCAATACCTATAACCCCGAGGCATCTAGAATCCTTGATAAGGCTCAGTATTGCTAGGGCCAGGTTAATGCTGAGAGAAGAAGCTACTGTTGAAGATGCTGAAGTAGCAATAAGGCTTATGAACTATAGTCTTAGTACAGCGGGTCTAGATGTCTCAACAGGGAAGATCGATGTTGACATTTTGATGACCGGAAAGTCAAGGAGTAAGTGGGAGAAAATGCGGATAATATTAAAAGAAATAGAGAACCTTGAGGCCGAGTTTGGGAAGGCATTACTAAGCGAATTGAGGAAAAGGTGTGAAGAGAAGAAAATCGAAGCGGATGAGTTTTACAAGCTTATAGAGCAAATGCGAGAACAGGGAGTAATAATGCTCCCCGACGAGGAGACTGTTAGAAGAATAAGACGGTAAAATGGATTTAGATGAGTTGCCAATAGGGGAGGATGCTAAAAAGGAACTCGCAAAAGCAGGTTTTAAAACGCTCTACCCACCGCAGGAACAGGCTGTTAAAGAAGGATTGTTCGACGGGGAGAATCTACTACTGGCTGTGCCAACGGCCTCCGGTAAAACCCTGGTTGCACAGCTTGCTGCAATATACAAGCTTAAGAATGAAGGCGGGAAAACCGTGTATTTAGTTCCACTTAGAGCAATAGCCTGGGAGAAATATGTCGACTTCAGCCTCCTGAAAAATGTTGAAGGTCAGAATGGGAAGATCAGAGTCACTCTAGCAACTGGGGACTATGATTCTAAAGCTGAGGAGCTTGCCGATTATGATGTTATAGTTGCAACATATGAGAAGTTCGACTCAATAATCAGGCATAGGCCAAGGTGGATAAACGAGGTCAACCTAATTATTTTCGATGAGATACATTACATAGATTCCCAAGATCGTGGCCCCGGTATAGAAACACTCATATCCTTTACGAAAGCGATTCTACCAAAAGCTCAATTGATAGCGCTGAGCGCTACAGTATCTAATGCTGATGAAGTTGCAAAGTGGCTTGGTGCAAAATGTATAGTTTCAGATTGGAGACCAGTCAACCTTAGAGAGGGAGTTTTCCATGATATAAAAATATTCTTCAAAGATGGCGAGATCGCTGAGTTAGAAGATGATTTTGAAGAACCCTTGCATTCTCTATTAACCTATTCACTCAAAGATGGAGGACAAGCCCTCTTCTTTGTTGAAACAAGAAAGAAGACGGTCTATTTGGCAAGAAAACTCTCCTCAGTATCTTACCTTTACCTCTCCGAATCGGAGAGAAAGAGGTTAAAAGAGCTTGCTAGAGAGATAAGGGAGAACAGTGAGTCGACAATAATCGGAGAAGACCTTGCAAGCGTATTTGAAAAGGGAGCTGCCTTCCACCATGCAGGATTAACAAGCTTCCAGCGTAGAATTATTGAAGATGCCTTTAGAGAGAGAATTTTAAAAGTGATAACTGCAACCCCTACCCTAGCAGCCGGGGTTAATCTCCCCGCAAGAGTTGTATGTGTAACTTCAGTCAATAGATTCGATCCTGAAACTCATACGAGTAGTATGATATCGGTCATGGAATATAAGCAGATGGCTGGGAGGGCTGGGAGACCCAAGTATGATAAGTTTGGAGAGGCAATCATATACGCTAGGAATGAAAAGGAGATAGATTATTTAATGGCTAGGTATATCGAATCCATCGCTGAACCAGTTGAATCCAAACTGGGTACAGGAACGTATTTTTCAACAGCCATACTTGCATCAGTCGCAAGTGGGATAGCTGTTGATGTTAAGAGTATT
>JAVZMD010000089.1:0-6255 GCA_038883435.1 Thermoproteota archaeon
TCTGATACTGTTGGTAGGCTTCTTCCCTTAATACTCTCAAGTACCCTAGGCATGGTTGCATGCTTGCTTGTGTACACATTTACAAATTTCTTTACAGCTTTCTCCCTATACTTGCTGATTGGTTTTTCAACGGCTTTGTTCGTTCCGAATAGCAGCGCGTTAATATTCGAGACTAGTGAATCTCAAAAAGCACCTGTTTCATTCGCAATCTTCTATCTTGCAACTTTAATAGGAGGATCAATCGGTGCATTCATATCTGGTTGGCTTTCTAAAAATTTCATGGCCGAACTTCCCTTCCTTACAGCATCAGTATTTTTCTTAGTATCGATCGTAGTATACGTGTTTTTCATCAGAGAAAGTGGAAAAGGATTGAAAAAGGGTGAATTGCAGATTATAACACGTTCCTTTGATATCGGAGCGATGACCAGTATGTTAAAGCAAAACCGGCGTTTATGCTTTTACGGTTTCTCTCTGTTTTTCCATGAGCTCGGTTTCTTCATGGTAAACCCCTATGTGAGTCTATTCGCACAAAAGGTTGTTGGTCTAGATATTGCGGGGGTTGGAATGGTTGTTTCAATGTGGAATGTAGGGTCAGCGTTAGGTTTTCTACCATGGGCATGGGCTACTGCAAAGAAAGGTAGTTGGAGAATATTGCTTGCTCATCTTTTAATCTCATCTCCTGCTTGGGCTATGCTCGCATTGTCCAATAGTCTTTGGACGATGCTTCTCTTCATTTTCATATTCGGACTAGTAGGCGCCATGGACCTTCCTGCTAGAAGAACTTTGACTGCAGAGATTTGCCGTGGTGAAAACCTAGGAACAGCCATGGGCTTTATAGAGCTTAGCAATGGTTTAAGCGGAATGCTCGGCGGAGCTATAGGAGGCTTGCTCTGGGAGCTTCTCGGGCCAGCATCGATATTCTATGCTTCAAGTATTCTAACTCTCACCTCTGCCCCATTCCTCTACTTAACGGTTAAAGATATGCCTTAAAAATATAAGGCTTTTATACGGGTTTTTCTTGAATTTTTAGAATGTACAATCAATCAGTCAAGAACTTGAGGATTTGCGTAACTGAGAAATGTAATCTAAAATGTTTCTTCTGCCATAAGGAATGGAATCCATCAGGCAATTATTCACTTGAGCCGGGAGAAATTAGTAGAATAGTTAAAGTCGCAAGTAGCTTAGGTATTAGCAGAGTAAAAATAACTGGTGGAGAACCCTTATTGAGGAATGATATTGTTGAAATAGTGAGAATGATTTCTCCTATTACAGAGGAGGTCTCCCTAGTTACAAACGGCATCCTACTAGAGGATTATGCATGGGATTTGAAGAATGCTGGTTTATCAAGGGTTAACGTGAATCTTCCTAGTCTAAATCCATTAAAGTATAGGAATATAACTGGAGGAGGCGATATCAAGAAAGTCTTTAACGGTATAAATGCTGCGGTCGAAGCAAACCTGGCCCCCTTAAAGATCAACATGGTTGTTCTAAAGGGCGTTAACGATGGCGAGGTAGAAGAAATGATGGATTATGCTTGCAGTATAGGTGCCATCCTTCAATTAATAGAACTTCAACCCATTCCAGAAGATAAGCACGTTTTTGAAAAATTCCACGTGAGCTTAAAAGAATTAGAGGAGTGCATAGAGTCTAAGTCTGTAATGAAAGCATTAAACCATACCGGTCAGCGCAATGTCTACGTTGTACCGAAAAAAGATAATAGAGTAATCGTTGAAATCGTTTCCCCAGTTGGTAATCCCAATTTCTGCTTGAAATGCTCCAAGCTGAGGGTGACTTGTGACGGTAGGTTGAAGCCTTGCTTACTGCGAAACGATAATCTCATCAGCATTTTAGAACTAACCCGTTCAGAAGAGTATTTTGAGGCTTTAAGAAAGAAGTTTATAGAAGCAATCGCCATGAAAGAACCATATTGGAAAAACCATGATGGTCTGAAGGCAGATTCAATATCCAGCGTTCTTCCCTAAAGGTTTTAAGCTAGAATCTTAAGTGGAAAGTTAATGGAGATACTGATTACTGGCGGAGCTGGCTTCATAGGCCATAACCTGGCGATCTACTTGAAGAACAATGGTTTCAATGTGAAGGTGCTAGATTCTTTTGAGAGGTCGACCGACTTCGCCGTAAGTAGGCTTAAAGAAGCAAATATCCCTATGGTCAAAGTATCTATAGCCAACACTGAGGAGGTGAGGATTTTTTTAAAAGAAGTAGATATTGTAATCCACGCGGCGGCTTATGTAGACGTAGCCGAATCTATGGAGAAGCCACTGATATACCTTGAAAACAATACCTTGGGAACAGCCTCGGTGGCTAAAGCTTCTCTAGAGGCGAATGTGGATCTTCTAATCTACTTGAGCTCGGCTGCGGTATATGGTAATCCTATTAAGCTTCCCATAGATGAGAACCATCCCGCTCGTCCCATTTCTACATATGGACTAAGCAAGCTAATGGGAGAAGAAGTAGTCAGATTCTTCTCAACATACGGCCTTAAACAAGTTGTTCTTAGACTTTTCAACGTATATGGCCCAGGTCAGAATGCAGCTTACGCAGGTGTTATAACGAGGTTCTTAGAAAGAGCTAGAAACGGTCTTCCACCAATCGTATACGGAGACGGTGAACAGACTAGGGATTTCATCCACGTGGATGATGTTGCTGAAGCCATCAAACTGGTTTTAAAAACAGGATGTGCAGGCGAGGTTTTCAACATAGGCTCTGGAAGACCCGTTAAGATAAGAGACTTAGCTACTTCTATTATGAGGCTTTTCAGACTAGAAGGAGAACCAATTCACACTAGTGAGAGGCCTGGTGATATAAAGCATAGTTATGCAGACATAACTAGAGCAAAAACCATAATGGGGTTTAGTCCGAGAGTAGACTTAGAGCATGGCTTAAAAAAGCTCTTAGAGTATTAACGTTCAGGAAACCGGTTCAAAAACTATTCCCAACTTCCTAGCATAATCGTATGCTTCCCTCATTTCCCGCGAAGTCGGTCTTCTCGCTATATCAGGATACTTCTCCGGGTTCCTGGCTACAAGATAGTCAGGATGGTACTGCTCCATTATGTTTACTAAAACCATTGGAGTATTTTCCGATATCCATTTTAAAACTGGCTTTGTACAGCATTCAATGTGATTAGGTAAGATGAGGTGTCTAATTATCATATCTCCGTTCTCATATGCTATCTTATGGTTTCTTGAAACGAATTCAAAATAGCTGTCTACCTTAGAAAGCCTTTTAGCGCAATCGTTATTGCCATACTTAAAATCAGGAAGCCAAATATCTATTACTTCTGCTAAAAGTTTCATGGTCTCCATACTGCAATACATATTACTATTCCACAGTTGTGGAACATTAACGTTCAAGTATTTAAGAGACGCTAATATGGTATGAAGATTCGGAGTAGGGTCTCCACCCACATAGTTTATGTTAGCTGCACCCTCAGTCCTTAGCCTCTTGCTTATTAGAGCTAGTGTATGAGGATCAACTTCTGCACCGTTTTCCGGATCAGATGAGATATCCCAGTTTTGGCAAAAAACACATGGCCCAAAGTTGCATCCTGCGAAAAATATCGTTCCCGAGCCCCCCTCTCCTATAAGAGGTGCTTCTTCACCGAAGTGATGAAACCAGGATGATACCTTACTCTTATAACCTATTCGACAAAATCCAAGTTCCCCATTTTTACGGTTAACCTTACATCTCCTTTCGCAAAACTCACAATGCTCTATTATTTTCTCGGAAAGCTTTATCTTGACATCTAGAAAACTTGGCTCAACGTCGACGAGCTTAACTAATTTACCGTTCTTGATTAATTCATAAACCTCTTTAAATTTTAAACTAAGACTGTCGTGAAGTTTCCAAAGTTCATCCTCACTTATATCATCTAGTTTGGAGAGAGATACATCTACTGAAATGCTTCTCGCTATTAAAAACTTTGCAGGCTTAGAATTTGTCATTACATTCCTATACCAAGAAAGCCTTCTCCTAACTTCTTCATTATCCCAGACAGTTATCGCATCCCTCCTTAAAACCCACATTCTTAGTGTAGTGATAAGTTGAAGACGTTTTTATGCTTTGAGTTAAGTTTTTAAAAACGGTTTATTTTAATCAGAGGAAATGAAGTATTCAGGAATTCTCCTAGATGAGATGTATTCTGGTCTTAAACCCTTCATGAAAATACTGGGATGGAATACACAATCTGTAGAAGATGCTGGTCTAAAAGGGGCTGAGGATATTGATATTGTTGAATATGCTTTGAAGAATAACCTTATAATTGTTACACAGGACCAGTTGACAGCAGACTTAGCCAGGCTGAGAGGGGTATCTTGTATATTAATAGGATTAGTTGAAATAGCTAAAATGGTCGACGGAAAGCTTAGGGAGCTTTACAAAGAATAAAGCAGGTCAATTATATTAAAAATTTAAGGCTGTAAAGATGCTGGAAAAGTTTAAAATATCTCATTCACTAAATAATTCACTATGCCGCCCAAACTAAATAGGATTTTAATACTGGTGATTCCAGCCATAGCCGCAGCCGTGATAGCTCTAGTATTGATTTCACTCAGCTTCGTTAGTAAGAAGCCTACAGTAAACGTGGATTGTTCCAAAGTAGTAGGTAAGGCAGTCAACCTAATAGGTGTTAACGATGGTCCAATGGGCCCATATGGCTGGGAAAAAGCATACGTGAACAATTTCACGAAGCAGTACATTGACATGGGTGTAAAATTCATCCGTGTACACGACCTATGGGAGCTTGCAGATATAGATGTGGTGTTTCCAAATTTCAAGAAAAACCCTGCTGATGAGTCTGCCTACGACTTCTTCTTGACGGATAGGCATGTTAGATACATGCTTAACACTGGTGCGCAAATAATCTACAGACTAGGTTATAGCTACAGCGACCCTCCGAAAAACAAACCACCTTCGGACTTTGAAAAATGGGCTGAGGTGTGTTTACACATTGTTAAGCATTATACTGAGGGTTGGGCAAATGGAATGCACGATGCAATAAAATACTGGGAGATATGGAATGAACCGGACTATGAGCCTTTCTGGACAGGTACCGTTGAAGAATATTTCAGATTGTACAACATTACTGCCAGGAAGATTAAAAACTATAATCCGTCCCTTCTTGTCGGTGGTCCGGGCTTAGCTTACAGAATAGAATTTCTAGATGCTTTTCTACGCATGTGTAGGGATAATAAGGCTCCTTTGGATTTCGTATCGTGGCACATTTATACTAATAATCCTAAAGACGTCTATACTAAGGCTATTTCAATCCGTAGTCTAATGAAACAATACGGTTTCTCAGATAAGCTCTGTATAATCACAGAATGGAATGTAGATACGGATAGCGATTACGACTTATGTAGACGTTCCTTCGGAGCCTCGTTTACAGCGGCTACTTTAATGCTACTACAGGATGCTGGTGTGAATATGACAACTTTTTACAGGGGGGACTCGTGGACTTGGGGTGGGATCTTTTACAGGAATGGGACTGCTGGGAAAGTCTACTATGTTATGGTTGCTTTCAAAGAGATTTTCGCAAATCCTTTCCGTTTAAAATGCGATTCGGATTCCAATCTTTACACTATGGCTACCAAATCTGAAGACGGTAAGTCGGTAATACTAGTTGTCTCAAACCATGCAAGTAAAAGTTTAGAGTACGTTATTAAAATTTCAAACCTGCCTTGGAGTGGAAGCTTTTACTATGAACTCCTTTCAATAGACGATACTTCAAATTTAAGCATTACCTCAAGCGGAAGATCTTCTGGCAATAGCTTAGAATTACCGGTAAACATCAATCCCTATAGTGTTCAAATACTTAAGTTAAAACCGGAGTCGTAAATCTAATAAGATTTTTTAATACTTACCAGAGATCTTGAGTATTGGTCTCAATACCTTTGGTCCGTGGAGCCACCTGTAGTATAAAGCGTAGGTTAATAAACCTCCTATGAAAATCTTGCTCTGTAAATCCTCTAGAGCCCAAACCTTTATGTTTTGTCTCCAACATGTTGAGAAAACTTCCCAGTGGAGTTCAGTGAGGTTCCTAAGATCGGCATGTCTCTCTCTGTTGAGTATACAATCCATTTCAGAAGTGAAAAGAAGCGGGACATAGAAGATCCTTATGTTCTTCAATCGGTCTAATAATTCTAGTGTTGCAATAACATCGTCTTCAGTTTCTCCAGGTAATCCGGTTATAAGCGTTGCTAATGGGTATATTCGATTATCGTTCAGTATTTCTAG
>JAVZMD010000090.1:0-6218 GCA_038883435.1 Thermoproteota archaeon
ATGGCGATCCCGATGAGGAAAATAGACCTAGAATAGATCCCCGTACCAACAGGAATTTAGTGACGGATGTGAGACTAAAACGTTTTTTCAGAGATTATGTGATTAAAAAGTATGGAAGTGACTATATCTGGGTGACTAAGATTGAGGGACAAAGTGTTAGAGCGGATACGAGATTAGAAAAATTAACAAAGGCATCGGATCCCGAAAACGTTAAGAAAGCAGTTATAAGCAGTTGCATAGATGCACGTCTTTTTGGAGCAACCGTTCCTATAAGAGGTAAAGCGGGGGAGGCTCGTGGAGTTAGCATAAGTATGATTGGGCCCATACAGTTTGCATGGGGTTATTCCTTACATCCAGTAGAGCTAGTGGAATCCTCCACAATAACATCAATATTTAGTGGAAGAGAGGCCGGCGAAGAGTACGGTACGATGGGTAAGGATTTCAGGCTATACTATTCACTGTTAGCTTTCTATGGTGTGGTTAGTGGGAATAGGGCAGTTGACGTAAGCATGAGACTATATGATCTTCAAATCTTGGATCACCTATTGTATCAGACGCTCAAATTGGAGGCTACCACTAGGAGTAAAATAGGAGAAAACCCCCTAATATACATGAGAATAGAATACGATGATTCTGAAACACTCATAGGCGACCTAAGAAGGTTTATAAAGGCCAAATATGATGAAACCAAACCAATTAGATCATTCACGGATATACATGTAGACTTTGGAGAACTTATTAAAAAACTAGAAACATTTGATAATAAAGTCAATAAAATTTACCTCTGGTATGACGATTTATTTAAAACGGTAATCAAAGATTTAGAAGAAAAGTTTCCAAATAAAATTAGTAAGATACCTTATATTAAGGAATTGGACTTACCAAACAAGCTAAAACTCTCTCCAAAATGATCATGAGATACCCATGATCTCATTCACCATAGAAGGGTTTATGGGGCATTTCAGAAAGTATTACACTACAGTCACTCCTCTATCTTATGTTTTTCCTCCAAGAAACACAATAGTAGGAATCCTAGCGGCCATACTGGGGTTAAAGAGAGATTCTTACTATAATCTATTTTCAAGAAGTAATTCAAAGATCGGCTTACAGATTTTAACTCCGGTTAGAAAGGTTTCGTTATCCACAAACTACCTAGATATAGACGACCTTTCTTATAAAAAGTTTAGAGGAAAAGGTAGTGTTCCTACTAGAGGAGAGTATGTAATGAGTCTTGACGGGGATACTTTAAAGTATAAAATATTCGTTGAACATAAGGATGAAAACCTTCTTGAAACCTTGGAAGCCAAATTAAAAGAAATGAAATCGCACTACCCCTTATCTCTTGGTTCGGCTAACTGCCTCGCTTTTTTAAGCGATTATCAAGCCATGAAAGATGTCGTTCCTTTTCAGACGAGAGGGGAAGAGGAATTTGAAATCATTACTATTATGAGACAAGACCAAATAAAGATAGATCCTGCAAAAAATATAGGGCGGAGGATAATGATTGAAGAAAGGTTGCCTCCTGATTTTAAAGATGATAGGGCACCTGGATTTAAGAGTCTTAACTATGTGTATGAGGCTAACTGTAAACCTCTGATAGCTGCTCTCAAAGGTGAGGTTTATAGAATAGATGGCAAACATGGAGCATTCATGTAGTTTTTTCTCTCATCCAAGAATTTTTCTCAAAGACCATCTAAAAGAAGTTGGGGAACAATGTAGGAAAAAAGCTATTGAAATAGGTATTAAAAATAATGATTTACTAGATATTATCGAGATTATTGGCAAGTTTCACGATATTGGCAAGTATTCGAAATTTTTTCAGGATTATCTTTCTTATCCATGGAAAGGAAATAAGGAACTTGCAAGACATTCGGCGCTTTCAGCATTATTTTCAAGCTGGCTCATAAGTAAAATATACCGAAACCCCTTTCTTTCTGCAGTTGCATTCTACTCTGTGTATAGACATCATAATGATCTTGCTGATAATTTGTATAATGTTTTTTCTAAAGATTATATAAATGACATTATGTTTCATTGCGAGAAGCAGCTGAGTTCATTGATGACTCATAAGCAAGATATTTCTCGCGAAATTAGTGAAATAATGCATAGTTTAAACATCAGAGAAAGTGGGTTAACCCTTGACGATTTTATCGAAGATTATGAGAAAGGTCTGCCGATTCTGAAAGATATCGCGAAGAATTTCGTATTAGAATACGAAACTGATAATATCTTCAGAGATTTTTACATGGTATGCTTAATGTTCAGCCTCCTAATAGATTTCGATAAGAAAGTTGCTGGAAAAATATGCGTACCAGAAGGAACAGAATATTCAGAATGGATTTCGAGCAGTTTAATTGATACGTATGTAAATCAACTTAGTATTAAAGACGAAAGAATTCCGATGGACGATATAAGAGAAGAGATTAGAAGAAGTGTTCTTAAAACCTTTGAAAGATTGGTGCACGGTAATTCAATAAGGTCATGTAAAATCATGACAATAACTGCACCAACTGGAAGTGGAAAGACTCTTCTATCGCTTTCAATAGCTGCTAGAATTAGAGAATTAGTTGAAGAAACAAAACCAAAGATAATATATGTGCTCCCCTATGTAAATATAGTGGAGCAGACATACGATATATTCAAGAATGTACTCCGCTCTGAAGACATAAACTTATTACTCAAACATCATCATAAAGCATATAGTTTGGCTCAAGTTCAAACAGAAGCTCTGCCTGTTGAAGATATATTGCTTTTAACAGAATCTTGGGATTCGGAAGTTATCGTGACAACATTCGTCCAATTTTTTGAAACTTTATTGGGTTGGAGAAACAGAATGCTTAAGAAGTTTAATGAATTGTTCAACTCTATTATAATTCTTGATGAAGTCCAGACTTTACCGATAGAGTATTGGAGGCTTTTAAAAGAAGCTTTGGAAAGCCTCATAAATTCTTCGAAATCCTACCTCATATATATGAGTGCTACTAGACCAATAATATTTGAGGGAAAAGAACTTGTGGAAGATTACGAAACGTATTTTCGAAGATTAAAAAGGGTAAAATTCAAATACATTCCTTACGAATTGCCTATTGATGATGCTGCAAGATTCATATTTAGCAAATGGAAACTTAAAGGCTCGCTACTTGTTGTCCTTAACACCATAAAATCCTCGATTGAGTTTTATGAAGCATTCAAACAGTTACTTCTTGAAAAAGGAATAAGGTTTTCCATAGTTTCTGGAGACGAGGAACAAATAGATGAAAATGGCGCTATCATAAGTTATCTTTCTACCAATATAATACCTTTACATAGATTAAATAGGATAAAAAGGGTCAAAGAGTTACTTAAGAGTGGTAAAACCGTCGTTTTAATAAGCACGCAAGCCGTTGAGGCAGGCGTCGATTTAGATTTTGACATGGCTGCTAGGGACATCGGCCCCTTTGATTCAATAGTTCAAGTAGCTGGCAGATGTAATAGGAACGCTTCAAGGAAGAAAGGCATTTTCTATATACTGCGGATAATCGACGAAAAAGGCCAATTATATGCAAAAAGAGTATACGGAAGGCTAAGCATAGAAATAAGTGAGAAAATACTGGACAAGCCTAAGGAGTTCGATGAAGCCAAAATATTGAAGATGATAAGTGACTACTATAAAGAAAGCATCAGGGTCTTTGGTGATAAAAGCGATGAATATAACGAAATAATTAAAAGTATTGAAAACTTAAATTTCGAAGGATTAAGAGCATTTAGAATCATAGAAGAAGAACCAAAATACCCTGTTTTTATAGAGTATGACGAAACCGCTAAAAGAATTAAAAATGAATTTTTAAGTCTTATTAACGAGAGGAAACTAGTTGATAAAGATCTAATGTATGAGATGTTGGCAAAAATAAGAATTAAGAGAGCCGAGCTTGAAAATTATATTGTGGAAACATGGTTTAACATAGAAAATCTGCCAGTTTTAAATGAAGAATCCGGTATAAAGTATGTTTGTCAAGAAGAGGTTGAAAAATGGTACAATAAGGAAACTGGTCTCACTACCGTGGAAACCGAGCCAATACTTTTATGAATCTATTATTTGGTCCTAATAATTTATATTTGCCTTTTAAAATAATATTATGCAAGTTGGATAAACCGTACTTGTTAAAAGACGGCGAGTATGTTACAGGGACATTAGTATGGTATTACCTTATATGCAAAAGAGAGGTATGGCTTATGGGTCATGGAATTACACCTGACGAAGATACGTACTCACTAGAAATAGGGCGCGCTGTTCATAAAATCTTCTACAAGAATTTTAGAAAGGAAGTAGAATTAGAAGGTATAAAGTTCGATTTCTTGAAAAAAGGCGAGAATGTTGTTTGTGAAGTTAAAACTTCTTCTCGATACCTTGATTCTACAACCCTCCAGCTTTCATATTATCTGTATAGACTTAAGGAGAGTGGTATTGAAGCTGTGGGAGAAATACGGATACCGAAGGAAAGAAAAAGAATCGAATTGAAATTGAACGAAGAAATTGAAAAAAGACTTCTGTGTGCTTTAGAGGAGATACGTCTTATAATGGATATGGAAAAACCTCCAGAACCTGTTAAAACAAAATTTTGTCGAAAGTGTGCCTACAGGGATTTTTGCTGGGGGTAAAAATAATGAAAAAGGATATTTACATATTCAGCTCTGGTACATTACAAAGGGAGGCAGATACATTATGTCTTGCTAGAGATACCGATAAGAAATTTATTCCTGTATCTAATGTATCATCCATATTTGTATTTGGAGAGATTACTTTAAACAAGAGGCTATTAGAATTCCTAACCACAAATCAGATACCAATACACTTCTATAATTATTATGGATTTTACATTGGAACCTTTTATCCAAGGATCCATTACAACTCTGGTTTCTTAACTCTTAAACAGAGCGAATATTACTTGGATCGCAAAAAAAGATTATCGCTGGCGAAAAAGTTTGTTGAGGGAGGACTTAATAATATGCTTAGAAATCTCAAGTACTATGAGAACAGGAAGGGTGGGCTTTCAAATATAATCGAGATACTTGAAAAAGGCTCAGAAAAAATTCCATATGCAGAATCGACGGAGGAATTGATGGCTATTGAGGGAGAAGCCAGGAAGAACTATTATCAGGCGTTTAACGTTATAATCGAAAACCCTGAATTTAGGTTTGAGTCGCGTGAAAAGAGACCACCAAAACACTATCTCGACGCTCTTATAGGCTTTGGGAACAGCTTGCTTTATGTTACAATCTTAGCCGAAATTTATAAAACTCACCTAGATCCCCGCATAGGTTTTCTACACTCTACAAACTTCAGAAAATTTTCACTCAACTTAGACGTTTCTGAAGTTTTCAAGCCTATAATTGTTGACAGAACCATATTCAGCGTAATAAACAAGAACATAATAGATTCTAGATGCTTTATTAAAGAATTAGAGGGAGTGTACTTAAATCATAAAGGGAGAATTGAATTCGTAAAAAAGTTTAACGAAAAGCTGTTACAAACCATAAACATTGACAATCGAAAGACTTCCTACCGCAGACTTATAAGAATCGAGCTATACAAATTGGAGAAACATTTAATTGGTGAGAAGGAATATTTTCCTTTCTTAGCAAGATGGTAAGGAAGCTGCCAATATGTATGTAATAATGACTTATGATGTTAATGTGGAACGCGTAGTTAAAGTATTAAAAATAGCTAGAAAATATCTAACTTGGGTTCAGAACTCGGTTTTGGAAGGCGAGATTACAGAAGCCAATTTCATGATATTAAAGGACGAGCTTAACAGAATCATAGGGGAAAGTGATTCTATAACTTTTTATATACTTAGGACAACAGCCTATATGAAGAAAGAAACTCTAGGTACCGTCAAAGGCGAACCTGTGGAAATCCTCTAACTTCGTCGATCCCCCGTGAAAAGGCTGATACGCATGGTCGACGAATATAAGTGCTCGCAAACCTTAAAAAGACCATAATATATCTCAATACCAACAGCAGGGTTTAGAGAATACCTATAAGGGTTTGAAACAGGAGGCGGAGTAAGCATGAGTGAAGAAACAACCGTGTTTAGAGAATACCTATAAGGGTTTGAAACATGCGAAAATTTTCGAAAACTATATCTCTGCACCAGGTTTAGAGAATACCTATAAGGGTTTGAAACATATTTGCTGTACTCATACCTGTCGCTGTGAATCAGCGTTTAGAGAATACC
>JAVZMD010000091.1:0-6217 GCA_038883435.1 Thermoproteota archaeon
AATTTCCCTAAGCATTTCACGAGGAATCCTTGCAGTAATAGTCTCTAGCGACATCCCATCTCGTATACAATAGAATCTAACGCATACTTATAAATTTTAGATAAAACTCCCCAAAATCAAGGATACTGTTTCCCTTTTGAAGAACATCTAGAAAGAACTTTTTAGCCAGAACCTGTTCTAACTATTTTTGCTCTAAGACTGGAAACCTTCACAATGTTTTCAAAATCCTCGTCGCAAGTGACTAGTTCTTCCCCTCTGTTTATGCTTATAGCTGCTATCAACAAGTCTGACAACCCCTTCGGTTTTCCGATCTCCCCAAGTTTAACCTGAAGTTCGAGGGCTAATAGAACATCCTTCCTCTGAATCAAAAACATATTGCCACGGAATTCTCCATAATTCAGTATTGGAGGGTACTCTATTACTGAAACCTCAGTAGTGTTATCATTGATTTGTTCATCGTTTTTAATTTTCTATATTATAACACTAGTATCAAGAATTACCATAAAGCTCTCTCCAGTTCTTTCCTTCTCATTTCCCTAAGCTTTTTCAACTCATCTTCCTTAGACATTCCCCCCTCTCTTACACTTATTCCAGCCAGCTGGATAAGAAACAGGTATGAATCCCTGTCCAGAAAGCCTCTCTTTGATATGTATTCAACAATAACATCTTTAATATCTTCTCGCAAGCTAACCGGCACTTCTAATTGCGCCATATTTTAACCTGAAATAGTATGTTAATTCTCCTTATTTAAAGCTTTATAGACTTAACACAATTCTTCCCGTTCAACGTATCTCGATTTTGTTGATTTTTGAATTCCAAAACAATAGATCCACTCATTCTCTCTTAATATTTCTTCAACCAAGTTATCGCCAACCTGTTATCATTTAGGCTTCTCTGCAATAATGCTCCCATCAAGAATTAACATGGCATCACGATTTATCCCTATGAGAGGGAAAGGTATGAATGAGATATAAATATGATAGGGAAGGCGACATCTTTGTTGATCACGGATAAACAATGCCTCATGCTGAGTAATACGACTAAGTGATAATGAACTACGATGAATAGGATAATACTCGACGCCAGTAAAGTGCTTGAAACGTTTTCACGAAGTAAGTTCCTGAAAAATAATTGTTGAAATAGCTTAACCCTCGCAACAGGATAGGACAGTTGTCTGAGACACTACCCATTCTAAATACTCTTCACGCTGAAGGACAAGGCTCAGCCTGAAAGCACAAGCAAAATACTAAAACCAGAATCTCCAGTAACCCTCTTCCAAAAATTTTCACTTTGCGAGAACCCGCATTACTTATTAGAAATTTTGAATAAATTCTGTATGTTTCGCATTGACGACAAAACTCCATTTCAAGACATGTCAATCAAAAAATTTACAAAAAGATGTTTAAAGAAACAACTTCATGCTGAAAAAAGGCCTACTAAAAAGCATAAAGAGACAAGTTTACGGCAAAAAGTTTTAAATACCGCCTCAATCAAAAATCTGTCTCACAATGAACAAGATAAAAAACCACAGTAAAGAGCTCATCGTACTAACAATCCTACTCGCAGTAGCAGTCTCGGTGGTGAACGCAGCAGTCTTCGTATACTACCCGATGGAAATCTCAGCAACATGGGTAAGATATCCTATAAAATTTGAAGCAGGTTCCAATGCTGGCAAGGCAGATATCGATGGCACAATAACAGTAAGCTTGGATGATGGAGGTACGACTGCAACGATAACTGTACATCCATCTAGAAGGGGGACAACACGCTACAAGGATATTCTACGCATAGTCAACAATGGTACCCAAGCATACTATGTAGGATTCGCCAACATAACAGACACCTTCGATGCACCCATAAGCACTGCAAAACTCCTGCTGTACAATGCAACCAATAATAATTATATTGGTGAAGTAGATCTTATGAGTACAGGATGGCAGGGATGGAAAGGAAGCCTCAATACTGGTCAGTCAATACGCGTAGACCTATTGTTAAAGATCTCTGCAGGTTCTACTGGGTCTGACACTGCTAAGCTAAGTCTAGTCTACTCGCCTCAGTCAAATGAGTCACCACCGTAGGCTGTGGAGCATGGGCCTTGCGAGCGAGACCCCACTCCTCCCCCCTCTCTTTTTCTAATTCCACTTATCTCAAGTTATTTGTTTTACTTATTCTCCTTATCGCCGTGGTGCTTGTAAGCGCCGCGGTCTTCGTCTACTACCCTGCTAGCATAAACGCTAGCTGGGTTAACCCGCCTGTAACGTTTTTCAACCCCGGTACTTCAGGGGTCTCAGTAACACTCTACGACGACAATACTAGGGCGGATATAGAAGTAACTTCCCCTGGGGTTCTTGTCCGTACTCAGAGGAATGCATTTTTCTACGACGATTTCTCAACCAACCCCTTCCCCTCAAGGCTTACTACTAATGGTGGTACTTGGAATTGGGATCCTGCAGGATACATAACGGTGTCGTCAAGTACTAATCCAACAACTTGGGGCGGTGCATGCGTCGCCTATCCCTCAGCTAGCCCCCCCTCCGGGACCAACGTGGTGTACGTGCTAGTGAAGGAGCGTCATGCTACAAGTGCTAACGGTCAATACAGTGGGTTGATAACGGCAGAATCTAGCTCAGAGTTCTTCCTGATGGGGTATAACCGTGGTGCAGGAAATACTAGACGTGTAAGAATAAGAAGATACGTATGGCCAGCATGGTCCACTCCTGCCACGCAGAATCAGGAATTGAGTGATAACACTTGGTTCATCTTCTTTGGTAGGAGGTTCTATCCTGCAGCAGGAGGTACTGTTAGCTTCACCGTTTATACCAGTGGAGGTGATGAGATTAGAACCATAACGGCTACCGATAACACGTATGTCTCTTCGGTTAACATTGTTGGAGTTGGTGTTTACAGAACAGGAGGCACAATAACAGCTAGCTTCGATGATTTAGTCGCCTGTGCTAACGCCGACCCTAGATTTGTTACAGTGACTGGGCTTACTCAGGGTTGGACCGTTATCCTCAGAAACAGTACTGGCCATAGTGTAGATCAGCGTACAGCTGATCAGAGCGGCTCTGTTAATCTTAATGTTTTAACCCAACCAATAATTAGAGAGGCTAGTTTCGAAATAAGATATGGTAATATTGTTATTCTTCCTTCTCAGTCTTTCAGTGAGGTTGTGGGCGGCGATGTTTACGAGTGTAGGATAAGGGATATGAATATCCTAGGCTTCCAAAATCATGATTCTAAGGCTTACAACGTTTACGTTAGGGTTGAAAGTCTCCAAGTGCCTAATGGCTACTCCGGCTCGATAAACCTCTGGTTAGGCTCTGGTACGGCTACAACACCCATTCAAATCGTCGGTAATACTATTAACCAGGATACGACCTCAACAATAACCTTAGGTCCAGGCGCTACTAATTATCTCCACGGCACTTTCTCCCTCAGCCCTAGTCCTTCGACGCCTGTTGAATTAACTCTTAGCTTCCATTATTACCTGCAGGGGGTTGAGGTCGAATATCCTGTTAAGGTGACTATCCACAGGGGTTCTGGAACACTAGGATTAGACCAGTCATTGAACACGAGTAACTTGGATAAGAACGTGTTTATTTGGCCTGAAGAAACACCAGAAGAAGTCATTATAGATATTGAGGAAGAAGAAACAGATTAAAGGAAGTATTAAATGGTAAATTACTGTAAGTGAATGCCATAAATGGTAAATGGCAGGTCATACTCAAAGCATAGTCTCCTTCGTTTCACTGGCTATTTTCTCCTCGTGCTTATTGTTTTCCTCGCTGTAGCCAGGTTCATCGACTTCCCCGTTTCGATGTTCATGGTCGGCGGCAAGTCTATGGAGCCTACTCTCTACGTCGGCGACCTTGTCTTCAGCGTCAAGGGCAATTACACCGTCGGGGATATCGTTGTTGTCGAGGGCGTTAACAGGGTTAACTGCATAGTCCACAGGGTTGTGGAAATATCTGAGAGAAGCGTCGTAACTAAGGGCGACGCTAACCCCGGCCCTGATAATCCTATTAGCAGGGAGAATGTGCTCTACAAGGTTGTCTTCATCATCCCCAGGCTCCTCTGGATCCCCCCGTTTCTAGCTGTCTCTTTTTTCATCGTCTTCAGGTATTTGAAGAGCCTTATACGCGGTGCTGAAATCGGCAGGACTCTCATAACTATAGTTTTGTTCTTCTCCATCTTGGACATTGTTACGATGACTGTTATCCCTATTTTCCACGTCCACCAATCCATAGATGTTAAAAGGCCGAACATAGTTTTACGCTCTATCTCCCTCTCGGAGGATTTCCGTTTCTTCAGGGCTGTCTACGGGGGTAGGAGCATGCTTGAATTCGTCAGAGTCGATTGGGTTAAGATAAACGCTTCCGCTAGGGAATTCTACCCGGACGAGTTCTTCATCGAGAACGATACCTTATTCGTCAGGGTTCCGCAGGAGGTTTACGATGCTCTCTACCATAATTCCTCCTCAATAACGTCGAGCTTCTGGGTCTACTGTAACATCGTCTTTGACAAGGGTAATCTCTACGGCTACTACCCCGTCACTTTCTCTTGGAGGAGGCTTGAGGTTAACGTTGCCAACAATACTTTCATAGTTAACAATCCTAATCCCGTTGCCTTCAACGCTTCCTTCGAAATCCAGTACTACGACCTGGACAGGTTTGGTAGGCCATACTACGTCGGCTCGGACAGGTTTAACAAGACCCTCCAGCCTGTTTCAAGCTTCGTCGTCAAGCCTGAGAAGAGGGGGGTCCACTGCTACGTTATAATGAGGTATGTCCTGCTTGGTGGTAATGTAATGGAGTCTAGGAAGGTGGATATTGTTGGCGAATAAGATAATGCTCCCCTTAACTAGCGAGTTTAGGAAATGGCTCTTAGTAGGCTCCCTTGCTTCTATTGCTACAGGAGTCTTCTTTATTCTCCTTCTTACTCTCCCACTGGTTGTCTTCGAGGGAGAGTTTCTGAATGGTAATGTTGCGATAACCTGGTACCGCCTCGTTAACTACGGTGAGCCCATTTACCATCCCGGTTTAGACAGTATTCCTCTCCTTACTATACCTGTTTTCGGAGCATCCTTCTTCAGCATATCTGTTGGCATACTGACAATACTGAAATCTTTAAGGAGTAAGGAGGTCAGCCATGTTGTTCCAGAGATCCTCATAGCATCGTTGGAAGCATGCATGGTCTTCACAGGAGTCTTCTTCTCCCTGAGGCTTAACGTCATGCATGCCGTAGCTATTCTCCCAACACAGGTCGGTGGAATGGGTTCAGCAGGCCTATTGGTTGTTCCAGGATCCACTAGGAGCGAAACCTTCCCATCGGTATTAATAAAACAGTTTTACCCCCTTGCTTCTCTGGGCGTATTGCTTATTGCTCTCGCTGGCATAGTAGGTTACGAGACCGTTAAGGCTTTAGAAACATCATCTAGGGAAGCCGGGGAGAAAAGTCTAATGCAAAAAAGTGATTAAAGATTTAATCTACTTCCTTCCACACCATTCGAAGAGCTTTGAAATCAGGGTTTTTCGAAGGGGCGGCTTATCATTCGCATCAAGCAGGTGAGAAAGCCTTGAAAGCCCTTGTGATCCATAAGCGAGGCTATCATTTAACTCATTCCTGCAAGTTTCTCTTAGACCAGCTTAAGGCACAGGGTTTGGAAATCGATGGAGCATTATACGATTATGCGAGGGAGCTGGATATACACTACTTGACTTCAAGGTATCCGAATGCTGCGAGCGCTCCTCCCTATGAGCTTTACGATGAGTCTAAGGCTAGGGGGCTTATTGAAAGCGCTAGGAAAATACTTGGCTTTGTCGAGGAGAACCTTAGATGATCGAGGAGAAGCTTAGCGAAGCTGTTTATAAGCTTGCGAGCAAAATGGGGCTTAGAATAAACTTGTTTAGTCTGCATACGAATTAATCTCTGTCCCGCCGTTTTCTCATTAACAAATATTGACTATGGGAATGTTTGGGAAAAATATTGATTTTAGCGTGGATTTTTGAATAAATTGTCCTTGTAATAAGGATAATTTTTTCAAAAAATTTCCTTATTATGAGGAAGTTTAAACAGCGTCTTGTGTGAATTATCTATAGAAAAAGACAGAACGAGCGTCTGATTTTTTTAAAAAAAATACTTGAATAAGAATTCTTACTTGACCCTCGTTCACTCGATGAAGACATATACGGCAGTAATATACAACTTTTTAAAC
>JAVZMD010000092.1:0-6200 GCA_038883435.1 Thermoproteota archaeon
GAGAAGGGCTTCAATAGAGAAGGCTAGAAGAATACTTGGCTACGAGCCTAAAACAGACATTAAGTCAGGACTTAGAAAAGTGTACGAATGGTTCAGAGAGAACTGGGAAAATATTAAGACATGCGTAAAACTCTAGCTTATAAACTTGCTTCCTCCGCATGATACCATGTTTTAAGAGATACGTGTTAAGCAATCTCTTTATCTTGAGTAGTAGAAATGGTTACCCGTAGCTTTAAAGTTATTCTCGAGCTTGCTGAGGAAGGAGATTTTATAATGAAATGTCGTCCACGAATAGTTCAGGGAGAACGTTTAAAACAAGCGTAAAATCATAATGTACTTGGCATGCGTTAATTAGATAATTGGACAATAATAAGGTTAATAAGTCTCTCATGAATCTTTTATCGCGAGCATTTAAATCGTTGAAAAACGTTTATATAGATAATCCGGTATTAGACGTATTACTAAAATCCGTTACTACTTGGAATTTACTAAAAAAGGGATTTCAGGGCGGATCTGTATCTTTTACAGCTTGGCCTTTTCGAGACTGTCTGGCGCAGTGTGATTTTGAGGGTATCAAATATGCGTTCTTACTTCTAAAGGGTTATGATTCTAATATATTTCTCAACCCATTCTTTCACGAATATGATATTACTCAATTTGTGGTGCATACATTAAAAGAAGGTGATACTTTTATAGACGTTGGAGCACACGCAGGTCTATACACTTTAATAGCAGGTCTCAGAGTGGGATTTCAAGGTAAGGTTTTAAGCTTTGAACCACATCCTTTAAACATCGCTATTCTTAAACAAAATATAAAGTTGAATATGTTAGAAAATATAGTGGTGATTCCAAAGGCTGCGAGTGATAAGTCTGAAAAGATAAGACTCTACTACTCCCCTCGTAAAATGGCTCTTTCTTCTGCTTTGGAGTATGAAGGGAAAGAAGAAGAGGTTATTGTGGAGGCTGTCAGAATAGATGATGTCGTTAATGAAAAGGGTTTGAATTGCATAAAGATTATAAAGATTGATACGGAAGGCTATGATTTCAATGTGCTCAAAGGATCGAAAAATACTCTTCCAAAAACCAGATATATAATTGTAGAGCAGAACATTCCGGATATAAAGAAATTCCTTTCAGACCATGGTTTCAAATTATCTACTTTCAAACCATCCGGCTATTTATTGGCCACTAATAAGTCTATAGATTACAGTTAAGAATCATGTTTTTAAAGTGTTAATTAAAAGCGTCTGAGACTCATGCGCATTCTCATAATATCCCAAATATTCCCACCAGACATGGGTGGAAGCTCAACCAGAGCCTACAACGTTGCTAAAGGCCTACTGCTAAACGGGGCAGAGGTGACTGTAATAGCAGGTTTCCCACATTATCCCACTGGAAATGTCCCTAAAAATCTTAGGAAAAAGGCGGTTTCAATTGAACACATGGAGGGTTTCAAGGTTATAAGAACGTTTGTTCCATCCATTCCAGCCAAGGGCTTAGCAAACAGGATGATCATTTTCACAACCTTCCTAATATCTTCACTATTCCCACTACTAATCATTAGAAAAGTGGATGCAATATTCGCCTCAAACCCGCAGGTCCTAGTTATAATTCCGGCTTTAGCATATCGTTTGATACACAGATGTCCAGTAGTTCTGAATGTTGACGATCTCTGGCCTGAGGACCCTATTGACATAGGAGCAATAAGATCAAGATTCATGAAAAAGATCGTGAAGACCTTAGCCAAGATAGCTTATACTATGGCTGATGCGATAACACCAATAAGCCCAGGATACGTTAAAGTAATAAGCGACAACTACGGGATTTCCGAGGACAAGATACACGTTGTCAGAGGCGGAGTAGATGTAAGCAGGTTCAAGCCAGCACCTAATAAAGACGATGAAAAGTTTACGGTACTTTATAGTGGAGCGTTCTCCGTAGCATATGACTTCAACCAGGTGATTAAGGCGGCGAAGCTCCTAGAGCAGCATGAAGACATAGAGATAGTGCTTCAGGGAGCAGGAGAGCTGATGGATTCTGTCAAGAGAAGTGTAAAGGAGATGAACGTTAGAAACGTGAAAATAATAGATAGGGTTTTAAGCAGAGATGGGGTAGCTGAACTACTAGGCCAAGCAGACGCCCTACTACTACCGTTAAAAGACTTTGGAAGACCATACCTAGGAATATCCTCAAAAATATACGAGTACCAGGCTGTTGGAAAGCCAATAATATGCGTCGCGGAAGGACAGCCGGCAGAACACGTCAAGGAAACAGGCTCAGGAATAGTGGTCAAGCCAGGAGACTACAAGAAGCTGGCTGAAGCAATAATGCTCCTAAAGGAAAACAGGCGAATGGCGGAGAAACTTGGTGCTTCAGGAAGACAATACATTGAAGAAAAATTGACAATGTATAAAATAGGGCTACGAACGATGGAGGTGCTTAAAGGCTTACTAAAAAGGAGAAATATTCACAGGATCATGTGATATGAGGATTCTCCAAGTAGTACCCTATTTCCAATCAGTTTATGCCTTCGGCGGTCCTGCAAAGGTGGCTTATCAGATTTCAAGAGAACTTGCGAAAAGAGGCCATGAAGTTGTGGTGTATACTAGTGATGCTAAAGATTTAAATCTGCGGATAGGTAAGGATACTATTGATGAATTGGAGGGGATTAAGGTTTATTATTTCAGAAATATTTCCATGACCCTTGTTAAGAGATTAAAACTTTTCATAACGCCTCAACTCGCTTCAAAAATAAAGAAAGATATTGGGAACTTTGATATTGTCCATCTTCACGAATATAGAACTTTCCAGAATGTTATAATTCACTACTATACAAAAAGGCACGGTGTTCCTTATATATTGCAAGCTCACGGCTCTATTTCTAGAATAGGATCTTGGAAAAAGTTGAAATGGATTTGTGATGTACTCTTTGGACGTGTATTGTTAAGAGATGCTTCTAGGGTTATTGCTCTTAACAGTTTTGAAGCTGAGCAGTATAGGACTATGGGTGTTCCGGAGGAGAAGATCGCAATAATCCCTAACGGCATAGACCTGTCTGAGTATGCCAACCTTCCTCCTAAAGGCTCCTTCAAAACCAAGTACAACATACCGGAGGACAAGAAACTAATACTATACCTGGGCAGAATCCACAAGACTAAGGGCATAGACCTCCTGATAAAAGCATATGCACATTTAAAGAAGAAAATGGGATTTGAAGACGCTGTTTTAGTCATAGCTGGACCCGATGATGGATATTTAACCGAAGCAAGAGTCTTGGCGAATTCTCTAGATATAGCTGATTCGGTAATGTTTACTGGCTTCATAAGTGAGGAGGATAAGCTTAAGGCGCTAGTTGACGCTGAAGTTTTTGTTACACCTTCATTCTACGGTTTTCCAATGACTTTTCTAGAGGCTTGTGCCACTAGAACACCTATAATAACGACTAACTTGGGAGACACATTAGAATGGATAGATGGCAAAGCAGGTTATGTAACTCGACCTATACCCTACGATATAGCTGAGGCTGTCTACAATATAATTTCAGATGAAGCGTTACGTGGAAGATTTTCAGAAAACTGCACTAATATTGTAAGATCTAACTTCTCGATAGAAAACATGGTATCTAAGTTAGAAAAGGTTTACAAAGAAGTCTTAGAAAGCAGAACTTATGATTCCTCTTATGTCTGTCAACGAGACTTTCTACACATAGGGGTACACTATGGAGAGGTTATTTACCAGAAAGGCTATTTGCTAAATGAATAAGATCTGGAGCGCATGTTCGGCAATCTGGCAATAAAGAAGGAGAAGAATAATGTTGAATAAAGGAAACTCAAATAAAAAGTTATACGAATTGCGATATCAAGAGAAGCAAAAACCCAAGGAAAAGTTGGATTTAGGTTGGTATGTTGTAGAAGATTCATTAATATTCAAACCAATTCATCAAATGAGTACGAATATGCATTTGGTTCTTGAAGTTGGCATCGGTTCTCAGCCTAGGTCTCTTATCGCACTAAATCCGCGTATAGGTGAATTCGTAGGGTGCGACATTTCTCGTATGCAATTAGAATATGCAAAGAGACGTTATAAGGGAAGTTATTTAGTCTGCGACTTGGAACATTTACCATTTAGAGAAAAAGTGTTTAATGGAGTCTTCTGTCTCGGTGTTCTCCACCACTTGCCATCTTATAAAATAGGTTTGACGGAAATAGCAAGAGTCATGAAGCTAGGAGGCGTTCTAGGTCTGAGAGAGGCTGTTTTTAGCAAAAACTCGCGGTTGGTAGCTTTATTATCAAAGAGGTCAGATCCTTATGAAGAGGCTATTAGTGAAGTTGCCTTATCACAGGAAGTTTTAAAATGGTTCACAATAGTTTGTTATCATCGGGTCTTTCCTCGGATTAGAATGCCATTAACGTTTGTATTTTTTAAACTCTTCCCAAGTCTGATGCAATCAGTAACTTTTTGGAAGCTCCTCTGGAACTTCGATATTATTTTAGATTCTTTCCTAGGTGAGAAAATTTACCTTTTCAGAGGAGCCGCCTTATTGGTACTTGCTGTCAAACTTAGGAGATAAAATGGATTATGTCAAGTTTACCTAAAAAGGCAAAATTATTATTAGGTAAAACCGAATGAGGATTTTACACATAATCGATCACTTTTACCCATTATTGGGTTACCAAGAGACGTTTCTAGCAAAGTTTCATTCTTTCAATCATGAAGTGTTAGTAATAACTTCAGATGCTCTAGAATGATTTATGAAGCAAACAGAAGCCTCCTGAAAAGGAGAATAATAGGTTCTGGTCTATTTATCGAAGAAGGAATTAAAGTGCTATGGCATTGATGTTTCATTATTTAGGGTTGAAATTTCTAAAAATAGGTTTAAAGAGAAAATAATATTCACATTATGCAGTATGACGCAGATGAGAGTTTACCATTTCCAGTTCAATTCTTTGATGTAGTGGCTTGTATAGCAGTGCTGGAGCATATCTTTAATCCACCTGATGTCGTGAAAGAAATAAAGCATGTTCTTAAAAAAGGCAGCTTTTTATTTTGTAGATTTCTAATAACGCTTAGTTGTCGCATCGAATAAACTTGCTGTTAGGCAAACTCCTATTACAGGTGGTTTTTACATGGGGACTGATTGGGAGCACTTTCACTGGTTTATTAAGAGCTCATTATTAGAATTGCTCTTAAAAACTGGGTTTACGATTGAAACAATATCATGTAGCGGCATATTTGCAAAATATAGGAGATTATGGATTTCAGCATTAGGTGGAGATTTAATCGTTAAAAGTGAAAAATAAGCTGCAATGTTAACGGAGTTTATTTTATCTGCTGGCTTAATTCTTCCTGGCTATTGGATAATAAGATTAGGAAAAGTTAAAGTACATAACAATATTGAACGATTATCTCTTTCATATCTTCTCAGCCTAGCTGTCATGTTTACATTTCTTTACTTAGGCGGAATAGTGAAAGCTTTTAATACAGCTTCCTTCATGTTTTTAGTAATAATAGTAATCTCGTTCACGCATTTGTTCGTTTTGTCTTTAATTAGGGTCTTTAGGGTCTTCTATACACCTAGTTTATTTAAAACTTCAGTCTACCTGAAATTTTCCACCGAGAAACTGATGATTGTAATTTTAATTATCGGGTTACTTTCTACTTATGCAGTTTTTTTATCTTCAAGAGCAATACTTGATTCTGATGTTATACAAGATTATCTTCCTATATCTAGAGAAATAGTAAGAGGGAACGGATTTACATATAGCAATGGATACGATTACAACATTTTGCTAAAGCCAATAGGCATTTCTGTGCTCTACGCTTGGGCATATGTTGTGAGTGGCTCAACACTTTCTGAAGCATTTAGATTAATGCCTTTGATTCCCGTACTCATGTTAATTTTATTGAATTATATGATAGCGTCGTCAGCAACAAAGTCAAAGATCATAGGAACATTATCAACTATAATCTTCCTCGTTTTGCCATTTCATGATCGGCTTCTTCTATACAACGCGTTCTATCCGGACACATTTTATTACCCGTTAGTGTTCACTGTCATCTATTTTCTTCTCGAATATTCCAAATCAAAACACAGTAATTTACTATTCTGGAGCGGCATAGGGCTTGGAGTAGCGGGCTTGCTCAAAGCTCAAACAGTATATGTTTCCATCGCTTTTATGCTAGTTTTGCTTGCCTTGGAT
>JAVZMD010000093.1:0-6035 GCA_038883435.1 Thermoproteota archaeon
ATAAATAAATTCTCCAACTAAGCCAGGATATTTTAATTTAAGCTCTTGCTGCTTACTTCCACTCCTTATTTTCCTCACAATATCTTCTTTTTCTGTTATAGATGTTCCTAAAAATTTGATAGGATTAGTGTCTAAGAAAACATCTTGAAGTATATAGCCTGAAGAAACGCAAATCTTGCCATTTAAGTACTCTTCGATTCTCGGAATCATTGTACTCGTACTAGTATTCTTATGCACAATGCTCCATTTGAGTCTTCTCTTCCGTCCATCTAAGCATCTTACCAGCGGAAAATCCTGAGCATATATGTAAAAAGTGAATCCCGTAGTAAATGCTGCTCTAAATGTAGCTTCATACCGCTTATTCATATACTCGGCAAGCTCGTTTAAAAACCGCTCCTCATCAATTAGAGCTTTTTCATGCATTATTAATCCAATGGTTTTACCCTGTGTTCGAAAACCTTGTCCTCGCTGTCAACGTAGCTTATTGTCACTATTCCCGGTGGCTCTTCTCTGACTTCTTTTACTGTGCCTTTTGTTTCACCGTAGTCTATCGCCATGCTCGTCTCATAACCCTTGTAGGCTATTCTAAGAACATGGTTCTTAACCTTCTTCCCCCATAGGGATAGTGCTTTAAACTCTAGGTCTAGGCAGACAGCATTATGCCTCTCATTCCACTCCGGCTTCTTAACTTTAACTGGGAACTCCACTTTTCCAATCTGCAGGATTCCTTCCCCACCATGTTTAAGCTCAACCCTGATGTGCGGAGGCAGGCTGTTCAGAATCTCTCCGATAAGCCTTTCCTCAGTAAGCTTCTCAACTTTGACCTCTATCTCCCTCCCCGGCTCTCCAACCCAGCTTGGAGCCATGTACTGGTAGCGCTGCCTCCCGGGATCATACTTCTTCACAATGTTCTTTCCCTTAACAGTGATTTTGAAGAAACAATCATTATCGCCAAGAATACTCCTTATCTCGCTGGCCTTGAAGTAGAGCTGTCTGTACTCAGGCTTATGGCCCTTCTCAACCACGGCTGTGAGAATACTCTCATCCCTGCCTGAGCCCTGCATAACTCTAGATACAGAGATTATTATTTATTATATAAGTATCACTGTTCCGTTTCAACCTAATAGTTTTTTACTTTTCTTTACGGCTATTTCTCCGTTTTTTAATTCAAGTAATCCTTTGGGCGTGTATATCTTATATCCCCTAAATTTTCGTTCTCCTTCCGGTCTTATAATGTTTCTGAGTACACCTATTTCATAGTTTTTACTCAACTTTCTTTTTACTTCTTCAACGATCTCTTTGTCCTTTTCTGGATTGCCCGTGTTGGGAGGCCATTCAGCTATAAAACGTCTAATGTAAGGAGGTTCCCTCTTTAAGCCGGTTCTTTCGTACAGCCTCTTCCGCTTCTCTGAGTGATACCACTCCAGATATTCTTTCCAGGCCTCACTTAAGGCATTAGCGCTTTTCTCTATCTCCTTCAGAATCTCCTCATTAGAAAGATTCTCCGCTTTAAAATTCACGGTCATCCCCATTTGGTCAAAGTCTATTGTTATCGCGTTTTCTCTCCCGAAATATTTTAGGGAAGCTTTCTTGGCAGCCTTCTCAGCCATTTCGCAGTCTTTAACGGGACCTGGTGCTAGCCTCTTCGCAGCTTTCCTTGTATTCGGATCCCTGCTTTTCATCACCTCATTCAGGGACATGTAAACATGGTATTTGCTTTCATCTAGCTTAAGAAATTCTGTCTGAAAGTGGTGAAATCCGATTCCGATGGTATTATCCGACAGCATGTAGACATATTGCATTGGTAAGAGTTCCTCGGTTGCTGACAACATGGTCATTTCCCACAGGCACTTGCCCCACAAGCATGGAGTTGGAGAAGAATATACCCATACTCTGTATTGGCAACCAGTCCTCTTCTCCAAGTATTCTTTAACTTTCTCCAGCAGACTCATCAAGTCGCTGGGATTTCGTGTAATATCATTATTTAAGGTTGGCGAGCTCATAGATACGGAGCCGATTTCAACGAGTGACCCCTATTACGACGTTTACTATAAGCCGAATGGATATGAAGAAATCAAGTTTTCATTAACGGCCGAGGTGGAGATTCAGGCGATGTCGTGGACTTCGTCCTATGTGTCATTGATGTCGCCGGAAAGCTTGATAGGTTGAAGAAGGCTATTGAGGGGTTCTTAAAATGGGCTAAAGGGTGTAAATCTGCCTCTCCAGCTTTCTATTGAAAGGGCCTATGTACAGCTTTGCCCGCTTCCTCTAATCTCTTACTTTTCCTCACCACTACTTCTCCATCCTTAAGTTCAAGCTGTCCTTTTGACGTTTATACCTTCTGGTTGCGGCTCAGCTTCTGTTTCACGTCTTCAATAATCTCCCTGTCCTTCTCAGGGTTGCCGTGTGTTAGGTGGCTACTCGACTTCGAATGTTCGATCATGAAGGTAATTCCTTTTTTATACGGGTTTGCTCATACAGGTTTTTCCTCTCCTCGGATTCATACCATTTCCGGAATGTGGTAACTGCTTCGCTTACAGCCTTTACTCTTCTTTCAGGATTTCCTCTTAGCTTCTCAGCATTAAACTTTGACTCTATTCTAATCCAGTTGAAATCAATTTCTAAAGCATTAGGATCTGCCAAATATTTCAAGCCTGCCTCTCTAGAAGCCTTCTCCACTATTTCACAGTCTTTAATAACTTCGGGAGCAAGCCTTATAGCCGCCTTTCTAGCGTTTAGTCTCTGCTTTTCATCACATCATCAGGCCACATATAGACCTGATAGTATCGCTCAGCATGCCTATACATTCTTGTGAACCCAGGAAAACTTATTAGAATAGACAGAAAAGACAGCGCACGCTCACCATTCTTTGCATGCTATTTCCACCGCGTCTAATGCTTTTTCAACCATCCTCAGCTTTTCATCATCATTCATTCCCTTGGTGTTGAACATCGCTTTGTAGTATAATAGGAAACGAGGATATTCGAAAATCTGGAAGACTGTTTTCACGCCAGTCTTCTCAGTCGCCGTTTCAGCCGCTTTCTCAGCGTATAATAAGCCCTTGATCACTCCTTTATACTTTCTTCCAAGCTTACTCCAATTCCTCCTGTCGAGAAGCATCTTCCAGATTTCTACAGCCTTCTCATAACCTATATGCATTCCATCATTCTCACAGGCAAAGAGTATGTAGTCCACGGGATTACCTTTAAATTTGGACCAGACGATTATCTTGTTGTCAACGCCTTCTACATGCGGGAAGACCCCACTTCCCGTAGAAACGCTCCACTTTGCATCCTTAGATGTCACAATAAAATGTTCATCTCCAGCTTTACTGAAGAAGAATTTCTTCCCTTCCTCAGTAAGCTTCTTCTCGTAACGCTTGTTCAGATACTCCGTAAGCCTCTCAAGAAACTTTTCTCCCGACTCCGCCATCACCTCGACACCTCCTGCATTATCACTATCTCGTTAGACCCATCCTCCAACTTAGTTTTAATCACTACGATTATATAAGTATCAACATCGCTATCACTCCAGACCCTGCCGAAGACATCTAAACCATATTCCCTGATTAGCGATATGTAGCCCGGGTCAGTCTTAAGACCCTTCAATGCAGCACTATACTGCTCCTGAACATTTCCAAGATCGGTAGTAGCTTTAACCTCCACCACTATGAGTCTTCCACTCATGGTCTTGAAAACTATGTCAAGCCTTCCCTTTTCTATTCTCTTTCCATTTTCCATGCAATAAATGACGACTTCTTTATTCATGCTGTTTGGATCTGTTTCTATCTCTCTTCCAGCTATCTCACCCGACTCTTGAGCCGCCTTTATCAAGATGTCCCTTATCAGGTTCCCGTATAATGCCTGCAGGTTCTTACCTATCCACTCCTTAACTTTTTCCACCTCTTCTTCGCTCAATCTCCTCAGCCTTAGCTTATCTGCCCATTCTCTAGGAGCCTGATAGAGTAGCTTTACGCCCTCGGGAACAAAGTTGTGCGAGAAGTAATTCTCCTTAGCTAGCTGGCATCATCGATCTCGAAAATGTTGACTGCTTTTCTCATGCAAAATAAATGTTCGCTATAAGCGAACATACTGTACAACATGACCAAATTTATTGACTAGGAAGGCTGATTAGAAAGACAAGAGGGGTGAAAATCAAAATTCTTGCTTCGGAAGTCCAAGCAGGGAAGCCTGGCAACTGATCGATAACCACCCGGAAATCAGACCCGTGATCCTCTATGAAGGACGTCACATGGTCATTATATAATGGTCTTAAAACATTGAGGAAAATTGTACAAATGTATGCATTTATACAGCAAAGCTTAAATATTTTTAGGCTTTTTCAAAAGGAGAATTGAAGAAAATATTCGGATTATTAGTTATGGTTACGGAATGGATCGTCCGGATGAGGCTACGGTTGTTTCATATGAACCCGCTTCAGGCGGCAGAATCGTCTTTATCACATGCGATAACGTAAGAGACCAGACCCTGCTGGAAATGTATAGAAACGCGGTTAGGTGGGTTGCACTTCCAAAAAGAACGAATAGTTTCGGTCTACGCAGCCGCCGATAAAGAATACATGAACCATTATGATGACTGGTGGAACCCTTGGGACCAAGATGAGTGGAAGATTATAATAATACTGGCAGTTGAATTGGGCGATGACGCATTCGAGAGGGAATTTAAGGGTCGGATATTTCCAGTAGAAAAAGTTGCTATGATTCTGATGATAACGTTACTATTTTTTTTCTACAGCTTAATACTGTCATAGTTTTATTGGAATCTTAATTATACTTGCTTTGCTCTTATATTTTCTGACGTTTTATTCGGAAATTTGGGAGTTGGAAATAGGAATCAAAGAGTCAGAATTAGATAAAATATCGCCAGAGGAAAGAGGAAAAATAAGTTCAAGAAAGAATATGAAAAAGCAAAGAAGCATTTTCACTCTTTATACTTGAATAGTTATGCCAAAAATGACCGTAAATTCTAGGATTAATTTTTACATGACGGCTTTTCATATTTGCGTTGCATTTCAATTACACTAATCAACATATTGCTTACCATTGCCTACGTAGTTCGGGAATAAAGTAGCTGATTGGTTTTACTATTTCTGGGAAAAGCTCTCTAGGAACATAGATGGCCTCCCATTTTTTTGATCTGGGCACGGCATGAGTATAGTATTCTGCCAGTGTGATTGCAACTATTCCATACATCTTTCCATTGAACTTTCTGATATCTTTGAAATATTTCTTGTCAGTTGGAGTATTTAACAGGTAAGTGAAGACGAGAAGTGGTATGAAAGCATTGAAATGGGTGGACCAGAGGCGTAGCCCTTGGAGGTCGTCTGTTCTAACCCAATTTTCCCAGAGCGAAGATGCTTTATTGTTACCATACCCAAATTTCTTGCCTTTTATATCTATTAGGAATTTACCATTGAAGGAACTGACTATAAAGTCAAAATTCTTTACTCGATTTCCGGCGTAGAAAGGTCTTCTTGATTCATCTATAGCTATGTAAAGAACACCGCTTCTCCTCAAATAGTCTTCAAACATGTTTTCATAGTATGCGTGTTCACCTTTTCTTTTCGTCATCTTACCCTAGCCTCCAGTTTCTCTCTTTTCTAAAAATAATAAACGGTAAGACTATTTCATGATACTTCTTTAGCATTATGAGAATTGTTTAGTCTCATAGGCTTAAAAAGCTAACGTAGCTAGTTGTTAGACATATTTCTGATTAAAACAGTAAAAAATAATGAACAGCCAGCCATAACTTTAATGGTATCAAACAAGATTATACGGTTTTCTCAAAATGTCAATACGCTTTAAAATAATCCTGTTAAAACTATGAGAACAAGAATGTATAGTATGAGTGTCAGGGTGACGATAAACCCGAAGTATTTTTTCCTAGTCTTGTGGTGGAAGACGAGCATGCCGAGGAAGGCTCCGAACGGTTCCCTGCTAAAAAAATCGTGAAGAACCATTTCTCAGGAATCCTGGATTCTCCTCGAATTGCGCTAGCCTTGTCAACACCCGTGAG
>JAVZMD010000094.1:0-6012 GCA_038883435.1 Thermoproteota archaeon
GAGAAAGGAAAAACTCGCATTGTTTAATAAAATTGTTTTATAATCTAGTTTACAAACGGTCTCCTATTAGACGAATAAGAAAGGTGTTTGTAATTAATCGTACTTACAACATACTTGCTACAACAATAAATATCTCTAAATATGTCTATTAGTTGATTGTGGGAGAAATTTCCAGCATGCGGCTAAACATTGCAATCTTAGAAAATTACATTCATGGTTTTTAACAATATTCTATAAATATTGGCGACAGGATTAAAAATGTGGTGTTGAACCATTGCTTTTCATCTGAGATGGCAAGTTAAGGCAATAAGCATTTTAGGAGCCGAATACCTTTAAAATTGGGCCTTAATATTAAAGATTAATTACTAAATAATGTTAACGTTTTAGTGTTCACGTCTAATGATGCAATAACCATGACGGAATATGAACCGAGGTTGTTGGAAGATCTTCTTGGTGTAGAGGAGAGAATCGCATTCACAGGTTCATATTATAAACATGGGAAAATGTGACACAAATACTTGAGTGTTAGGATGTCAGTAACCAGTTCAGGTATAACTATTCCAATAAGAGGTAGAAAGATTAAGCTAAGCACTGGCAGTAGCTTGATTTTTAGAGCTTGGAAACGACTCCCTACTTTAAATGAATAGGAAGGTTTTAAAAGCGTTTTCCCCGTTTCAAATACGTGAAAATAAACTATCATATCCACACGGCGTTCAGCGATGGGAGTTCTAGTATAAGGGATTATTGTGAAACCGCTATTCGAAAAGGTTTTGAAGAAATCGCTTTCACCGATCATCTGACTGTTTTCCCAGATGGTTCAGCAGATCCTCATTCACTGAACACTATTAGTATTGAAGACTATGTGAAAGAAGTCAAATCTATATCTCTAGAATATGAGGGTAGGTTAATTATCAGGCTTGGTGTGGAAGTCGATTACATACCTGGAAGTGAGAATATCATAGAAAAAATACTGGGGGGCCACGATTTTGATCTAGTAATAGGGAGTGTTCATTTCATCGACAATGTCTGCATAGATTCTTTGAAGCATAGGAATCTCGTGGAGAATATGATTAGAGAAAACGGTTTTGACAGTCTATATTCTAAATACTTAAAGCTGGTTAGTAAAGCTGTAGAAACTTGCTTCTTCAATATCATTGGACATATCGATATTGTTAGAATATGGGGGTTTAACCCTACCGATGGCCTTAAGGATGAGCAGAAAGTTTTAGAATTTATTAAGGAGAAGGGGGTCTGTTTAGAAGTTTCTTCGAGGGGGTTAAGACAACCCGTAAACTCAATATACCCTTCTCTTAGGATATTGAAGAGGGCCTATGAATTGGGCATACCTATTACTATAGGTACGGACGCGCATTCCGTAGAAGAAATAGACCATGCTTACGATTTTCTAATAGGATATATAAAGTCGGTAGGATACTCGCATATAACTCTATTCGATAAACGTAGGCCTTTAGAGAAAAAGATTGAATAGATTGGCATTATTGCTGTAAAATGTGAAAATAGGAAGGATATTGCCACAGGAGTTTTATGCTAGAGATCCTGCGTTAGTGGCAATGGCCCTATTGGGCAAGGTCTTATGCAGAGTCTATGAAGGAGAGGTATTGGCTGGAGTAATCCTTGAAACTGAAGCCTACTACGGTAAGGCTGACCCTGCTTCAAGAGCTTACAGGAGCAGTGGTGACATAGCAATGATGCTTTACGGTGATGTGGGCAGAGCGTTAATATACGGTATACACGGCAAATGGCTTTTCAACGTTGTGGCACATGAGCCTAATGGAAGCGGAGGGGTTTTAATCAGAGCGCTTGAACCAATTAGAGGAGTGGAAATTATGAAAAGGCTTAGAAAGACCAATGATTTGTTCAAACTTACAAGTGGGCCGGGAAGACTTACTGAAGCAATGAGTATAGACAAGAGGCTCCATAAGAAGCCCGTATACGCTAGAGGCTCTGAAATCACTATAAAAGATGGTCGCAAAGAGGAGAATATTGCCAGAAGTTTTCGAATAGGTGTTACTCAGGACCTACATGTTCCCTTAAGATTCTATGTCAGAGGCTCTGATTTCCTATCTGTAAAAGATTCGTAATTATTAGGATGATTATGATTTTAAGAATTCCTTAAGTCTGTTAACGTTCTCCTCGTGTTTGGATTTTCTCCTAGGATCCACTGGGATCCCGAGTTTTTTAGCTTTATCAATACTTAAACCGACTTCCTTCAACTCTCCCATAGAAAAGCCCTTCGCCTGCCTCCAGAATGGAACGATTCCCCTTCTCCTCTTAGCCATAGGAATAATTTCATTATTCATTTTTAAACGACGATTTTCGAAATTCCTTTTAAAATTTACTCCGGCTTAAGATTATAATAAAGTTCTCTGGGTCGGAGCTCCCTGAACTCATCGGTCTGCTGGACTATATGTCTCCTAATATCTATACAAAGGTGGCATTTAGAAACGTATCCTTCATTATTCTCTTTATAGTTGAATTCCTTTACTGCAAACTCATAGAGATTTTTAATATTCGTAACAAGTGCTCGTAATACTGGCTTATCCTCCAGGCTTATCCCTTCCCTTATCATAGTATCTAAATCCCTAAAGTCCCCCAAGGATATACCACCACAATAACCTGTCATGTAGTTGAAATAATTATCAACGTGGACATGCCAATTCCTAGTGAGCTCAGATACGCAGGACTCGTCGAAGAATGCTCTAGCAGGATATTTTGCAAATAAATCTTTCAATTCATAGCAGGCTCTACCCATTGGGAGAAGCTCCGAGTAATAAAGTGTCCAATCATATTTATCCAAATACTGATCAAAAGCAATGGTATCCTTCATACCGATGCTCTTAAGCTGGCGATAGTAGATCTCCTGATAAACTATTACGTTATCGTTGAAAACTTCTCTGCTTATCCTAACAGCCCTCTCGATCCTTTCAAACGGCACGTACTCGACTATAAAGGGATTTACGCTTATCAAGATGCCCTTTAATCCAGATTCTTTCAAAGCCCTAAGCTTAATCCTAGTATCTTCATCGTTTGCACACCAGAAGCAATTTGTTTCTACAAATGTCGAGGGAATCTTTAATTCTTCTGCAATTCTTACAGATTCTAGGAGTAGGTCGAAGTTGAGAAATGGCTCGCCACCAGTAAAGTGTAATCCATAATTTACACTAATATGCTCAGAACCCCGCGGGCTTGGCATTAGGCTTGAGGAGAGTTTTCCTAAAATTTTCTCAACATCTCCCCTTGCAATCCAATCAGGCCTCCACTTGGGTGAGCAAGCATACATACAATGTTTACACTTACTAGTACACTTATAGGAGAGTATTAGCCCGGCTGAAATAGGCTTTTCCACGTAAAGCCTTTCTTCCATAGGAGACGTCTTAACTCGTTCCATTGGAATAAGCTTTTCCATGGGAAAGAAATCCTAGGGAAAATTAAGTTTAACTATACATATGCCAGATGCTGTTCCGGTGATGAAGATGAGCATGCAAAGAAGAGCCATTTCCAATGAAGACAGAGAGATACTGAAGCGTCTTTCGGAAGTGCGGACTGCTGATGTAATAGATGCCTTGGACAGATATAATGTTCATGATTCTACAATAATGTCTGAAGAAATCCGACCATTGTTCAACGATATAAAAATGGTGGGTATCGCGTTAACAATAAGGCTAACTAAAAACAGGGAGCCAATACCAAGCATGACTCCTCAGGAATATGACGATTATACTGCTGAATGGTATAGGACGAAGAACGATACTGAGCTCTTTCTAAGAATAGCTGAGCCTGGACATGTTCTAGTTGTTGACGGCGGTGGATATACTAAAGTCGGCTTCTGGGGTTCGTACTTATCGCTGATGGCTATGGATAGGGGTATAGTTGGCGTGGTAATAGACGGCGGATGTAGAGATATAGCCGAGGTCAGGAAGGAGCGGTTTCCAGTGTTCTGTAGGTGGGTCGGTCGTACAGAGACTATTGGAAGACTGGTCCTAAGGCCTGAGGATGTTAACATACCTGTTACCGTCGGCGACGTCTTAGTTGAGCCGGGCGATTTCGTGATGGGTGATGACGATGGTGTAGTGGTCATTCCAAGAGAGATTGCCGACCCGGTGTCTAAGAGGGCTTTAAGACAATTCCAAGAAGACCGTATGAATCAAAAACCCTATTTGGACAAGTTCGGAATACGTTTGTAGGTGGTGTTTTGAAGATGGACTCGTGGCCAGCTGGGCTTGGTAGAATAATCATCGTAAGAGGCGACAGGGGGGAAGACCTTCTAGAAACGATTGAAAAAACAGCTCAGAGAAATGGCGTTTTAAACGGCTTCATCGTTTCAGCCATAGGTACTCTAGAGAACTGCCGGATACACAGGGTTGTTTCAAAGAGTCTAAGGCCTGAGGAGGAATACGTTAACATAGATGGTCCTCTTGAAATAAACTCTGTCAGCGGGATTATAGCAAACGGCAAGCTTCATGCTCATATTTCCGTGTCGGATAGGAACGGAACTTACGGTGGGCATTTAGAACCTGGTAGTAAAATCTTGTACCTCGCTGAAATAGTAGTAGCCGAATCCTCAGGGGTAAAACTAGACCGATTATTAGATGAAAAAACGGGTCTGAGAGTTTTAAAAGCAATATGACCTCTCTAAACATTACATTTTTTAAACCTTCTTCACCATAAAGAAGTATGAGTAAATATATCCAGGTTTTCACAACGACTGAGAAGAAGGAAGATGCTCTAAGGATTGCAAGAATACTATTGGAGAAGAGGCTTGCAGCCTGTTTCCAGATAATTGGTCCATTAACAAGCCTTTATTGGTGGAAGGGGAAAATCGAAGAAGCAGGAGAATGGCTGTGCATAATTAAGAGTAAGGAAGATATGTATGAAGAACTTGAGAAGACGATTAAAGAAAACCACCCGTATGAAATACCGGAGATTATTGCAATACCAATAGTTTCGGGAAGCAAAAGCTACCTAGAGTGGATCGATATGGAACTTAAAAAATAATCTTGGTCCATTAAATTTAAACCAAAAACATTTTTCAAACGCATTATTTTAAACCTTTTCTAAGAATCAAACTAATTCATCTAACTTCTTCATAGTTTCCAGTATTTCAGTATCTAGTGGCTTATGTTTCCTTTTCCGGTGCTTTCCAGCAATGTATGGTCCTATTGAGATGAATGCTCTCTCCGCTAGATCATCGCCCTCGTCTTCTGAGAAGCGCCTCCATGAATCTGGAAAATGAACATACGAGTTTGGATCAGTCCAGTTTATGTCAAACTCCTCCAGCTTATCGGGAGGTAGGCATACGGCTACTCTATCAAGAACCCTGTGTAAAGATAATGGTGAAGTAAAAACCCTCTGGATATCTATTCTACTCTCAACAACTAATCCTTCAGTCGACTCAAGCCTGTTAGCGATGAAGCTTGTTACAGCATATGCTATGTCAATCGGCTCTATTTTCCTCCTAATATCGGTGCTGAAGCAGAACGGGTTTATGTGAACATGAGCACCGCGGCCACTCCACTTAACGAAAACCGATTTAGAAATTCCGAAACTATCCAGTATGCTTACTATTTCCCATGCCTTTCTAATTACTTTTCTCCAATCCTCATCCTTAGAGTCTATGTCCCATACGGGAGACGAGTAGATTATATTGCTCCTGTCTAAAACATCTTCTCTAGTTTCAAGCTTGGAGTAGATGTGGGTTGTTGCGTAGAATGCTCTCGGCCTATACTCAGCGTAACGGTTAATCAATTCCGTAAACTCATATTCTGAACCTACAATCAAAGGTTTTCCCTTATCATACCTGATCATTATATGTGCTCCATCCTTGCCCATCATTTCACAATGAATAGCAGTCCAACGATTCCTACAATAGTCTACTATCTCCTTTTTAACTTCTGGCTTTTCATAATGCTCTATTGAGAGATTTTGATTCATAATTCTTTTTCCATCTCCTTCTTAGACTCAATTATCTTCCTTATTACTTCAAGCGGTAAT
>JAVZMD010000095.1:0-5816 GCA_038883435.1 Thermoproteota archaeon
AGGTTGAATTCTGCCGGATTGCTTTACAATGAAGAAAATTCCAATGGGGAAGTATTTTTAGAAAACTGGAGTTCACAGCTTCCAGTAAAGGTAAGAATAGGATCAGAGATTAGAGTTTTCAATGTTACTACAACAATACATAGTTTTATTGGGAACTATGATTCGAAAGGTTTTCTAATGTACGGCGAGGGAAGCTTAACAACAAAAGCAGTAAGCATCTTATTATACGGTCAGCGCTACTTGCTGGCTGAAGGAGACCCTTTGGAATATGTTTTTAAAATGACATCTGTAACAGTAAATCTAATAAACCTTACAAAATATACTGGGACTATATCTCTATTAATTATTTTCGGGGCTATGCTTACAGCAGTTATTAAAGATAAAGATTTAACTTTGATAGAAGAAGTATGAAAAATGATGGACTTGTGAAGTAAATTAATTGATAAATAGAAAAGTCTGAATATTACTCTTTGTTTTAAACAATAAGCCTTATGATCAGATTCGTTACGCGTAGGAAGTAAAAACCTGAATAAAATTTTGATTAAAAAGTTGCATAATTCTTAAAAATATTCAATGTTTTTCTAGTTCGATGATGCAAACCAAAATTGAAACAATGGTTGAGACGAACACCGTGAATCCTGTGCTTGGAGAAACTCTAATCCAAGCTACAGGTCTCTGGAAGACGTATAAATCTGGAAGTAAACATACCGTTGCACTTAATGATGTTAACATTCATGTTAAAGAAGAAGAAATAGTTTGTCTATTGGGGCCAAATGGAGCTGGTAAAACTACTCTGGTGAAAATACTGAGTACTCTTTTACTTCCTGACAGGGGTAGGGCAATGGTTATGGGCTATGACGTGGTCTCTCAAGGCGATAGGGTTAGGAAAGTAATCGGATATGCAGGTCAAGATAGTGAGAGGTCTGCATTCTTCAGGTTAACTGTTAGGGAGAACCTCGTCTTCTTCGCATCCGCTTTCTATGGATTGCATAAATCTGAAGTGAATAAAAGAATAGAAGAAATGGCTAGAGAATTCGATTTCAAAGACTGCTTGGATCAGTATTTCATTTCGCTTTCAGGAGGCCAGAAGCAAACATTCATAATAATGAGGTCTTTAATTACTCGACCAAGGGTTGTTTTCATGGACGAGCCTTCCAAGTCCCTCGACCCCCTTACCGCCTCAAAAATCAGAAAATACTTGAAGGATTATGCTCGAGAGAGGAGGGCAGCAATAATTGTCACCACGCATAATATGAGAGAAGCCGAGGAGATAGGTGATAGAGTGGTAATGATGAACAAGGGTAAGATCATATTTGACGGGTCTCCTGAGAAAATGAGGAAATCCGTTACTAGAACCGAAGTCATCCAGATAAACGGAAACGGTGTGCATGAAGAGGTTAAGAAGCATTTGGCTCATGTAAAAGGAGTTATTAGCGTTCAACAGGAGAATTCTGACTTAAGGATTTTCTGCGAAGATGCTTACGAGACTCTGCCAGTCGTGGTAAACCTCTTGAAAGATAATGGGCATAGGCCTGGAATAAGGATAGAAAACCTTACACTTGAAGAAGCCTTTAAGATAATGGTGGAGGGTGAAGTAAAATGACAAATACATTGAAAATGATTAATATGATGGTCTGGAGAAGGATAAGGGAGATAACACGTTACAAGTTGAATTTCGCTATAGAGTTGATAATGAGTCTAATATGGGGGCTTGGCCTCATGATATTCGGATTCATTATAGATCCTGCCAAATTAAACTCGATTGGAAGTTCCAATTATGCCGTATTTCTTCTACTGGGAGTTGCTTTCCAACATTATCAAAGTGCCGCAATATGGGTAGCTTGGGAAATAAAGGGTGAACTTACCAAGGGTCAAATCGAATATACATTTGCATCACCAGTCTCAAGATATGTTTACATGCTTTCTTCATCTATTTCACAAGCTATTGTCGGAACTTTATTCGGAATAATTCCTATGTTTGCAACAGCACTGATTCTACTGGGTAATTTCCCCATCCCATTATCACTCTTAATGGCTGGTGTTACGTTGTGTCTAACTTTCCTCGCCCTATGTCAAATAGGAGTGATAATGTCTAGTGCTATACTGCTTTTAAAAGATGTTTCAGCACTAATGTCTATCCTCAACTTTATCTTCCAAATAGCTACAGGGATGTTTGTACCTCTCCAGTTTATGCCTGAACCATTGAGGAATTTCGCATTCTTCATACCTCTGACTCACGGAATAGACCTTTCACGCCATTTCATAATGGGAACAAGTACTGTTTGGCCGGTGGAATTAGAGTTCGTGATGTTAATAGTCCTGACAATATTCTTTAGTGTACTGGCAAAGTTTTCAATATCCCGTTTGGAGAGGAAGGCTAAGGAAGAGGGACTCGCTTTAGCTTAGACGATTAAAAGTCATACACTCTAGTAAAAATATTTTTACAGTTCAATTCAATAATAAGATCTAAAAATTCAAGCTTTAACCAAAAAATTAAAATATTAATCGTTTTTGCAAACTCTCCTATGGAGTGTAAAAGAGAAATAAATCTGAAAAACTGCCCGTGCACATGGCCTGACTGTCCGAGGAAAGGAATATGTTGCGAGTGCTTAAGCTACCATAGGTCTCACAACGAGCTTCCTGCATGCTTCTTTTCAAAAGAGGCTGAAAGAACCTACGACAGGTCTATAAGAAACTTCATAAGGGATAAGTATCCAAACATCAAGATCTAACACACTTGGTATTCCGATAAGCTAGCTATTTTTTCATATCATTTTTACACTTTCCAATGGTCTTTTCGATTTTACCTCGGGATTGAATAGGAACAGGGGTTCTTCTCCCTTTAATACTTTAACCAGGTTAAGTGCGGCCACTTCTGCCATCTTAGAGCGAGCATGAAAAGTAGCGCTTGCTATATGTGGTGCTACAACCACATTAGGAAGAGTAAGAAGAGGATTATCCTTTGGCGTTGGTTCTTTTTCGAACACATCTAAGCCTGCTGCAAAAATCCATCTTTCCCTAAGCGCTTTATATAAAGCATTCTCATTAACTATGCCTCCCCTAGCAGTGTTCACTAGTATTGCAGTAGGTTTCATTAACTTAAGCTCCTCTTCACCTATCAGGTTAATTGTTTCAGGTGTTCTGGGTACATGAATAGTCACAAAATCCGCCTCCTTCAGTAATTCCTTAAGCTCGCGATATTCTACTCCTAACTCCTGCTCCGCTTTAGTGTTTCTTAAGATGTCGTAGTAAATCAGCTTCATGTCAAAACCTTTTGCTATCTTTGCAATAGCCTGACCTATTCTTCCAAGACCTATTATTCCGAGTGTGGCTCCCCTTATCTCCTGACCTAATAACAAGTCTGGAGACCAGCCAATATCCCACTTTCCTTCACGCACATATCTATCTGCTTCGACAACTCTCCTAGCCGCGGCCATTAACAAGGCCCAAGTAAACTCTGCTGTTGCTTGAGTCAAAACGCCCGGAGTATAGCATACGTATATTCCCCTTTCAGTAGCTTCCTTAACATCTATATGGTCTACTCCAACACTATAGGTGCTTACTACCCTCAGGTTTTTCCCAGCGTCCATAATCTCCCTATCTATCTTATCGGTGAGAAGGCATAGCAACGCATCTGCGTCTTTAACAAGCTTTTTAAGTTCCTCGCTGGTTGGAGGCGCTCTTTCATCTCTAATAATAAGCATGCAGTGTTCTCTTATTATGGATGGTCCTGGCTCGGGTATTTTTCTTGTCATCACAACCCTAGGTTTGATTCCAATATTCACTTTTTAATCACCCTACAAGTCTAACTCTTATCTTCATACCGTCTTTTACCTTCTTTAACAATTCCATTCCTCCAGTTATTTTTCCAACGATGTTTACTGGACTTGCTGCGACAGGAGCGTCATCAGTACTGGCGGGAGTTCGGCCGAAGAAAAGGCATAATGCCTTACCGGGAGGCCAGTATCCAACATCTCCTTTCTCAACTTTCCTCTTCCCCTTTTCCAGAGATGCTGATATTGGTGTTGAGAAATATACCTCCTCGCCCCATGTTTCAGCCTCGGATTCAAAAGGTAATGCTTTAATTATTGCTGAATACGTTTTCGGATTCGCCTCATCTGTTAAAACAACCTCTACCGTTCCAATACCCTCAAATTCAACAGCCACTTTAGTCTCAACCATATTGGAAACCTTTAAAAAGGTTTTAGTATATAAGTCTTTTTTACAATCTTAAGGAAGGTTTAAGATGTTTCAAGACGCTTCTCTTCTAATTATGAAGATATTGAATAGATTAGAATTAGAGCGGTCAGAGAGACACAAGCTCATATTAGATATTTTGGAAGAAGGATTGAAATCGGCTGATCCATACTTGTCTACAATCGAAGTACTCAACAATCTTTCTCGAGAATTATCAAAGTATCAGAGGAAAGTAGTTATAGGATTCGGAAAAGCCAGCTATAGGATGGCACTTGCTTCTGAAAGAATTTTAGATGAAATACAGGCTGGTGGAATCATCGTACCCAAAGGATCATTGCAAGTAAATGAACTTAAGAAGATACGCGCTTACGAGGGTACACACCCTATTCCAAGTCAAATTAACGTAGAAGCTACAAAAGAAGTTCTATCACTTCTATCGGGTTTAACTGAAGATGATCTAGTTATATGCCTCATTTCTGGAGGTGGTTCTGCTCTATTTGTCCAACCAGACGGTATTTCCTTAAGTGAAAAACAGGAAGTAACTAGGCTCCTATTGTCTTGTGGTGCAAACATTCATGAAATAAACTGTATCAGGAAGCATCTCTCAGCTGTCAAAGGCGGTAATCTTGCTCGTTTGATATACCCTGCTAATGGCATATGTCTCCTACTCTCTGATGTTGTTGGCGACGATATGGATACGATAGCATCTGGGCCTACTTCTCCAGATAGCACTACATTCGTGGATGCTTGGCGTATTTTAGATAAATACCGTCTTTTAGACAAGGTACCAAAGAGCGTTATAGAACGTATTAAAATGGGGATTGATGGTAAAGTACCTGAAACGCCTAAGGCAAATGACCCTATATTTAAGAAAATTAGGAACATAATTATTGCTAACAATATGAAGGCTCTTTCAGCGATGGCTGAAAAGGCAAAGAGCTTCGGATTAAAGCCGATTATAATAACTTCTTACCTAGAGGGCGAGGCTAGAGAAGTTGGTAAAGTCATTGGAAGCATTACTAGGCAAATATTACAATACGGCAGTCCGGTTAATCCTCCCTGTATGCTTCTTTTCGGAGGAGAAACTACTGTAACGGTTAAGGGAAATGGTGTGGGCGGTAGGAACCAGGAACTAGCACTATCAGTAGCAATGAGGTTAAGGGGTGCTCCTAATGTTATATTTGCCTCTATTGGAAGCGATGGAGTAGATGGAAACAGTAATGCTGCAGGCGCCATAGTAGATGGTGATACTTTAAAAGAAGCGGAAGAGGCGGGCTTATCCCCATCAGCTTATCTTGAAAACAATGATAGCAATAGTTTCTTTGAACGTTTGAAAAGAGCTATCCATACTGGTCCTACTGGAACAAACGTAAACGACATAACTATACTCGCTGTCTTCTAAGACTTTTCAACAAATAGGCTCATCTACCAGTGGTCTATAGGGCTCATGAACCATACTCTTCTCGGAAAGAGTGCTTTAACTATAGAAATTACTCTCCCAATGTATTGAGTAGTGTGGATTCTAACCATGTTTTCAGATACTAAGTCTTCTATTGTCTCTACTCCGAAAACCATTCTTGTAAAAGAATTTGAATCAAAGAATATTTTAACACTAGGTT
>JAVZMD010000096.1:0-5809 GCA_038883435.1 Thermoproteota archaeon
CGTCGGTCAGCATATGTCTAAGGGTAAACTCTGAAATCTTCATGATGCTCACTAAGCGTTTAGTAACAATATCTATGAGAAACTTTAAAGAAATAAGTATACGGTAGCCAAAGTAGATAAATACTGTTAGGGATAGGGCTGACAACAGATGGTCTGATTTTAAAACCAGGTCTTCGAATGTTATTAATATGATGCCTTCAAAAACTGGTGTAATCATGGAAAGAAAAACAAACGAGGTAATGAGTTTCAAAGAATTAGAGATCAGATTCTCTATTCTGCTGGCTATCTCTTTTCTTTCTACTACGACTTCAGGCTTAGGTAGCCTACCTTTCTTAGGTCTAATTTCTCCACTTCTATTTTTTAAAGCCAAGATAATTGAGCATAGTATATGAAAAATGGGAGCTATAGATAGGTAATATAATCCGTAGAGAGTTATTGAAAATATTGAGGAAATAAAAACTGTAAAAAGCAATACGTCTCTTGTTACAGGTATATTTTTCAAAACTCTAGTTTTAATACTGCTATTAAAAAATCGAGATATGTAACTTACAAGTACAATGTTGGCGACTGCAAGAATTGTTAGTAAGAAAATAATATTGTTTTCAATCGATAATAATGATATAGAAAATCCTGACAATATTGCAATATCTGAAAATCGATCTATTAAAAATCCCACATGGACTCTCCACATATTTCTATTGTTGAGGTTTATAAGCTCGTTGCCTACTTCACTTAATAGTATCACTAACAAGGCTAAAAATCCTCCCCACGGATATCCTTTTGCAAGAAGAAGACTGGTCAATAAAGCAAATATTAGTGAAACCGAATTTAAAGCTAGAGGCTCAATATCGAGGCTTCGATAAATAGAAGTAGATATACGTGTTGATAAAGGCTTGATAATAAATCTTGAGAATAAACCACCCTCATACTCGTTTTCCCTCCTCAATATCTGCCAATAGATTTTCCTCCCTTTAACTAGATCCTCCGGAGTATCTATATCCTTCCAGAGTTTTCCAGTAACATCCACGTAGTCAACCTCGTTATTAGATGCGGCAAGCTTTAATGCATCTGCTATTGTTGCATTAAGACCAAGCTCTTCTATTGCTTTCTCAACATATTTCTTAGCATTCTTTCCACAAAATATTACTCCCGTATCTATCCCATGCCTAGGCAAAACATTCTTATCTGCATATGCTACTCCCTTGTCTTTCAATATGATTTTCAAACCTTCTTCAGCGTCTGTCAAAGAGGGTTTTCTATCTAAGCAGACAGTGAAAGCGACTTCTCTATTCGAAGACAAAATTTCTTCTATTATCGACTTCTCATAAATATGGTCGGACATTAAGAGCAGGAATTCTTCGGCGTTTAATCGTTTCAAAGCTAAGCTGACGCTGAAAAGATTACCGAAGTTTTCAGCATCCGTCTCAATTATCTCTACTCTACTTCCCACTGCCTCTTCGAACATCTTTCTGAATTTGGATCTTGTAACAATGAGAATACGGCTAGGATTAAATTCTTCAATCCTACTGAGGATAAGATCCAATATCGTTTTACCCGGTTCTAGCTCCATTAAGCATTTAGGAACCTCTTCAGAATAGGGTTTTAGCCTGGAAGCTACTCCTGCAGCAATGATTACAACCGGAGGCTGCAAACGACTAATACTTTAATTGTTAGGCTCATTAAAAACTTTCGGGACCATAATTATAATAACTGTAAAACTTGCTGCCTATAAATGTTAGATTAAGAGAGATCATGCTACTTGAAAAGTAAGAACAAGGCTCCTACAAGGCGCACAGTGTTCTCATGGTTGTAATAAAAAACTATTGAAGTTGAATATGAACTGTCAATGAGACTAACAATCGCTCCATCTGGCACCGGTTACACATCTGAAAACCAACCTCCTTCTTCCGAGGCCTCCGCCGAAAGCCGTAGCTATTCTGGGAATCAATTCGCTTTTCATCCCATAATTCTTTGAGAAAGCTAGGAGAACGCTCTCTGAACACGCAACCCCTTTAAGAACAGAGAGGCAGCTTTTTCACCAAGAGACCTCAAATTCTTACTCCAACTACAAGTAGGAACCATAAAAACTTCCTTTCAACCCGGTTAGATGGGTATTCAACCAGGTATTAGGGATATTTACACTGTGCGAATGTTTTCATGGCTTCAATAAAGTTGTGAAAGCTTGAGCTGTCGAGTTTTCCGTCAAGTTCCATTGTTAACAGCCCCTGATACTTCCAGTCGTTTTTTATTTTATTCAAAGCCTCGTAAACGATTATTAATAGAGTGGTAAACGTTCATTTGCGTGGAAAGCTTAAAAGAGACAAGTGGGTCTTAGAGAACTCAAGCTTCTGTTACTTGAAAGAGTCTAGCTCATCATATAGGATTGCCCACCGCAGGTCAAGCGTCACATAATCGAAAAGTTTGACTAAGGCAAAAGGCGTATACCCCTCTAAATGCGTTGGAACGTTCTCTACCGAAGCCTTCACATTAGGAAATTCACGCGTAATTTCATGAAAAGTTTTTACTATGCGGCTTAGGTCGAAATTCGTTGCCCAAGTATCCCATAGATGGAATATGCAGACACTTGCTCCCAGTTCGCTGGCAATAAATAGGGCATCATATGCAACGCGTTTCCCTTTCTCCCAATCGTGCTCCCGGCTTGAACAAAAATAACTGCCAGCGTCTCTGCTTGCATGTATAGACAATATGGGCAACTCCTCCCTTTTTAAAATATCTAGTATTTCCTTGGCCGTATACTTAGGCGTTTTAGTCCAATCCGCAAGATCTCCGTCAGTCAAAGGAGGGTTATCGCTATCCCATTCCGGCTCAAGCTGCAGCTCAAAACCATCTACAACCCGCTCGAAGAAAACTCTCTTCATCACATCGATGGTGCCGATTAAATCATAATACTTCTTGTCTCCAAGCCCAGCGATTGGAGCACTGGAAACACTAATCAAACACTTCATGCATTACATCCATTAAGGAAAAATGCGGTAAGAAATTAAAACTTAACTCCTTTGACGATGTATTTTTAAACCGATCTTTCCCTTCGCGCAAGATCCATTTGTAATAGATATAGGCAGACATCTTAAAATAAGAAAAGTCTAGCTTATTCATCTAGTTGACAGTAGCCTGCGTCAACTTTTTCCTGCATTTCTTTCGCCCATTTGTCAACCCCTACAATTTTAATCCTCTTCAAGTTCACTAATGAGCCTCTGCGCGTCGGAGTTTTTCACAAGTGTTGCATTTCAGTGTATTATACACCGGTCAGTAATCTTTTTGCCCGCAGCATTAGCTTACAACGAAATTCGGGTTCTCGCCACCAGCGACGCACCCTGGGCCTTAAAAGCCTAACGAAACCATCTAGAACCCTTTCAAACTCCGCTTAATTCTTGAAGGCCGGGTCCATTTCGCCAGCTCCGGTGCAATCCTGTCAAAACCATAGGCGCCTATGACATTTCAAGTTCTCATCAGTCGGCTTTATTCTCCCTTTATTTATTCCACAAACTTCCACACTAGAAACCACAATAACCCACTGGTTCTCTAGGATTTTTACTCAATACTGAACACACTTAATGTGCTGCCTGACACCTAATGAGTTTCGCATAAGTTTGGATCCCAAGGAACAGGAATACGTGAAACATAGATTATGAGAAACGGGCCCGCTGGGATTTGAACCCAGATTATTACAGCTTAGGAGGCTGCCGCCATATCCAGGTTAGGCGACGGGCCCAAGAATTTCCCTATTCCCGACCCTTTTATATTTTCTGCCATTGGTTTTCAATAATCCGCCTTAAGCCGCATCATTATGAAGGGTTTTGCTAATCAACTTGCAAAGGAGGAAATCCGTAGGAAAAATTCCCATAAAAATGTTTTCGTATTAAGCTTATTAAGAGAACAAGTCCACCATTATACAGGTGATGAAGAAAATGGTTTTGAAAATAGGTGTTAATGCTCCAGATTTCACTCTTCAATCTGATGAGGGGAAGAAAGTATCCCTAAAGGATTATAGAGGGAGAAAGGTTGTGCTCTATTTTTATCCTAAGGATGGTACTCCAGGTTGCACTCAGGAAGCAAGAAGATTCAGAGACTTGGCGGAAGAATTCAGCAGGAAGAACGCCGTGATCATTGGGGTAAGCATGGATAGTGTTGAATCCCATAAGAAGTTTAAAAAGGATAACGATCTGTCTTTCACACTTTTAAGCGACCCGGATGCGAAAGTCATTAAAGAATACGGAGCATGGGGGGAGAAGAAGCTTTACGGCAAGACTACCATGGGCGTGGTTAGGACAACTTTCCTAATAGACGAAAATGGGAAAATAATAAGTATCTATAGAGACATCAGGCCCGAGGAGCATGCTGAAAAATGCCTATTGGATTTAAAAGGTCAGGGCTAGAGCAAGTATCGTGAAAACATCCCTAGTTCTTAAAGCGAAGGAATAGGTTTGATGAAGACCCTGCCTGGAAAACAAGCGTCTACGCAAGTAATTCTACTAGTCGACTTAGACTATTTCTTTGCTCAATGCGAAGAAGTTAGGAACCCGTCTTTAAGAAATAGGCCGCTGGTTGTATGCGTCTACTCTGGGAGAAGCAAGGAAAGCGGTGTTGTAAGCACTGCAAACTATGAGGCGAGGAAACACGGTGTTAAATCAGGAATCCCAATATCCCTTGCTAAAAAGAAGCTGGTTAATGTTGATGCAGTATTCCTTCCTGTTGACCACGAGTATTATAACAAGGTTTCAAACGAGGTGATGGGTATCCTTAAGAGCCATGCAGACATCTTCGAGCAGGCAGGGGTGGACGAGGCTTATCTTGACGTGAGTAAAAGGGTTGAGGGAGATTTCAACAAGGCTGTAGAGCTTGCTGGGAAGATAAAGGAAGAAGTTAGGAGTAAGAGCGGGTTAACTTGCTCAATTGGCATCGGTCCAAATAAGCTTGTAGCCAAGATCGCTGCAGACTTTAAGAAGCCGGATGGCTTAACTGTTGTTAAACCGGAAGAGGTTAAGAGTTTCCTATCGCCTTTACCTGTAGACAGGCTGGTTGGAGTCGGGGTTAAGACTCAGAGCTTAATGGAAAGCCTCGGCATCAGAACCATAGGCGATCTGGCAAACTACGATGTTAATAGACTCACCGAGCTTTTCGGAGAGAAGCTGGGAGTCTATTTCCATAATGCTTCACGAGGAATAGACAACAGGCCTGTTAAAGAAAGAGGAGAAGCATCATCAATAAGCAGAATATCAACATTGAAGGAAGACACAGGAGACTTGAAGGCTATTCTGAAGAAGACAGACAGGATTTGCGAAGAAATAAATTCAGAGCTTTCCCGAAGAGGTTTAAGAGCCAAACAGGTTGGAATAATAGTGATTACGAAGGATATGAATATTCACAGCAGGTCTAAAACTTTAGAATCTCCAACAAGCGATCCACATACTCTTAGAAAGACCGTGAAAGAATTGTTAGAAAAACTCCTGGCCGAGTCTAGATTTGAAGTTAGAAGAGTCGGAGTCAGGATTTCAAGATTTGTTAGAGAAGACACGCAGAAACGTTTAAAGGCGTTCCTACCTAACTTGAACTAGGAATTCCGCTTTCAATTCTCTTTATCGATAAAAACATGCTTTTCAAGAACTCGTTGAAAAAGAATAAGTCATAGCCATACTCTAAGCCTTTTTCATTAGGTTTGTAAATGGAAAAATTCTAATGTCTAAATTATTATTTCTAGGAATTCTCCAGCATTAAGAGTAATTGGTTCTCTAAACGAAATAATCAAGTGTTCTTTATTAAAATCCCAAGAAGCATCCAACTCTCTCTT
>JAVZMD010000097.1:0-5695 GCA_038883435.1 Thermoproteota archaeon
TCGGCTTTAAGAAGTGTTTTCGCAAGGTTTGTCCCTATGCATCCTGCTCCCCCTGTTATCAGAATCCTTTTCCCAGCGTAACTGCTCAATATGCTTACGTTACTCATGGCTTACAATCCGGATGGAAATATTTGAGTTTTTACGAGGCCCGTATTTTTCAAAGCTCTCCTGGGTTTATTATTTCGAGCGCTGTTACTTCCTCAGTGTCCTTATCTTTGTACACGTGTATTTTCGGGTGTAATGGTTCTCCTAGCTCCGCCTCCTTTGGTTCTTTGAACCTTATGTGTAGAATGTCTTCCCCGGGGACGATGGATATTTCAATTATTTCCGTCGGCAGCTTTACACCTATCAACTCCTGTGTTTTGCAAAGTATTTGCTTAACGTCTAGGTCTAGAAGAGACGTTGTACCCATTTCCTTTCTCTAAACCTTTTATAGGATTTCGTGCTTATTAAATATGCCGTCTTAACAGAGTCTTCAACAACTATTGTATTAACGTAAAGTTCATCGATCTTCTTCAAGAAATATTTGGTATCAAACTTATCCATATATGCTTCGTCGGGCTCTTTAATAACACTAATTATAATCTTCCTCAATTCCTCTATATCTCTAACACCCATAAGCCTAGTCGTGTCCCTGTGTTTCCGTAAAATATGCCTGAGAACATTATCAGAAACAATAGTCAAATTATCGAGCTCATTCCGCCTTCTGCTGGAACGACACGTTTACTAAACTATTTCCCATATGTCTTCCTGAACCATTCTACTGTTCTCCTCATCCCTTCCTCAACTGGAACCGTCAGCTTAAACTCAAGGTCTTTCTTAGCCTTTGAGGAGTCAGGTGTCTTAATCCTTGTCGTGAAGGGTTCAGCTTCCTTGTAAGTCACTTTTGAATCGTCTTTATCTAAGAGTCTCAAAATAAGGTCTGAAACATATTTTACCTCGTACTGCTCGTCACCTCCTAGGTTGTAGACCTCGCCCGGCTTAAAGTTATCAATAATGTTGGCTAAAGTTCTGCAGATATCATCAATATATTCAAGTGTTCTCTTATGTCCCAGGTAGACAGTGTAGGGTTCGTCGTGGAGAGCTTTATATATGAATTTAGGTATCCACCCGCGATACGGCGTATAATGCTCTCCAGGCCCGTAGACATTGAATAACCTTACCCTGACTGTTTCAGTCCCATACATTGTTGCAGAGTTCATTATCTGAAGCTCGTTAACCCATTTACTTATCGCGTAGTCGTTCATCTGTTTTATTGGTATCTTATCCATAACATCTTCACTCATAACACCGTCATAATCGCCATAAACCTCAGCACTTCCGAAGAATATCATCCGAAATCTTTTTTTCTCTTGCATCTTTATGATATTTTTTGTTCCTACAGCATTAGTCATCCAAAGATTCTCGTAATAATCCTCCCCGTTCCACCTTCCGTACTCCGCAGCTGCATGATAAACATAATCAAAATCCTGATTTTTAAAGAGTCTTTCAACCTGCCTGAAGACACTTACATCACATCTTATGGATTTTGGATCTTCCGAATGTCTTAAATCGCATAACCAAACATCGTATCCCCTTCTTCTTAATTCTCTGATAAGATTTGAACCTATGAAACCTAAGCCTCCTGTAACCAATATCTTAGCCATTTCACAATTCACATAATTTTTGAGAATTTATAATATTTACTATTCTTTCAGCCGACCTCCCGTCGCCGAAGGGGTTCTCCCAGCTCTTGCTTCTCTCCATCATGATCCTAGTCTTCTCGAGAATATTCTCAGGCTCCGTTCCAGCGATAACATTTGCACCGACATCCAGGGTCTCAGGTCTCTCAGTATTGTACCTGAGGGTTACGCATGGCACTTTAAGAATGCATGCTTCTTCCTGCACCCCGCCCGAGTCAGTTAGTATGAGCCTAGCCTTGCTTTCCAGTTGGAGGAAGCTGAGGTAGTCGAGAGGTTCAATCATAGTCAGCGAATCATTGCTAAGACCGTACTCTTGTATTCTCTTCTTTGCCCTCGGGTGTGCTGGGTAGATAACAGGCAAGTCGAATTCCCTGTGTAATAGTTTCAATCCTTCTAAGATGTTCCTGAACCTTTGAATGTTGTCAACGTTCTCCTGCCTATGGATTGTCACCAGAAAATAGTCGTTACCGTTAACACCGATTGCCTCAAGTATGCTACTTTTCTCTTCAGCCAGTTTAATGTTCTGGTATACAGCGTCAACAATAGTATTTCCCGTAACGAATATCTTCTTTTCCGAAATCCCTTCCCTCAAAAGATTGTTCTTAGCTTTTTCTGTGGGTGTGAATAAGTAATCTGAAACATGATCCGTCAAAACCCTGTTTATTTCCTCAGGCATTTCCCTATCGTAGCTTCTTAGCCCTGCTTCAACATGTCCGATTTTAATTCTAAGTTTACATGCTGCAAGCGCCCCAGCTAACACGGTATTAGTATCTCCTTCAACCAAAATTATATCGGGTTTCTCCTCCTTCAATACTTTCTCTATTCCCATAAGCATTTTTCCAGTTTCCTCAGCGTGTGTTCCTGAGCCCACTTCAAGATTGTACTTTGGTTGTGGAAGTCTTAGCTGTTCAAAAAAAACATTGTTCATGTTATATGAATAATGCTGGCCTGTATTTAAAATGAAGAAGTTTAACTTCCTATTTTCCAGCTCCCTAACTATTGAAGACATCTTAACTATTTCCGGTCTTGTTCCTAAAACTACTGCTATCTTCATTTCATATTCCTTGTTCTAGAGATGACTATTCTCAATTGGTATAGCGCTTCGTAAATTGAAATTGATATAATTATAATAAGCATATTATTGCTTTTTATAATTTTTAGTTAACTTCTTGCTAAGCCTTGATATTGCATAAAGCATGAGTGAAGCTATGAAGAGTATTGTTCCTACAAAGAGTGAACCAAGTGTTATGAGTGCTATTGGTATACTGAAATACCTAGTCGTGTTGAAATACCATATGAGATACACCCCCGTTGCTATACCTGTAATTATCAGAAATACACCAGGTACTCCTAAGAACAGTAATGGCCTCTCCTCAATAATTAGCCTAAGAGCGAACCCTGCAATCTCGGCTCCGTGCTTCACAGGGTTCTTCTTTGAAGTTTTCTCAAGTCCTCTATATCTTATGGTTATTGGCACCTCCATCACCCTTAAACCATTTTTTGTCACTATTGCTAATTGCTCCGTTTCTACGCCATAGCCATTAGCCTCGCATGCTTCTAAAAGTTCCAATACTTTACCTGAATATGCCCTGAAACCGCTTTGTGTATCTCTCACAGCTTTTCCACTAATCTTTCTTACTACAAAATTAATTATTCTTAATCCTAGTCTGCGATATGAAGGAACATCCGCTTGAGATCCCTTTACATATCTTGAACCTATAACTAGGTCAGCCTCCTTCTTCAGTATTGGTTCAACGAGTCTCGGTATCTCGTCTGGATTGTGTTGTCCATCAGCATCTAAAAACACAACTATATCTGGGTTAAACTTCTTAACGTGCGTTATTAAGTTTATTATAGTTACACCCTTCCCCATGTTTCTCTCATTTCTTATCACTTCTACACCTAATTTTTCAGCTATTTCTCCTGTTAGGTCTGTTGAACCGTCGTCGCATACTATAACTTTATCAACATGTTTCATAGTCCTGATTATTACGCTGGCTATCGTTCTCTCCTCGTTGTAGGCAGGGATGCAAGCAACAATAAAAGGCTTATTCAACTTTGGTCTTGTTTGAATACCTCAGCATTTAATTGAAGTTGGTGTCTTTTGTTAAGAGTGTCTCGTTTCGGCTTATGCATATATCTGTTTTTCAGAACTTATTTCTTCCTCTAAACATGCCGAGTTATTCATAAGCTTATTTACGAATTCCTCTCCATATATTATTATGCTTTGTGATTTCACAGCTTCCATATTTAAATTTTGAAGCATCTTTTCAAAAGACTTTTTTCCAAGGATTTTTACCTTAATATTATTCTCAAATAATTCGGTTTGTCCATTCTCTTCCCTGACAATTACGAGGTTTAAACCATCTTGTCCATTATTATTCTTAAGTATTAAAACACTTTTCAAATCTTTAACTTCACCAGAATATTTTGAGATTATTCTGTTCAGCACTTTTATGTTTCTAGCCAAATCCTTATCTGTGTTTATCAATATGACATACTCATCATTGAACTTGAACTTGCTTATTGTTATCGTGGGTTTAAGCATTTTAATCCTTCTCGAAAACATGCTTATTTTCTCACTGTCTCTTAAAACCCTCGTTACTACACTATTAATACGATTCGACAATTTGTATAATGGGATTCGAATAGTTACTTTGGGAGCCTTCCCCTCTGAGAGCGATGTTAGTAGGTTTAGAGCACCTGAGAAAGAAAGCAAATACATGGTGGCTTTGCCGAAAACATCGGCTTCCAGAAAGTTCTTATGAAGAAGAAACAAGTAGCATATCAATGAGATTAGAGATGCAGCTAGAGACATTACGAATATTTTCTTTCCAACCTTATCTAATACTGTTTTCATACACGTAATATGTTTGCCACCGCTAAGGTAGAATAGCTGAATGGTAATAAGCAGAGTAAAGCCCCTAGTAATCTTTTCTCTAAGTCTCTCTGTAACAATGAGTATATCATCAAGGATGCATAGAGTTGGAGGGGGGTATTGAACACTATCCTCGAAGCGATTTGGTAATTCATTAAAGGTAAGGGAGTTAATATCAAGAGAAATGTTGATAAGAAGATTCTAATGTTTTCAGGAATATTATCTAGGCGAGTAATGCCTAGGAGGGTCAATAGGTAGATGAAGAAGTTTGCTGTAAACCCGTGGCACCAATTAGTAAACAAGACGTGAGTATTCGACAAGTATTTTTCAAGATTGCTTAGGGAAATGGCATTTACAATCGTGATTTGAGCGGCATACAGAGGATCTGCAGATCCTTCTACTGGTCGTTGAACAGCCTGTACAAAAGGTTTTGAGAGCAATGCCGAGGTTATTATGATGACAGCTATCACAACACTCTCTTTATCTCTCTTTCTCACAGCTTTAAATACGAGCGTTGCAGTTATAGATGCGATATAACAAACGATTGTCCAACTGTGAATGAGCATTCCGCTAAAGGAGAGTAAGGATATGGAGACGTATAGGATCTTTCTATTACTTACTCCTAGTGCTATCGCTGCAAGCAGGTTTCCTATTGATAAGCCGAGAATATTGGCTTGGTAAGATGCGAAGAGACCTACGGGGAACTGTATTCCTGCGAGGGTTAGAATTGCAACTAAAGCCCCCATGCTATTGGTTTTGAAGAGACTTTTAGCCAGAACGTAATAAGAGAATACTAGCAACGGCATGAGTATTACGGAGGCAGCCTCAGCTGTTTGCAATGGAGTTAAGCCAGTAAGCTTATGAATTGAATAAAGAAGCAGCATGTACAGGGGTCTTGTAGAAGACAGAGGCTCGGAGAATGCTTGCACTATCGGATTGTTATTATTAACTATTTTTTCGAGGCTTGTAGCATAGTGGGGGATATCTACTCCTACAGGTATCTGCCCGGGATTATTCTTTGGCAGGTAATTGTATAATGAAACATATGTTGCTAGAATCATTGAGGAGAATAGTAGTATGTATGAGGTTTTTCTACTGAATACTTCTTTCTCGAAAGCAGCATTGTAATCCGTTT
>JAVZMD010000098.1:0-5690 GCA_038883435.1 Thermoproteota archaeon
TTATCCAGTTCTAGTTAATAACTGGAGTAGGCTTACATATTTTGTTTTAGTTACCTCCACATATTCGGTAACCGTTTTTTGTTTTTGAACATCCTTATATTCGGTTACAGTTATTTCATATCTCCATGAGGCTGTTATTCGAGGGACCTTATTAGTGAACCATGAATACCTGTTGTCGAGAACGAAATAGTAATAGTCTGAATGGTCTGGAACAAAGCTATAGCTGTAAGATCTTACTCTTTTAGCACTCACGTATGCTGGAGCAGAGCCCTTCTCCTTCCATGTGTTGAAACCCTTCTGGTCAAAAACGTAAAAATCTATGTCGTAGCCGGCTTTTTCAACAACATCGACGAAGATTTCGTTTTCCTGTTTCCCAGATATGTCGATATAAATGGGGTAGTAAACATATTGTAGTGCTTTCACGGTGGGTTCTTCATCGAGAAGTCGTTTGGTTTCAGTTTTAGTGACTTGATAAGGCTCTTTCTCCCAATATGTTTCTACTCTTTGATGAGGCTCCGTCACAGTGTATGAAATTGGAATTATGGGCAGAACGAGAATAATGAGCAACAATATGAGAATAGCGATGCCGACAGCTTTGGAAACAGACATTAGAATCCCCTCATTGCCAATACGTTCTTAACCGAAACATCGGCTACTCCTGAGTCATCAGGGATTGAGAAGCTCCAGAGTCTTTCCAGTGGCTTTATGGTTGTTTCTCGGCCAATCCAGCGATCCTCCATGTATGGAGCATCCATGGATTATTCTTTATCCATTCGATATTTAAGGCTTTCCCAATGATCATATACCCAAACCACATGGTTAAAACGTATGTGAATGTGAAGCTTCCGGAGGAGCTCGCTAAAGAAGTGGATAAGCTGATTAAGGAAGGAACCCTAGGCTATCGAAGCAGGGGAGAGTTCGTTGCCGAGGCGACGCGTAGCCTCCTGCTGAAGATAAGGACGTTAAAGAAAGAGTAGGCAAACCATTAGGAAAGCTGGGTCGATATGTTTTGAAATAATGTATGCTACTCGTCTTTCAACAGCATTGGCAGAGAGTATCTGATGAACTTCTTTTCCGCCTTCTCCCAGTCTCCCTCAACCGCTACATGCCAGAGAAAGTCCTCGAGAATAAGCTGGAGCCTCTCCTCCCTGGAGCGTGCCCTCCTGATCCTAGGGTGGAACTCATTATCGATCAGCATGTTAGCCCATGCGGTAAGGCTCCTTGGCATCCTCCTCAAAGCCTACTCAAGTTAATAATAGAGAGTCCATTATAAATGCTTATTCTGGCGTGCTACTTGTGAATGAGGACTTTTATCCCAATAAGGGTTTGCAAAAGATTACTTTAGGACAGAGAAAAATGGATTATTGGCAGGCACTAAACAGAGCATGTATCCAAAAAGAAGCTGTGCTAAGCCAGAGGGTATCAACCTGCTTCGAAAATAAGTGGAGATTCCCAGGAATATGTCAATGACATACTTGTTTCCTAGAGTTTGTAGGATCGTCTTCTCTATACTAGAAGGAGAATTTAAATTTATGCAAGGCCAAGTTATAGACCACGGATATAAAAATGGCTCAGGCTAATAGATATCTACCGAATGCCGCTGAGAGAATTAAAGAAATTCTTGCAGAGGTACAAGTAGCTACAGAGAGGGAACTAAAGGTTAGGCTTGAACGAGACCCTGTGTCCGAGAAAAGATGGGGTATCAGGGGATATTTCCCATGGACTGTTGGGTTTGCACTTCAAGGCTTGATAAACAGAGGAGTCAAGAAACTGGGATATAGGGGGAGGGTTAGGCTTGGCAGTGGCACACCCTCCGCGTTCTACAGTTTGAATGAGACTCAATACTCCCATGTTGAAAAATTGATCCAAGAAAAGCGGAAGCTGACCTATTACGTCAACGCATTGATTACAGAGGGAGGAGTAGCGGCGGCACATGCTGAGGAGTTGTTTCTCGACGGGATGAGTACTCTCAATTTTAATTGTTTAGGGAGAGATGTCTCGGAGTTTCGCGGTAGGAAGGTTGCGAGCTCCGGATCGGGGCCTCCGCCTAACATAGATTTCGTTATGGAGAAAAATGGAATAACTTATGGTGTCGACATCAAGAATTGGATAAAATATGAAAGAGACACTGTTCTCAAGGTTAAGCAGAAGGTTGATGTGGCAATACAGTTAAATCTAGTCCCTTTCATAATAGCTCGCTACGTAGACGATGACACTATGTACCGTGAAATCATAAAGAGAGGTGGTCTTGTATACCGCTTTTGGGATCTGCTTATTCCTTCAAGCTTTTACTCACTGGCAGCACAGGCAAGAGATTTGCTAGGCTATCCAGTAACCGCTACAGACGTGTTGCCGGACCTTATGGGTTCGGAGATTCTCAACCTTCATGAAAAGAAAAGAATGGAGCTGGAGCCAATTTAATCGGCTTATTTTTCGATAACGGAGCTAGATTTCTCGGCATTTTCGAGTTTAATGCCTATTTCTTCGACATGACCCTATTACATACTACACTAGGTTTGCGTCGTCTGATGACCTTGAGCATGTCTTTTAGCATCTGCTAATTACCCTTGATTTGTGTGAAAAAGTCGAGGAAAAATCGTTGCCACGGGTTGTCCTCGAGCTCCTCCCTCAGCCTCTTCTTGGCCGCCTCCTTCAGCCCTTTTTTCAGGGCATCCCTCGCATCCGAGAGGCTGTTGACGTTGTAGCCTAGGCTTCTGAGGAGCAAGACGTAAAGCTCCTCTGCTTCAGGATTGCCCCTGCTTGCTGAAGCCCATTTGTCACATAGCTCGTCAACAATCTTTAATGCTGAGTTTAGCCTTCCCAGGTGCTCGAGGAGGCAGAGCGTCGCCTCGCTCTTCTTACGGTTAAGCATCCTTTTCTTCTTAATCCTCTCAACGTTGGACTCGAGAAGCCTGCGGAAGCCCCTCGCATCCTCCTCAACGCCGTTTGGATCGGACATGAGCCTGCTTTGAAGCTCCATTATGAGCATCTCGTTGACCTTAATATCACGCGAAGATATTAGGTTCCTCGAGGATTCCAAGAGCCTTCGATATTCCTCAAGCTCTCCCCTAGCCCTGTTGACGGCCTGCTCATACAACCACATCCTATGTGCCATTATCGCTCTAAGCCTTTCAGCCTCAGCCCTCCTCTCAGCCTCTATTCGCTCAGCCTCCTCAAGGAGGATCTTAGCTAGGCCGTCAGGTTTGTAAAATTGGCTCAACCCTTTTTCTGAACTCTTCAAAGCTGATCAACCCCCTTTGAAACATATTATAAGCCTGAATTTCGTTTTGAAACCTGGTCACATAGTTAACGAACTCGGCTGGCTTCCAACCCTTCTCCTGGGCTTCCTCAAGTACTTCGATAAGATTTAATATAACTTGAGGCTCGAAATCGAGCAGGCCGATATTCCAGGCCTTAGTCAGACAGCTGAGAAGATCTGGATTTTGCCCGATCCTCCAGCTGATAGAAAAAGCGTACTTGAGGAAAACAGCCACCTGGGCAATATCCTTTAATGTGAGCTTAAACTCCCTTCTTAACACAGCATCATTATCCAACAATTCATCAATTATTAGAAGCGGGTCCTCACCCCTCTCTAAATGGCTTATTCCCAAGAGCCTCCTAGTCTGCTCTTCTGTCAACGTTAAGCGGCTTGAAACGGTTTCTTGAGGTATCCTCCTGCCTTCCCTCAGGGCTGCCTTTGCCCTAGCAGTCTTCTGCATGCGTTCTTCAGGAATGGGGATTCCTGCAAGCTTGCAAAGCTCCCCTAGTCCATTGGGAAAGAGCTGGTAGAAGGCGGAGGAACTCAGGCCCCTACTTTTAAAGTGCTTAAGGATCTCCCTAAAGGTTGGAGCCCTACGATTCCGCTCATAGAACTCCTCGACGAACTGGACTACCTCATGCTTCATCGAGTCCATTCTCCAAAAATAGAAATGCCCAAGGCGTTTTTAACGTTTTCCACGTTCTTAAACGTTTCAGCACGTTCTCGCTCGTTTTGCACGTTTTCGAAAACGTGAAGCATGCTTTTCAACCGATGCTAATAGTAGAGAGTGGAAGAATAGTATAATGGTAGGCTTCCTCTATAGCCAATGGCCAACTAAGGAGAGCCTATAGTATAGGCTATCTTAGGTTAGCTGGATGCGTGTGCTTCTAGAATGGATCAGCAAACTGGATGAGAGCAAGTATTGCTTTTAAATCCGAGCGAAGTGATGATGCGGGATACTAGCCTTTTCAGGCAAAGCATACTCATGTATTTCGTGGGTACCATAGTTATAATGTTGATTGAGGAAGTTTTTCAGAACAGGGTCTATTGCTTGATTGTCCACCCTTAGATAGTTGAGTTCAAATCTGTTTAAGTCCTTGTTGAGAACGTAAACAAACAGGACGGCTGCTCCAAACCCCGAGATCCCTAAGGCCTCTTGAGCATATCTTACTACATCATCCCTGTACAGGGGTTGCCTTGTAAGCAGAATGCGATAGTAAATATTTGTGACATCGAGGAATAAAGCGGCATTTGGTTTGTCATATCCTTTTCGGGATTTCTCCTTGACTGCCAACATAATCTTTCTTCGCAAGTTGGGGAGGGAAGAACTATGTAAGTGAACACTTGTACACTCTATGAATATCTCGTTTCCGTTATACAGTATCTTAAAATCGGGTCTTTCCGACTTCTGGAAATACGTCTTCCTCCTTATTAGGGACGAGGCTACAGCGACCTCAAACCTGAAGCCGTAGTAGTTTGCATCATCCCTATTAATTTTGTCTTGGAATAGCTTGAGAAGTCCTTTATCATAAATGTTGATCTCCTCCAAGTGTTTCACTAACATATGGAGTCTTGCCAGTTCATAGTCTCGTTCCTCATATCTTCCACTGTTGTGATAGAATAGCACGGTCTTTAGTGCTCTACCGATTGGACTATCGAAGTCTTCCTTACTAATGAACCTTCTGTTCAAGAGGGTAGACAACTTCACAACCATGGATCCATATAACAACATAAAGTCAACGAGGCCCATTTTCTCAGATTGATGTCCCCTCGCTGTTTCGCTGCCTTCACCCATCGCCTTACACAATCTATCTGAATGCTTATTAGATTTTCATGCCATCAAGAAACAGTATTAGTACGTATGTCTGGTAATGAAGGCTGATATCGCAAGCATTGGCTTTTGATAATACTATGGTTAAAAAAATCCTCGACTAAAACGTTAAAAATAAGATTGCTTGATAAATATAATGTGAATGATACCTAAAGCCACTGAGAACACGATTAGCTCTCTGCTTAGGGATGAGCTTCAGGGGCTTGGGGTTAAGGTTCAGCTTTTCCCTAGGATAACTACTCCGGCAGGCTCTAGGGAGCCTGATCTTCTTTGTGTTGATGCGGGCACGTATCCTGTTGAGGCTAAGTTTACTGAGAGGGATCTTGTTCAGGCTGTTGCTAAGGTTCAGAACGACTATTTGAAGCACTATAGGGTTTTAGGGTTAAAGGGCGGGTTTGCGATCCTCTATCCTGAGGAGCTTACTCAACCCATGCCTGTTGAGGCTGTTGGGAACCTTGCTAGGAGGCTGAGCTTCAAGCTTATCGCCATGTTTCCACCTGAGGACCCGAGGCCCTTCACGGTCTACGATGGAAAGCTTCAGGAAGTGGCGAAGATTCTGTCTGAACATATTCTTGCTCCTCCGAAGCGGGTTGAGCCGAG
>JAVZMD010000099.1:0-5568 GCA_038883435.1 Thermoproteota archaeon
ATCCCTACATCCGTTTGCTAAACTTCCTCCCCATTTAAATTTGCCGCCTCTAATATAGCAAAGAAATCTCTCTTCACATAAATTTGATCCGTACCCTACGTACCATACATATTGTTTCTTTTCTCCATCTGTCAGCAATTTCATTATATCTGTAAATGTAGTCTATTTAAAATTACTAAAAACAAGGGGAATACCTGAACAAGTATTTTTTGGGGCTGTAGTGCACTACTTTTATAAAAGTTCGACAATGGAAGAAAGTATTTTGAGAAACTCACGATTTCACAATTTAAAAAGAGCAGCCATAATTTAAGATGGGATCTCAGTAATAAAGAGCAGCTCTATCTGCTTTCCCGCTTCCCGCCATTTAGAGGAATTAGGCGCGCGCTAACTCAAAATAATCTTCGATTATCTTGCTATTTACTCTTCTTCCTTAAAGAACATTTAGCTGTGTTTTAGGAACAAGAAGGTTTAAAGATTATATGCTAATGCTAATTGGAAGGATTAGAATGCTTGGTACCGAAGAAGGATTCAAGGCTGCTATTGTAGGAATCTTACTTGGTTTAATCTTGTCAATTTTATTTAATGAAGTGTTGCGTACTCTTGGTTTCTGGGGTTTTATTATGGCTATGCTATATAACTTTGCCTCAATCATATCATCCCTAGAGTTAATGAGAATACGGCCTACTGCTCAATAACATATTTGATCGGCTGGCTCATTGGTTTATTACTGGTGTTTTCTTTCATGGAGCCACTTGAGAAAATAGTCTATATATTGGCCGCTTTCATTTCTCTTATTCTTAAAATTAGAAGAAAGCTTGAATAGTACACTGGCTTTACGACACGATACGCGATCTTAACCTTAATGACCTTGAAAATCTAAGAAAAGGCTACAAATATTTAATAGGGTTAACCTTGAACATATAATTCCTAAAAACAGATAAAGAGTGAGAAAATTTCTTCCTAAAATTTAACGCTCTATATAGCCTGCTACTATTTACTGGGCTTACTCTATGCTGGAAGATTCTGTCCTCAGTATCGATATAGCTTATTGACATTCTTCTTGGCGGCTTTTCTCCGATCTCCTTGAACACCGCGCGCTAGTTTTATAACCGGTAAGCCGTCATAATTCTTCCCAAGCTCGCATATCTGAAGTAATTTAAAATAAACTATTACAGCTTTGAACAAATCAACAAGCCTCAACTGCTCAATAAAATCTGATGTTTCTACGTTGGAAACATTATAATTAAAGGACCTGTGCGCAAAAAGCTCCTTTCCAGGAGCTAATCCGATGGTTGGAATATCTGCTTCAACTGTGTACCTGCCATCCACGCCAAACTCGTAGATATATTGTTTTGAATCTAAGACTTGAAAAAAGGGTCTAAATTCTTCTAAAAAGTTTATTATATCTTTACCCACAGGCGATTCCAGAAAATCAGAAATTCCGGTGCACTTTCCTCCCTTCCAGACAAAACCAAAGGGATTGATAAAAACTTCTTTTAAAATGTTTAAGATTTGCCTTTCTATCTCTCCTAAATATTTTTCATCTCCTGGTCTGACGTCAAAATGCAAAACACCCCAACTTGGAGTCTGGTTCTCACTGGTTAGTTCAAATTTTGAACTCATGACGATCGTCGTCCTTCCTAGCTTACCATAACCCTCGTTCGGCAACATCTGGGGAATCTTTTCAATCTTGTTTTCCGCATAGCGGACTAGCGCTCTCAAATCGGGAAACCGTTCGCTTTTTTGATTTGAAGCGCTGGCTAGCCAACCAGAGGGATCTTGACAGACATGGGCTACATGCATACCAGGACCGAATACATCAACCTCAGCAGTCCAGCGAGGGCGTTGACCTACTGCGATATCAAAGTTTGTAGCCTCTAGTATTATTGCGAGAGGTGTATTCTCACGAGACAACCCATAGCGCCTAATCGCTTTAACTACGCCTTTTTTTGAAGGATCAGCCTCTTCTTCACAGGTTACGCCTAGCACCACAACGGAGGGGGACGGGACTATTCCGTTTATGGCAAGGAGAAGAAGTGCATAAATTGCAGCTAATCCTGGACATTTATCATCAACTACCCCCCCTTCCATAGATGTAGCCACCATCTATTTTCGGCTCTAAGAAACTTTTCACAGTGTCTAGATGGAAAATGAATAAAATTTTTTCTTCATGCTGTCCTGCTAAAGCAACAATTAGATTGCCATCTGGATCCACCTCTGTCTTGATAGAGCTTTTCAGATCATAAACTCTAACCCAATCATCAATCCACGCTTTTATGGCTTCAGCAACCTCTGCCTCTTCCCCAGAAAAAGACTTTATTTTAAGTGCTTGTATCAGCATATTTACAAAACTATCTATAGGAAGAATAATTGTTTCAGCGTTTCTCCATTTTCTATAGGACAATGAGTGTGAAAGTTTAAACTTCTGGTCATAGTCATATAAAATATTAATGATTTCTGAGACTTCATTTACTTTAAGAAGCCTATGATCATAATTCAGTTCCCTTAGTAGATGGTAAGCGAGCGTCATGTTGAAAGCGCTTTTCCAAATATATGTCCTGCCTAGACTCTTGTTTATAAAGTCCTCTTTAGCCTTAAGAACTAGCTTATTGGCAGTTACGAAAGAGGGGATGGTCAACAATGGAAGAGCAAATGGCAAATCCAAACTCGAGACGTTAACGTTTTCTCTTAAGCTATAAAAGACGCCCTGCTTGGCGTGTCCGTTACGGTCATAAAAGGCTTTCTCCACACGTTGCAAAAAGCCGCTCTCAACCAGCTCGCGGAGGGCGGGGTAAACCCCCTGAACCGTTGGGCCATATTTATCCCTCTTCACGACTTTTTCCATGAAGCTTTCCAGAGACTCGCCAAGATACTCCCTAACTTGTTCGTAGGTAACTACCTTCTCATAGACCCACTTGTGTATCATACGAGTAGTGAAGATCCTACCAGGATTTGCCATGAAGATGCCCTTAATGAGTTCCTTTAACCTACCGTAATCCAACTCTCCCCTCACCGATCTCCTACAACCAACGACACCCACAAATTCGAAATACTGTGATTTGCTTCTCGGCCAGAGTTTTGAACCTCTGCAGATCTTACAAACTTTGACAGTCGCGTAGACTCTGCCTTTAGGAAATTAGTGATTACGAAGCCGCCTGAGTGACAATAAAACCTTTTTTCTCCATGGCTTTTTTTCATATGCATTGTCTGTCCTGTATTCATTGTCTATCCTGTCTATCCTGTATATCCCATATATAAGCTTTACGGTATGGATATATACTGGCTATCCATGTATAAGAGTAGAGGTGAGTTGATATGATAAGTATGAGATCAACCATTTTTAAGTCAGGAAACAGTTATCTCACAACGATACCTGTAGATTGGGTCAAAAAGCTAAAGCCCATCGAAAAAGACAAATACGAAATAAAGAAGGTAATAATTGGAGATCTCATCTTTATTTCAAAAGCTGAGGAAAAATCTCAGGAGAAGATACCTACTTACGAAATTGGAAGTGATGTGCTAGAACCCTTGGGGAAAGCCGAGATAAAAATGAAATTTGTGACTGCTTTTCTTAAAGGTAAGAATGAAATAGATATAAAAGTGAACAGCGAAAATGCCCGAAATTTTGTCGAAAAGGACTTAAGCAATTACCTTCCATACGTAAGTATTCATAAAATTGAACGCGATAAGTTTAGACTTTCGTTCGAAAGGCTGCTCTATGGCCTGTCGATCAGGGATATTATAGATTCAATGGTGAGAAAAGCTTTAGAAGAGCAATATAAAATCTTAATCAAGACTTTTGAAGAGTTTCCAAACATTCACGACGATTCGAGCGAAAACGACATCAAGATATATGAAAAAACCCTGGATGGGGTGGGATTCTACATAAAACACCAGCTTAACCTTGCACTTCTTAATCCAGAGCTACTATCCAAGTTAGGTGTAGAATATCCCCAGGGCGTCATCTATTACATAACAATCATAAGCAATCTTGAGCGAATTGGTGATTTGAATAGGGATATTTCAGAAAAATTAAGGGAAATTGTTAATGATAGGGAAGTACTAAAACCCACGCTCAATGAACTTAAAAACTACTATGAAGAAGCTTATAAAGTAGTTTTTGATGCTTTAAATAGCCAAACGTATAAAGAGATAGGGCTTAAGGTGATAGCTGGCAAGATAGCAAACTGGGAAACCGATGATTATGAGAAACTAAATAAAGCCAGGAAAGAAGTCCTTAATTGGATATTTCAACAAAAATCAAACAAACTAATATGGTATTTGTCCATGATAAGCGATTATATAGGAGGAATTATGGGAGCTGCATCAAACATTTGCGAGGCATTCTACAATATGCAAGAGGATCCTTAAAAGAGTTTATGGGTGGTAATACTAACTTAGACGCTTTTTTAGCAATATGCCTTAGCGGAAAGCTTATTGCAATATGGCTGGCGTGTCGCCACCGAGGAGGTCTTTGGAGAACAGCTCAAAAAACTTCATTCTCCTGAAGAGGTTAATCGTTTGTATTGGCATTATATGGTGCGTAATATAGAAGCCTATGACGTTATTCTGGTTTGGCGCTCTATGGAGCTTCTGAAGCCAGCATTATACCTGCTCAATGAAAGGGAAATAATAGCGCCTGCTGTGCTAAGCCGTTCTCTTCTGGAACTTGCTGTCACAGCTATATTGAAAAACAATATGATCTATGATCTAATCGGAAAAGTAATAGAGCAGTTAAAGACAGACGAACATCAGAAAATCATTATTAGCGAGGAACTCGAGGACTTTATTGCACGTATGCTATTTGGTACGCGACTGGACGAGCCTCCTGAGAAGCTTAAGCAAAGAAACGTGTTGACGGATATAAAGCATCTTCTTGATAATTTGAAGAAGAATCAACCAAATAATCCAGCTGTTACTGAGCTAATGCCAGTTTACAATCGTCTTTGTGAGTTTGCGCATCCAAATTTGCTAGGAAACATACAGTTCTGGTCCAAAATAGAAGCTAAGAATAAAGATGGGAGCGAAATTTGGAGAATAGAACGTAGGGCGCGCGCGGGGCTGGTCAGCAGTATGTACAAGGAATGCATTTGAAATAGGGCAGAATGCCGTCTTGCTTATCATGAATCAATGGCCCATAGAGGACATTAAATAAAACACGCACAGTATCTGCTCAAAGTTTAGAGCCCTGTCTATAGTACGCGCTATAAGAAAAGGAGGTGATAAAGAGAAGTTGGACATAAGAATCGATGCGGATGCAAGAACAGCCATGCAGATATTGGCAAGTTTAGTTCGATGGTCTTCGTTATCGCATTAACCTACTACTGTTTTCAAAACTTTAATCCCTGTCTGAATTTGACATAGTTGCATTCATCTAACATCTTTGGCAATGACTCAACAGCTACTCGGCCAAATACCTGCACTAATTGTGATTGTCCTAGAAGAGTTTGATGCATTCGCTGTATTTCACTAATTGTCTTCTGTTGTAAAATGCCTCTTGCAATTTCCTGCATGGTTTTCATAAATTCAACATAACATTGATCTGGATCCTCGTTCCTTATTCTGTAG
>JAVZMD010000100.1:0-5321 GCA_038883435.1 Thermoproteota archaeon
AAGATGTTTTAGAGGTTAACACTTCTGAGCAAACATTCGACGGGTTGATAATCGATACTCTACACTTTCCACTTCAAGTCTCAGGAGAAAGGAGTTTTACCTTCAGGGTTGAGACCTTCGGGGGGATACTTAAGAGGCTTTACGACAAGTTTGGGACTGGAGCAGCAGTAATACTCTATGAAATGGGTGTGGCTGCTGGGGAGAGCAAAGCCAAGAGCATGATTAAGAAACACCGTTTAGATAAGCTTAAAATGATAAAATTAACAATGGCTGAAAGAGCTGCAAAAGGCTGGTGTATAGCTGAGGTTGCTGAATTTAGTAGTAAAAACGTTACGCTTATGGTTAAGGATTTGTTTGAATGCCTTCCATTTAAAGGTAAACAAGAAAATTCTGTAAGCCAATTCTTTAGAGGATATTTAGCTGGTCTACTACGTCAAATATTCAACAAAGATGTAACTGTAACAGAGGTCGAATGCGTTGCTAAAGGAGATGCTGCTTGTAAGTTTGTTGCGGAAGTGAAAGGTTAACCGGCTTTTTAAATCAGGGTGCTTCAGAAGACTTATATTTTCATTCAACTCTCTTCAATCATGTTTCCAGAAGGGTTTCTCTGGGGGGTTTCTGAATCCGGCTTCCAGTTTGAAATGGGAGATCCCGAGGGTAAGAACATAGATCCTAATACAGACTGGTTTAAATGGGTTCGCGATCCCAAGAATGTCGCTAATAGGATAGTCAGCGGAGACCTTCCTGAAAACGGGGTAGACTATTGGGATCTCTATGAAACGGATCACGATTTAGCTAAGGAAATGGGTATGAATGCTTATAGGCTTGGGATTGAATGGAGTAGGATTTTTCCAAGGAGTACTAGAGAAATAGAAGTTGGTGTGGAGTTTGCATCTGACGGAAGGATTACTAAAGTGGAGTTGGATGATAAGAGTCTAGAAAAACTGGAATCGCTTTCAAACATTGATTCATTGAAACACTATGAGAAGATAATTGAAGATTTGAGAGAAAAAGAGTTTAAAGTAATAGTATGCCTTAACCATTTCACGCTGCCGATATGGATTCACGATCCTATTGCCGTAAGAGACTCTAACCTTAAAATAGGCCCAAGGGGGTGGTATGACCAGGATACTGTTGTAGAGTTTGTTAAGTATGTTGCCTTCATTGCTTGGAAACTCGGAGACAAAGTCGACATGTGGGCAACTTTCAATGAACCGACTGTCGTTGCAGAAATGGGTTATTTCATGGTTGAAAGCGGTTTCCCACCGGGTGTGAGGCAAGTTATAAAGGTTTTCAAGAACTATGGACGGGTTTTATTGAATATGATAAATGCGCATGCTAGAGCATACGAGGCGATTAAAAAATTCGATACTAAAAGGGTTGATTCTACATGTCCAAGCTCAACCGTGGGGGTTATTCAAAACGTTATTCCTGTATATCCATATGTCTCGCATAAGGATTCTGATATTCAAGCATCCGCCCTCCTTGCGAAAATACACAATACCCTGTTCTTAGACGCTATAACATCAGGATGGGTTGACCTAAACTTCAATGGGATTAAAGACACTGACGAGGTTAAGAGTGACCTTAGCGATAAATTGGATTGGCTGGGTTTAAATTACTACACTAGAATGGTTGTAGCAGGCGGAAAATCCGTATTGGCTAAATTGTTTACAGGCATACCTGTTATACCTACTGTCATCAAGGGTTACGGGTTTGCTTGCGAAGCCGGAGGCCTTTCTAAAGACAATAGGCCCACATCAGACTTCGGATGGGAGCTATATCCTGAAGGTCTTGAACAAGCCTTGATTGAAGTATCAAAGTATGATAAGCCCATATACATTACTGAAAACGGAATCGCAGATTCTAAGGATATTCTAAGAGGAAAGTATATTTCAGAGCATTTAAAAGTATTAGAGAATTTGATAGAGGAAAAACGTGTTGATGTGAGAGGGTATTTCCACTGGGCTTTGACTGATAACTATGAGTGGGCAAAAGGCTTCAGTATGAAATTCGGTCTTTGCGAAGTTGATTTAGAATCTAAGAAAAGGCTTCCGAGGAATAGCGTGAGGGTCTTGCAAAAAGTAATTGAAAACGGCACTGTAAAAACATAACCCGGCCTATCGATAATAATGTTATTTAAAAAATCTTAGTTATGTTATATCTAAGGAAAAAAGAAAGACTTATATTGTTAAACACATAACTATTAAAAGATTAGCTTATGGAAGCTGGAGGAGTATTAAGGAGATATCCTAAAGAGCTTCTTTGCGGCGAGTATCATACTAACACTAGAATGATCGAGCTTTCCCTCAGAGTTAGAAATGCCCCCCTTGTGATGAGAAATGTACTGGGTATTTTTATTGAAAAAGGAATAAAGCCTCTTTCGGGCTTCGTCACTCAGGTGGAGGAAAACATTTTCCAAATAGGTCTTTTCTTGGATATTTCTAATCTAAAGGGTGAGGTGGATGACTTAATGAAAGAAATAAGAAGCAATAAGGATGTGATTGATATAATAGTTTCGCAAGAAACTTTTAATGGAATGATCATCGATACGCTACACTTCCCTTTAACGGCTTTTGATGAGAAGAGCTTTACCTTCAGGGTTGAGACCTTCGGGGGGATACTTAAGAGGCTTTACGACAAGTTTGGGACTGGAGCAGCAGTAATACTCTATGAAATGGGGTTAACTGCTGGGGAAAGTAAAGTTAAGAGCATTATTAAGAAGTATCGGATGGATAAACTTAAGATTCTGAAATTGATAATGGCTGAAAGAACTGCAAAAGGCTGGTGTATTCCAGAGATAATTGATTTTAGTTCTAAAGGTGCTGTAATAGTTTGCCATGAGCTTTTTGAATGTCTACATTTTAAGGATAAACAGGATAAGAGTATAAGTCAATTCTTTAGAGGATACCTAGCGGGAATATTCAGACAACTGTTCAACAAGGAGGTTTCAGTAACAGAAGTTGAATGTATTGCAAAAGGAGACCCTGCCTGTAAATATGTTATCGAAGTGAAGAGTTAATAAGCACCTTCTAACCTATTTCTCTTTTTAAGATTGATTTACGTTATTCAGAAGCATGAAGCTACTCATTTGCATTACGATTTAAGGCTTGAGATGGACGGCGTGTTAAAGAGCTGGGCTGTTCCTAAAGAGCCTGAGAATAGACCGGGAGTAAGGAGGCTGGCGATACAAGTTGAAGACCATCCATTGGAATATGCTGAGTTTGAAGGTATTATCCCAGAGGGCTATTATGGTGCTGGGAGAGTTGAGAAATGGGATTTTGGAGACTACGAGCTCATTAAAAAGACAGAGAACACTATAGAGATTGAAATACACGGAAAGAGGTTGAATGGACGATTCGTTTTGATAAAGTTTGGAAAAGCTGGTGGAAACACATGGCTGTTTTTCAAGAAGAGAGAATGATGACCAAAGGGCTCGACAAATCATATAAGTCTCTTAGTAAACCATAGTTAGGAATGGGTAAAGTGAAGATAGTGGGAGAGTGTTTGAAGAACATACCTTGGCAGGACAAGCCAAAGGACTATGGTGGTGTTGTATGGAGGTATGATAAGAACCCTTTAACCAAGTGGAACCCTACTAAGAGCATTGCCAGAGTATTCAACAGTGCTGTAGTCCCTTTCAAAGGGGAATTTGTAGGGATCTTTAGAGCTGACCATAAGGATGGTAAGGCTAGGCTCCACGTAGGTTGGAGCGATGATGGCATTTCATGGGATATTGAAGATGAGGAAATAATTTGGAAAGATACTACGGGACAAGTTTATCAGCCAAATTACGCGTATGATCCTCGAGTCGTCAAGATAGAGGACACTTACTACATAACCTGGTGTACAGACTTCTACGGCCCATCAATAGGAGTAGGCATGACTAAGGATTTCAAGGAGTTCATAAGGCTTGAAAACGCTTTCCTACCGTTTAACAGGAACGGTGTCCTCTTTCCGAGGAAAATAAACGGTAAGTATATTATGCTCTCTAGACCTAGTGACGCTGGCCATACTCCCTTCGGAGACATTTTCCTGAGCGAGAGCCCAGATATGATCCACTGGGGGAGACATAGGAGAGTTATGAGCAGAGGAGGCTCAGGATGGTGGCAGAGCCTAAAGATAGGCGCAGGGCCTGCACCCATTGAAACAAGTGAAGGATGGCTCCTCTTCTACCACGGTGTAGTCTTAACTTGTAATGGATATGTATACAGTTGCGGTGCGGCAATACTCGACTTAAATAATCCTTCTAAAGTCCTCTATAGGTGTAGGAATTACCTTCTAACTCCTGAGAGAGATTATGAAGTTTGTGGTTTTGTGCCGAATGTTGTATTTCCTTGCGCAGCTCTCACGGATGCTGACACCGGTAGAATAGCAATATACTACGGTTCTGCAGACACGTATGTTTCACTAGCTTTTGCATATGTCGATGAGGTTATAGAGTATATCAAGGAGAATTCGGAGCTTAATCCTGGAGATGCTGACGAAGGAAGATAGCCAATTCCAATTTTTAAAAACTCCTGAAGAATTACTCCTATCCTCCATTAATGCTATTTTCAGCAGGCTAATAATTCCATAGATATGGTATGAGAAATTAAACCTTACCTAAATACTCTTTTATTATTTTGAGCACGCTTTCTCCTTTCTGTCTCAAAGCTTCAGCAGTCTGGGCTATGCTATGGGGAGATGCTATGACCTTTTCATGACGTGCAAGCTCACTTGAGGAATTATTGGTTAAAGGAGGCTGATGTTGGAAAACGTCTAAGGCTGCACCGGCAAGCTTTCCCTTCTCTAATGCTTTTAACAATGCTTCTTCATCTACCACTCCTCCTCTTGCAGTGTTTATCAAGTAGGCCCCGTCTTTAACCATGTTCAGCTCTCGTTCGCCAATCATTCCCCTGGTCTCATCAGTAAGCGGCACATGTATGGTAATTACGTCTGATTTAGAAAGGAGTTCTTCTAACTTTTCCACGAAAACAACCGGCAGCGAATTTTCCTTCCTCGCCTTAGGATCCTTCTCATAAACGATCACTTTCATACCGTTCGCTAAGGCTTGTCTCGCAACCTCTCTTCCAATACGGCCATAGCCTATTATCCCAAGAACCTTGCCCTCTATCCTGAAACCAACGAGTTCTCTCTTCTTCCACTCGCCCTTTTTCATCAACCTATCTGCATTAACCATGTTGGTTGCAAAGGCAAAGATGTATGCCATTACTCCTTGAGCAACATCGTAGCTTTGAACTGGAGCATTACGATAGGGTATGCCACGCTCAGCTAAAGCCTGCTTATCGATATGGTCTTCACCATGCGTCGCAGTTATT
>JAVZMD010000101.1:0-5126 GCA_038883435.1 Thermoproteota archaeon
ATTCCCAATTACTTCTAAGATTAGGTGAACTAATTGCCTGAGGAACTTGTTATTGCTCTGAAGGACTTCGAGGAAGATTTCCAATGGTTTCTCAAAAACCGTGAGAAACTTCTATACGAGTATAGGGATAAATGGGTGGTGGTCTACGGTAAGAAGGTATTGGATTCTGATACGGATTTATCGGTGCTCTTAGAGAGGCTTAAACATAAGGGCTTTCAACCCAGTCAACTGCTCATACAATTCGTCTCAAAGGAGCCTGTCGAGGCCATACTATGAGGATACTCGGCTACATAAATTACGGTTACCGTCCTCCAGCGCCATTTGTAACCGCAGTAATCGTTTTACATGAGCTGAACGTGGAGGCAAGGCTTCCCCTCCTATTGGATACTGGAGCATCAAACACCGTAGTCCTTTGGGGAGACATTAAGCGGATCGGAATAGATGTTTCAAGTCTAAAGCCTGAAAGAAAGTTTTCAGGATTGGGAGGGCTAGTGGAGGCTAAGCCAATAACCAGCACTATAAACTTTAGGTCTGAAAAAGGAGAACTTGTTGAGGAGAAGGCCAAGGTCTACGTGGTCACTAGCGCTTGTGTTCATCCAAAGCATGCTTGAGAAGGCTCTCGGTCAGGTTAAAGTCGATCCAGACTAGAAGTAAAGCTACTTTATGCTCGTGTAAACTTCTACTTGTATATTTTTTCCCTGTATCCTATTTTCTCAACGTATATCGTTCTCTGTTTCTCGTTAACTTTGAAAATAATTCTTATGTTGCGTACACGTAACCTGTAATAGTCTTCTTTCCCCTTAAGCTTAGCTATGTCATGCGGTTCAGTAAAGAAGGGAAAGTTCTCCAGATCTTTTATTTCACCTATTATCATTCTTCTCAGCCTTTGCTCTACTTCACTTATAAACCGGGCGGCTCTTCTCGAAACTAGAATCCTGTATCTAGGCACTACTCAACTCCACACTCTTTCATTAATTCCTCAAGGGTAACGTATTCCCCCCTTTCAATCTCCGCCTCCGCCTCCTCTATTTCCTTCAACTCTTCTTCGCTGATCTCTTCCTCAGGAAGCATCATAATCACTAAAGTCTCCAAAGTCTTCTCCATGGATTCAAGCCTCGCACTAACATTTTTCAGCTCGGCATAAACGTCTTCAAGACTCACCTGCGACATTTTACTCTGTTAAACATACTTTCAGGCTGGTTATATGCTTTTACAAACATTTAACCGTTGTAAAGCTGTGCCATTTTTGTTTTAAAAACGCTTTTTACGCAAATAGGAAGATGAATAGCTTGAGGTTCTTGGACAGGATGACATAGTCATAGCAGTAGACAAGAAGCTCGAGAAAATGGAATTCCCCAAGGAAAACTTTCCAGAATGTTTAAGGAATAAGACTACTCTGAGTTCATAGAGTTCTTGATCTGGCGGTAATGATCACAAAGGTTCTAATAGTGTTTATGTATAATTAAAAGTCATTTATGTAGGATTATAAATGAAAAACCACAACCGACTGTTCTCTTTTTCCAGGATGGATCTATTATGGGGACATGTCGCTCCCTAAAAGTTAGAGAGCATCTAGTATGATTGTTCTAGTTATTCTCTGCGATAACTAGATATTGGGAGATATGGTTATGATAAGAACACCATAATGTATTAGCAAAATATAATAGTCTCAAATAAATGATTAATAGCCAGAAAAATGAAGTCAACTATACATAATGTATTAAGAACTCTTGCCTTAGTAATCTTGCTTATCATTGGAATGTTTACCTTTTTGACAGAACATTTTAGCAGCAGAGCAGAGGTTATGGTTAAAGTTAGTTTAGATGGTTTACATCAATTAGTAGAGGGTGTTTATTCGATTTGCGCTATTGGAGTCCCTGGTCCCTTATGGTCTTTAAGGGAGACAGCGATACCAATCGCGGCTGGAGATGAAGATACTACTCCTATTCCTTCTAATGTAGTCATGGCGTCCAGCTTAGGGGGTGGTCGAGTAATTGCGTTGGGTCACGATGGTTTTCTAACTAACGAAGCACTAGAGCTATTTGACAACAAGAAGTTTGGAAACAATGTGGTTGACTGGCTTGATAAGCTGGGTAGAAAGAAGATTCTTATTACAACTGGTCACCGCGAATGGTATGGTGGTGACAATTTCAACAGTTTTAAGAGCGAGTTGGAGAAACGTGGTTATATTGTTGTAAGATTCTCTGGAGCAATTTCTCAATCAGTCTTGTCGGATGTGGGTGTTGTTTTAATCGGAAACGCTTGGGGAGAGTTCTCCCCGTCTGAAATTACTGCCTTAAGAGAGTTCGTAGATAGTGGTGGAGGCCTTTTTCTAATAGGGCTCGGATGGTCTTGGGAGCCGTATAACCCGGGTAAGACTCTTGACGATTACCCGATGAATAAGATCGGAGAATTATTCGGAATCCGATGGATAGATGGTTATATTAGCGACCCCACTAATAATTACAATGGTCAACCAATATTCCATACTTTCTATCCGAATATTGAGCTCCAGACGATTTATCAAGCCTTCCCCTATATCGAGACGATTACCAATGCTCATCCAGATGATCTTCCTTCAATTTTGCAAAATGATGCTTCTATCAGGAGTAAGTATGTTAGGGCAAACCTACTGCTGGCAACGGCTACTAATGCATTAAGCCGAGATAGCTTGCAAAGACAGGAGATTTACGATTTCTATAAGAATCTCATCCACAACCATCAGAAATACTTCAGAAGAAGCATTGCATATGATAAGTCGACCCAAAGCGTAATGGCTTGGTTGAGGGAGAGAGTCTACCGGAGCTTCATCGACGCGCTTCCACTAACCCCGGAGCGGAAGAGCGAGATAGCCTCCGCCATGAGTCTTACAGGCAGGTATCTGGATATTTGGAATAACTTCGCAGTATTGCTTTTGGATAACGCTGGTTTAAACCAGGGGCAGAAAGACTTCATCTATACATACCTCAGCCTAATTCCCAAGGAACTTCACAACCTTAGAGCCATTTCCGTGGTTGACAACCTTGGTACGCTTCCACCCGGAACACCTGAGATCCAACTATGGGGTAAGAATGGTGGAGTTAACATCTTCGGGTTCGGCATAGGAACAATCCAGGAAAACGGGTTTCCAGAAGATGTTCCTCCCAAGTATTCCGACGTCTTCTGTTTAGTTGTTGCGCATGAAGTAAACCATGTTGTAGACGCTTACTATGTTTCACAAGACCAGTATTTAAAAAGCAGAAAGGAAGAGCTCATAAGGCGTGCTGGAAACAATCGTATGAATTACCTTAGAAGCATGTTGCCTGACGGCTTCTTCGTATCAGCACCCCAAGAATTCTTCGCCTCTATAGCAAACCAATGGTTCTCGGACTCGGCTCTAACTCTTAAGCTAGCCCTAACCCGTTTCGACCAAGGTTATAAGGAGCCCTTAAATCAATTCCTCTTCTTCGCCGAAGTATACTCCCTCAAGGGCGATAATACTCTATTCTACAGCCTTGATACACAGGGGAATCTCCAAAGAAGAGAGATCCCTATCCTAAGAGACCAGAAGGGCCGTATCAACGCAATAATAGATGGGACGAAGAAATACATGTTTAAGCTGGATTCTGAGGGAAACGTTCTATCCTACTCCGTTAAAGAAGTGGTTTTCCATACAGTAACAATTAATGTTCAACCTAAAATAGCAAGCGTTAAAATCGATGGTGCTCAATATGATCAGGATTATCTTCCATTATCTTTCCAATGGGAGGAGGATTCTGTTCATGTGCTCGAGGTTCCGGAGATTGTTCAGCTACAGCCGGGAGCCCGTTGTGTTTTCGAGAAATGGGACGATAACATAACTTTAGTTAAAAGGGAGATTACTGTTTCGTCATCCACTACACTGGTCGCCAGATACCAGACCGAGTATCTAGTATCTGCAGTTTCACCCTATGGTTTCCCCTCCGGTATAGGCTGGTACAGGGGCGAGCAAGTGGCAAATCTTTCCATCCAGAGGATTGTTGACCATGGGAACGGGACAAGGAGAATCCTACTGGGATGGTATAAGGATGGTTTACCCCTAAGCCTGGAAGAAAAATGTTCGATAACAGTTGTAGAGCCAGTATCGCTTGAAGTGAAATGGGGTACACAATACTTTATCGATGCCATAACGAGTATAGCTCAAGCCTCCGGAAGAGGCTGGTATGAACTCGGCTCGCAGGCAACAGTTTCAGTCTCAACGATCCGGATTGAAAAAGACCTTTTTACCAGCTACGTTTTCGAAGGATGGATGACCGATGGTGAACTGGTTTCAACCTCGCCAACCTACAGCTTCACTGTAACGAGGCCAGTTAGCCTAACAGCATCATGGAGGACTGAAACAAACCTAACCACCGTAGGAGCAATAGCCGGGGTAATTCTTCTAATTATAGTTGTAATGATAGTGATAGCATTCTTAAAGAAGAGAAAACAATCCTCTTAAAATCATTACACACTTGTCAACAAGAGAAGGATTTTCCTGTAAAAGGTGGATCCAGATCGGGACCTGCCTGACCCAGACGAGGCATAAGTAATTCATTAAATAGTTAACTTGTTTTCTACTTATTTTTTTAACAATAGTTCCTTCATGACTTCTTCTACGCTCGACAAAACCTGTATGCCAATCTTGCTGCAATCTTCCTTGAGTTTTTCATCGAAAGACCAGATGGATGCTTTATCCAGAGATAGGGATAATGCTAAGTAGGGTATGTCATCCCTATCTGAGCAGATTTTTCTCGCCTGCTCCATGTAGGCCTCGTATTTCGATTTAGGTATGATCTCCACAAGTTTAAGTAACTCTGAAATCAAATATTTCAAAACGGGTTTATCCAGTTTCGTTTTCTCCGCTATCTCGTCTAAATGCTCATCCATCTCCTCTTCGAGAAAGGAGGGTGAAACAAGTTTTACTCCAACCCTGTTTAACTGTTTTAATAGTAGAAACACTGTCCCCTTGCCTATTAGCGAAGCCATTAAAACGTTCGCATCAACCACTAACAATTAGTACACTCCGTGTTTTTCAGCTATTCCACGCTTTATTTTTTCGCTGAGCCTCATGGCTTCTTTCTCAGTAAGCTTAGACTTCCCTATTAGGGAGAGCAGAAGCCTTGTCC